>JAEZOA010000124.1 GCA_023441625.1 Bacillota bacterium
GTTGATGGTGTGTGCAGAGTTAAGCAAGCACTTATAAAGGATAAGAGATATGATGGCTTGTATCTTCTTCCAGCAGCTCAAACTAGAGATAAATCAGCGGTAACACCAGAGCAGATGATTAATTTAATCACTGAGTTAAAGAACGAATTTGACTACGTAATTGTAGATTGCCCTGCTGGAATTGAGCAAGGCTTTAAAAATGCAATTGCTGGGGCTAATAAGGCAATTGTTGTAACTACTCCTGAGGTTTCGGCTGTTAGAGATGCAGACCGTATAGTTGGACTCTTAGAGGCGAATGAACTTCGAAATCCAAAGCTTTTAATTAATAGAGTAAGACCTGATATGGTAAAACGTGGTGATATGATGAGTATTGATGATATTATTGATATTTTGGCCATTGATCTTATTGGGGTTGTTCCAGATGATGAAAAAATTGTTATTTCTACAAATAGAGGTGAACCTGCAGTTAATGATGAGAAATCATTAGCAGGACAAGCCTATAGGAATGTTACCAGAAGAATACAAGGTGAAGATGTTCCAATAATGAACTTAGAAAGTGAAGATGGGTTTTTATACCGGTTTAAGAAATTATTGGGATTTAAATCTACATAAGGAGGAAATAGTGGTATGCTAATTGATTTTTCAAAGATTTTTGGCAGATCCAAGCCATCGAAGGATGTAGCAAAAGAGAGACTACAGTTGGTACTGATTCATGACAGGGCAAATGTTTCTCCTGAGTTTCTAGATATGATAAAAGGGGAAATAATGAAGGTTATTCAGCATTATATGGACATAGATGAGGGCGCTCTTGATATTCAGTTAACTAGAACCAAAAGCGATGATGGAGATAGAGTTGTACCAGCATTAGTAGCGAATATACCTATTAAAAATGTAAAAAGTGCAGGTAAATAAAACTAAAGGTATGTGATGGATAAGAATGAATATTGCATTTACAGCTAATGATAGTAAGAAAGAACTAATGTCCAGCTTCTGTATAGCTTACAAGTCAATTTTTCAAGTGCATCATCTTATTGCAACACGTTCAACTGGAATTCTGATTAACAAAGCAACAGGTTTAAATGTTAATTTGCTTGCTTATGGGAGTTTGGGTGCTCAGCAACTTGCTGCAAGAATTGCTTGCGACGAGATTGACTTACTTATTTATTTTAGAGATGTAAATAGGGAGAATGACACAAGTAGCTTTTTGTTATTTAAGCATTGTGATGCAAATAATATTCCTTTTGCCACAAACATAGCAACTGCTGAGGTGCTTATAAAAGGTCTAGAGAGAGAAGACTTAGCTTGGAGAGAGCTATTGAGGTAGAAGCTGGTTAACGTATAATAATCAAGATTTTAATAGAACTAAATAGTAATTATTTAAATGCTCTGACTTTTGTCTGAGCATTTTTTATATGCATAATATTGAAGATAGGAAAATATAATCTATAAGAGGCATGGCCCATAAATACTTATATAAGCCAATTACGGTCTAAAGCCTTTTCCTTTAGGCGAATTTTTAGACCATGTTTGAATTGTAAATTCTCTTTTGACTTTAGGGGGCTTTAGCTGATAGTAATTGACTTTGCTAAAGAAAGGGTGAGCAAGATGGATGAAATAGTAGTAAGACCAAAGTACTCACGCCAGACGGGTGTACAGAGAAAAAAGAGAAGAGAGTCTGAAAAGGACTTATTATCAACTGCATTTGCTGCAAAGCTGCTTGTTGTGGTTGTTTTTCTGTCTGTATTTGCTTTATGTAAAGCAGCAGATACACCAACAACTGAATTTTTAATTTCAAAGGTAGAGGTTATTACCACAAGAAACTTTGATGCAAATAAGTATATTTTTAATTTCGCTACAGCTATTGGAATTAAGCTCCCACAAAAGATAGACTTATCAGAAAATAATATTGATGAAAAAGGTATTAATTCTGAATTAAATAATGATACCAAAATAATTGAAAAGAATGGAGAAGTTATTCAGGATACTCAGAATTTAAATAAAGTTTCTGAAAATGATAATATCACTGATATTGGAGAAAATACAGGCAGGATACAATCACTGGAAGATACTGAGATAAAGGCTATAGCTGATAAGTATGCATTTATAACACCAATAAAAGGAAATATTGTAGCTGCTTTTGGTACTTATACTTTAAGTGGCGATTCTGAGTTTCATGATGGAATTGATATTGAGGCAAATATGGGAACCTCAATAAAAGCAGCTTTAGGTGGAGAGGTTGTTGAAGTAGGAACAACTCCAAAGTATGGTAATTACATAAAAATCAAGCATAATGATGGAATTGATTCAGTATATGCTCATTGCTCAATACTCATTTCGAAAGAGGGAGATAAGGTTAACCAGGGTGATGTTATTGCAAAGGTTGGGGATACAGAAGGCTTATCGGGGTCACATTTACACTTTGAGGTCTGGAAAGATAATAAGGCAGTGGACCCGGAGAAACTGCTGAACTATCTGAATCAGTAATGTTTTTATGCTTAACTTATCTATAAAAATCAAGCAAATTCTTGTTAATATAAATATACTGCTTGTACCGCTTATATTAATAGCAATAATGAATAATTTTGCCATTGAGTATGTGATAACAATGAGCTTCATAATTGCTCATGAATTTGGACATATTTTAGTGGCAGTAATTTTAGGTGGGAGAATTAATAGTATAAGAATCTTACCAGTAGGCCTTAATGCGGAGATAGATGATTCTAAGTGTACTAAACTTAGTAAGCTATACATATATATGTCTGGGCCTTGTGTTAATATAATATTTGCAAGTATATTTTATGCCTGCCCGTATGTTTCAAATGAATTTACAATAGTAGTTCATATAAACATATGGCTGGCATTTTTTAACCTTATACCAATAATGCCTTTAGATGGAGGTAAAATAGCTTTTGAAATACTTTCACAGCGTTTTGGTCTATTTCGAGCAAGTAAGAAAATGCATATATTTTCAGTATTCCTCTCAATTTTTATTATTTGTCTTGGCTTAGTGATTTTTAAAAAAACCTTATATAATATCAGCATGGTTCTAATCGGAAGCTATGTATTACTATGCGCAAAGGGAATTAAAAAGGAGACTGCTATTATGAATATAAAAAATTTTATATTTAAAAAATCTCGAATTATTGATAAGGGTATTTATCCAGTGAGAGAAATAGTTGTTATGAAAAATATAAAACTTTCAGAGGTAATAAAAGCTATGGATCATGCAAATATGTTCCATCTTGTAAGCATACTCGATGAAGAATTAAAAATCATAAAGGTTATGACTGAACAGGAGATACTAGAGGTACTAATGATATATAATGCTGACACTACCTTTGAAAAGATATTATTGATTCCTAGGAAGTAGGTATTAAAGCAGTAAAAAAAGCATAGAATTCTATCACTTTTATTTATTCTACAAAGTTAATAAATTAACAAATTAGCAAACTATTCATTTGTGACTCTTTAATATTTAGAGTATAATGTTAATTGAAGCACTAAAGATATCTGATATTCAAATAGGAGGTCGCTAAATGTTTAAAATAATAAGAAAAGAAGTATTAAATCCTACAGTTGTATTAATGGATATAGAAGCACCGTTTATAGCGAAAAAAGCTGAGCCTGGACAGTTTATCATATTAAGGATATCTGAGTCGGGTGAAAGAATACCACTTACTGTTGCTGATTATGATAGGGAAAAGGGTACAGTAACAATTATCTATCAGTTAGTAGGCAAAACTACTCGAGCTTTAGCTGAGATGAATGAAGGTGAGTATTTACTGGATTTCGTAGGTCCATTGGGAACTGCTTCACATTTAGAGGGATATAAGAAGGTTGCTGTAATAGGTGGTGGCTTGGGAACTGCTATTGCTTATCCACAAGCTAAGAAGCTTCATTCATTAGGTGCTGAGGTTCATGTTATAACTGGCTTTAGAAGTAAAGATTTGATTATTTTAGACAAAGAGATGGAAAAGGTGAGCAATAAGCTAGTTGTTGCAACTGATGATGGATCAAATGGTACAAAAGGTTTTGTAACAAACGTCCTCAAGGAGCTAATTGATGAAGGTAACAAATATGATTTAGTTATTGCCATTGGTCCGCTAGTAATGATGAGGGCTGTTAGCAATTTGACAAAAGAATATGGGATTAAGACACTTATAAGTATGAATCCTGTAATGATAGATGGTACGGGAATGTGTGGCGGATGCAGACTTACTGTTGGTGGAAAAACAAAATTTGCATGTGTAGATGGCCCTGATTTTGATGCACATGAGGTAGACTTTGATGAAGCAATGAGAAGACAAGGCATGTATAAAAAACAAGAGAGTGAGTCTAATGACATCCATGTTTGTAAACTAGGGGGTGGAAGGAATGCCTAATATGGCTTTAGATAAGGTAAAAATGCCTGAACAGGACCCTAATATAAGAAATAAAAATTTTAAAGAGGTTACTTTAGGCTATGAAGATGCAATGGCGATTGAAGAAGCACAGAGGTGTTTAAATTGCAAAACTAAACCTTGTGTAGCAGGCTGTCCTGTTAATGTACAAATTCCAGAGTTTATTGAGCTTGTTGCACAAGGCAAGTTCGAAGAGGCTTATTATAAAATAAAAGAGACAAACAGCTTACCAGCAGTTTGTGGAAGAGTTTGCCCACAAGAAACCCAATGTGAGCAATTATGCGTCAGAGCAAAAAAGGGTGAATCCGTTGGAATTGGTAGACTTGAGAGATTTGTTGCTGATTGGTATATGGAAAATTGTAAGAATAACGATAAAAAACCAGAGAGTAATGGAATTAAGGTGGCTGTAGTTGGTTCGGGTCCTGCTGGCTTGACATGTGCAGGAGATCTTGCGAAACTCGGTTATGAGGTTACTATTTTTGAGGCCTTCCATGTTCCTGGTGGAGTGTTAATGTATGGTATACCAGAGTTCCGTTTACCAAAGGCCTTAGTTCAAAAAGAAATTCAAAATGTAAAAGATTTGGGAGTAGATATTAAAACTAATATGGTTATTGGTAAAATATTCTCAATTGATGAACTTAGAGAAGAGGGATATAAAGCAGTCTTCATAGGTTCTGGAGCTGGTCTGCCAAGCTTTATGGGTATACCTGGAGAAAATTACAATGGAGTTTATTCTGCTAATGAATTTTTAACAAGAATTAATTTGATGAGTGCATATAAATTCCCAGATACAGATACACCAGTTTTCGTTGGGAAAAATGTGGCTGTTGTTGGTGGTGGCAATGTTGCCATGGATGCGGCAAGAAGTGCAAAGCGCCTAGGTGCTGAAAATGTTTACATTATCTACAGACGTTCTGAGGTTGAACTACCAGCTAGACTTGAGGAAGTTCATCATGCTAAAGAAGAGGGTATTATTCTCAAGTTATTGACTAATCCAAAGCAGATTATCGGTACAGAGGATGGATGGGTAAAAGGAATCGAATGTGTTGAAATGGAACTGGGCGAGCCAGATAAGTCTGGCAGAAGAAGACCAGTAGAGAAAAAAGGCTCAGAGCACATTATTGATATAGAAACAGTTATAATTGCAATTGGTCAATCACCAAATCCTCTTATTTCAGCTACAACACCAGGACTTGATACCCAGTCATGGGGAGGAATAATTGCTGAAGAAGAGACTGGAGCAACAAGTAAGGCGGGAGTATATGCAGGAGGAGATGCTGTTACAGGTGCTGCTACAGTAATATTGGCAATGGGAGCAGGAAAGAAAGCAGCGCAAGCAGTGGACAGATATATTAAGGAGAGTAAGTAATTTTTACAATATAGCAATATCTGTACTAGTAGCTAAAAAATAAAAATTGGCTGACCGTTTCATAAGGTGTTAAAACATTATGAAACGGTCAGCCAATTTTTTTATTAACATAAGCAATGTTGGCTTGCCGACTTGCGTTGTTTTGGTAAATATTTTGGTTATATAGAGGTATGAATCCGCTTTAAATACATGGACTACAACTGCTACATCAATTTTGAATAAAGACATGCTCCTTTCGTATTAATAATTTGATTGTATAAATTACAAAATTTGATTAATTGTGCTATAATGTAAAAATAAGTTAAATAATTTAGAAGAATGACAGGGTAGAAAAATGAAGAGAGCGATTATTATTTTATTTCTAATAAATTTAGTATTATTAGTTTCTTGTACCAAAGATTCTAAAACTCAAAGAGATGAAAGTGTAGTAATTCCAACAGTTGCTGATAATGCAGTGCAAACTACTTCTGATTATTCGTCATTAAAGGTAAAATATATCACTATAAAAGACATTGAGAAACAATATGAGGTTGAGCAAAGAGACGTCAGTATTGTTAACGAGTTTTTGCAGTTTTTAAAATCACAAACATATCTAAAGTCTCAGGAAGAAACTAAAGAAGATTATTATGTGAAGCTAATGGGGGAGGATGGGAATCCGATACTAGAAATTTCCTTCGGTGCAAGGTCAGTGGCTCTAGATAGGAAATTTGATTTCGGAGGTACTGTTGTTGAGAAAGGAACTTACGAGGTTGAAGTATGGATATCTGAATATTTGAAAAGTTTCTATATGGGGCAGGTGCTAAACCCTTCTATTATTACACTCCCAGCTAGACTAAAAATTAATGGGGATGTTATGGAAGGTGAGCTGGTTGACAAGAATGATACAAAAATCAACCATTATGATGTAATTCCTAAATTGAATGATTTTATAAACGACAGCATTTTAGGCCAGAATTATGAAATAATTGACTACAAAGTAATATATGGTTTTGAGGCTATGGAGGCGGAGGTAAAATTAATTAAAGCTCAGAATAGATGTATTTCTGTGATTTTTTCAACTAGTGAAAACTTTTTGGATATCAATTCGGATAATAATTTTCAAAGCTTTGCTGAGGCAGGAGGATTAATTATTTCTAGCCAGAAGGATAAACCTTATGTTTACAAAATTAAAACAGATAGTATGATTTTTAACGTCAAAGTTAGTGAAGAATTCCATAAGCAGTTTAATGAGCTATTTTTGCTAAATACCTCTACGCCGCATCAACTCACATCAGATGAGATAATGGCTTTGTCTTCTGCCAGAAAACAGAATTTTATGGAGTTTGTTAGTAAAAATCTAGGGCTTGATAGTGTGACGTTAAGAGATGACTATACCTTTGAAGCAAAGCAGCTAAAGTTAGGCAATGGTGGTTTGTATAAGATTCTATCTTTCTCAGACAGCTATATTACCAGGCTCTTGATATTCAAAAACAATGATAAAAAGTTAAGTGGCTATATTGGAAATATTGACATAAGAAGTAGGGGAGATAAAGCAAATTATAAAATAAAAAGAATAGCTAATAAAACTTTTATCATAGCTGAAAAAAATTGTTGTGGGCATGGTACTGGTTATTTATCGTACTTCCAGGACTGGTATACCATTGATGGCGATGCTGTCAAAAACGTACTAAGCATTCCAAGTATTCATAATGATGTAAACTCTTACGGGTTTACAATAGAGTTGAATTCCCTTACTCAGGATAGCACTAAAGTCAGGCTGTCAGCAGACTATAAATTATCAAAGGTATATTCATTGGAACTGCCCATTGCTGACGAATCTGAGTATGTTACTGTAACAGCAGACAAGCAAGTGACCTTTGTGTGGGATGAGAGTCAAGGGCACTTTGTATCAAAATATGATTTTCATAACGAAGGTATAGCTGAAATTTTTGCTGATTCCCAGGAAATAAAGGATAAATGCAGCGAAATACTTGATAAATACTACATTGAGTTGGATAGTAATATTACAGATATCTCGTCAAAAACAGATGAAGAGAAAAGATGGCTGGTTCGCTCGTATAAAGCATTTTTAGAGGATTGCAATCCCAGCGAAAGGGTGGATATTTTAAAAAGAAAGCTGATGAACATTTATTCAGAGTGATGGATCAAGACACTTGTCGATGTTAAACACTGCCAAAAATTTATAGTCATTTAGCCTCCGTTACACCTGTGGATATTGAAGCTAAGGTTTATCATAGCGTTCTTCCACTTCTATCTCGACTGGAATCCAGCTGTCATCGCTTTTTACTAGAGAATTAATTAGAAGGTCAGTGCCGTTAGTGAGTTTTGCAAATTCAAACATGTATTTCTTCTTATCTGTACCGTCAATAATTATACTTTTTTTATATTCATCCTGCTCAGGGGCATATTGTTTCATTATTAAGCTGCACCAATTTCCATATACAGTTTCAACATATAACTCTGCATTATGTGCCCAGCCATGGTAAGCGGCACAGAAGAAATCCTCAGGGGTTAAGCTTAATGAGTCTATATAATATAATTCATTTACTTCTTTGAGAAAAAGTTCGCCTGTATAATAGTTAAAAGTAGTGACGCCAATATTAGTTCCTTCGAGTATTTCTAATTCTATAAAATATTTATATTTATCCTTATCCTCAGTGATAATAGGAATAATTTTAATCAGATTTATATGACCTATTCCCTCAAATGAGGCTATATACTCATCGTAAGGCATAAATTCTTTGTTGCTTTCTGAAAGGAATTCATAGGCAATGGGATAGGGCAATTTTGCAAAGCCTATAGTACCACAGCCTCCAGTCTTGCCTTGTGTAAGATTAGCTGCTTGCTGCAAGACACTGAAATAGTTAATTGCCGAGTTCAATGGACTATCCAATAGCGATGTTGGCACTGTACCATTTGGAAAGGTCTGCGAAAATACTCTAAGGTCAATGAAATTACTATTAAGGGCTTTTAGCTTTGAGGGTCTAAAATAAGTTTCATTAAGGTTTGCCATACTTTCGTTTAATATTGAAACTGCCTGTCTAGATAAATTTTCAGAGGATAAGCTTATTTCATCTTCTTTTGGAATTTTATTAATCAATCCACCGAATATATAAGTGTGATAAGCGTCTTGTTGCTTGTTAATTCGTAAGCAGATTGCGCTAATTGCAATAGTAAATAAGAAGATAGAGATAACGAGGATTGCCTTAGTTTTATTTCGCATAGCGACTCCTAATATAAAGCATAAAATCTATTTACTAATAAGTAATATATGCTGTAACAAACTAGTTTATGGTATAATCTTTTAAAAAGAAGTTTTATGTTGATTAGAAGCTGTACAATTATTTTATTGGAATTATTTATAAGAGGTACTTATGGAATATTTATTTGGTGTCATAGTGTTGGTCGTTTATGGTTTGCTAAACTATTATATTGGTATTAGGGGATTACGCAGCATGAAGGTTAAAGCACCTGTTATCAAAATAGTTTATTGGATAGCATTATTCTCATTTGCATTTATGTATATTGTCGGTATGTTATTCAAGGGTTATTTACCAGAAAGCGTAGCTGGCATTTTCAGTACCATTGGTGGATACTGGCTTGCATTATTTATATATTTGATATGTTTTACTCTGATTATAGATATTATTAGATTCTTAACAAAAAAGCTTGGTATCCAACCAGCTATTTTGAAGAACAAACCTTGGATAATAACTCTGGTGGTTGTAGTATTGGTCACCATTTTACTTACAATAGGAACCTACAATGCATTAGTTCCTCGGACTTCTGAGTATAATGTAAGTATTGATAAAAAAGCTGAAAATATAAAGGATTTAAAATGTGTAATGATTTCTGATGTTCATCTAGGGGATAGTATAGGGAGAAACAGGCTCCATAAAGCGGTAGAGGTTATAAATGGCCTTGAAGCTGATATAGTTGTATTTGCTGGTGACTTGATAGATAATGATATCAAGCCAATAGAGGAAGAGCACATGTTAGATGAGCTAAAGAGCATAAAATCTAAATATGGAGTATATGCTATTCTTGGCAACCATGAATATTATGGGAAAGCCACTGATAAAATAACAGAGCTCATTGAAAATAGCGGTGTAACTGTTTTAAGGGATGAATATGTTAAAATTCAAGATAGCTTTTATTTAGTGGGAAGAGAGGATAGTAGCTCTAGTATTAATGGATATGACAGAAAGGCCCTAGCTTCTGTACTAAGTGGAGTTGATAAAAATTTACCTGTGCTCCTGCTCGACCACCAGCCAACAAACCTGAATGAACCGCGAACGGAAGGGATTGACTTGCAGCTTTCAGGACATACACATGCAGGTCAATTCTTCCCTATTAATTTAATAACAAGTGCATTGTTTGAAGAGGATTTTGGGCATCTGAAAGACGACAAATTTAATTTGATTGTTTCTTGTGGCTATGGAACTTGGGGTCCGGCTATAAGACTTGGAAGTCAGTCAGAGGTCCTTAATATAAATATAACTTTCGCTCAGTAGTTCCTAATGATCTTGCTGGGAGCTTTACACCACTTTTACCACATCGGGTATATTTCATATTAGAATATTGTTGTATGTCTGGTAAATATGACATTATTCTTCCTCCAAAAATTAATTTATTTTTTCTTTGGAAGCTTTATTTTCCATGTCCTCTTTGGTTTGGTGGGCTCTTCAGGTTTATCGAAATTTAAGGTTTCTGCATATTCAGGATAATACATCTCTACAATATTCTTTATTGTAATTTTAATAGCTGAGTACAATGGAATTACTACTATTAAACCAATGAAGCCTAAAATAGGAATGATGCCCATTAACAGAAGTATTACTGTTAGAGGATGAATATCCATACTTTTCTTCATTACCTGTGGAGAGATAAAGTTATTGTCTATCTGTTGTACAATTACCATAACTATAAATATTTTAACAGCCATAAAAGGTTCACTGGCAAGGGATAGCAGTATTGCTGGGATAATACCTATCCATGGACCAAAGAAGGGAATAATACAGGTTATCATAGCAAAAATAGCTAATAATAGTGAGTATTTAAGACCAATAATCAAGTAGCCGATATACATGAATACACCAATTAAGAAGGCCACTAAAAGCTGTCCTGCAATATAATTAGATAAAACGAAATCTATATCTGATAATATTTTTCTAAGGTTATTTTTATGTGATTTCGGAGCAAATCTAACAACACTTTCTTTGAATTTATTTCCATCAATAAGAAAGTAAAATAAAATAATAGGTATTATTATAATAATCGATCCTATATTTGTAATAGCTCCAATAAAGTTAACGGCACCTTTTCCAAGGCTTTTCGGAATACTTTCTACAAATCCATAAATTTTATTGGCTAAATCTAGATTTTGTAATTCAAGACTAAAAGAACTAAACAAATTACTATTCAGAAAATTATTTATGGTATTTTGAGCTTGATTGTATAGGTTTGGCAAGCTGTTCCAAAATTCACTAAACTGGGTTTTAATAATACTACCTGTATAAGAGCTTAATAATACCAAGGCAGACAGAACTATTATGAAGGACAGAATAATAGCCAAGACATGAGGAAACTTGACTTTTTCAAGCAGCCTTACTAAAGGTCTGAGAATATAAAAAAGTATTCCTCCAAATAGTAGTGGGAAAATTATTGAGTATATAAAGCTCTTAATGGGAGAAATAAAAAACTCTATTTTACCAAACATAAATATAATCAATAAACTTAGCAGGAGGTAACAACCATACCTAAATAATTTGCTTCTGAACAAGTTGTAATTACTGTTATTTTCCATACACACCTCATGTCTCTATACTTAATAAATATTTTCTCTGTTAACATAAATTATAATTTGAAATGCTAAAAGATACAATCAATATTTTACAATGTCTGATAACGGACCTTGCAAAATCAATGGTTTTTTGTCCTTATCCAGCCATTTTACTATCGCCAAAAGGTTTGATTTATCAGCTGCAATGCTACCATTTGTATATTTAATCTGAGCTTTAGCATCTGCTATACCGAAAAAGAGTTTGGTATTATATTCTATGCTGAAAAACACATCATAAATACCATTATCATTCACCCACACATCTTTTGATTTATACTTATATAAGTCCAAGCCAGTTGAAATATTACTGGTTTTACTGTAACAAGTTCCTATTCTGTAAGCACCGATTGGTGTTTTATAATCTCCCTCAGTTTTATTATTTGAAAAGCCCTTTAAGCCAATGTATCCTACAAGATTTTTGTGAATGTTGACCCATAGGTTATTCTTTTTTTCATATGTATTAATTACAACATTTGAGGTATTACTTATTAGTGAGGTAACAACAATTAGCTGCTCAGATTTAGAATTATTTTTGATACAGTTGAGGTTGGAAATTGTTTTATTGCTAAGTGTATAGTTTGTTGTATCAAATTTACTAAGTGGTACATCCTGTATTTTATAGTTGCTATATTCTTTATCCTCAAAATGCCACCACTCATGGCTAACAGTTTTAAAGCCTGATGCTTTCATTGCTGCTGACAGGATATTTAAATTCTTCCTTTGCTCTTTAGTCATATCCTTATAGTTTGGAGATGCCTTAGCAGTAAAGTTGTCAAATTCTGTGGGCATTTCTAACTCTTTACCGTTCTTGTCAACAAGGGTAACATCCACCGCAGCACCTCTATTATGCTTTGAGCCTGAACGATATGGATTTGCAACATAATTCTTATTTGGCGTGGCTTCCCACATTATTTTCTGAACACTCAGGGGTCTGTAAGCATCCCAAATTTTAATTGAATAGCCTTGTTTTTTAACAATATTATTAGCATTAATCAGCTTATCGAGCGTGCCTTTTGTCAAAACACAAGTAGGGGAGGGATATAGAGTTTTCTTTACAAAATTATCACAGGTGGCATACTTCATATCAATGACAAAATCGTTGCTATAAGCTTCTACCAACACTAAATCCTGCTTTTTTACTGCTGTTTGTGTATTCGCAGCACTTACTAAAGCTTGACTAGAGTTGGATAAAATCAGAGCAAGAGCTAAAATTAATATTATAATAGGATACTGTCTCTTAGTCATAAAGTAAGGCTCCTAGTTAATTAGTATTAGCAGGTTTTAAAATCTAATGTATACTCCAAGAAGTATATTAAAATCATGTTATTTCTATTTTAACATATTGGGTAGTCAATTTAAAAATATTTGAACTAGTTAATTTAATTTATCATAGCCTGCATTTGATTTTTGGAAAAGGTAGAAATAAGTATTCCAGACAATACCTATGTTTACAGCAAAAGTTTTATTTTTCTACAAATAATTGAATTATTATGAAAATAAAGAAAAATTTATCGTATAAATTGACATTAAAGTATTTTAATAATAAAATACATATGGATTTGTTTTTAAAAAAAATATTTTTATTACATAATTGTAATTAAATAGTTATAATAAAATGCTTTTTATAAAAATTAAGGAGGATTTAGTATGAATAACAGATTTGAACAGAACCAATATCTAATTAGAAAGAAAGTCCTGTCTGTTTTGGGAGCAAAGTTCCACATATATGACAATAGTGGGCAGGTAATAATGTATTCTCATATGAAAGCCTTTAAACTAAAGGAAGATATCAGAATATATACAGGTGAGGATATGACTGAAGAGCTTTTGAATATCCACGCTAGAAGTGTTATTGATTTCTCCGCAACATATGATATAACTGATGCGAAGACTGGAGAGAAGTTAGGTGCATTAAGGAGAAAAGGTCTTAAATCCATCATGAAGGATGAATGGATTATTTTGGATAAGGACGACATGGAAATAGGAACTATTAAGGAAGATAGCCTTGGACTTGCACTGCTTAGGCGTTTTCTTTCAAATCTTATACCTCAGAAATTTGATGTTGAAATAAAAGGTATCAAAATATGTCAATTTAAGCAGAAAGTTAATCCTATAGTATCAAAATTAGATATCGATTTTTCAACTGATACTGGAAATATTCTTGACAGAAGATTTGGAATTGCAATAGGAGTTCTTCTATGTGCAATTGAAGGCAGACAAAATTAAAGTACATAAATGTTTCATCGAGTATAGTTTTGAACAGGTGCTATTGATTAGCACCTGTTTTTTTGTGAAAAAACAATATAATTTAAACATTTTGTTCAAATCTCCTATTTTATATTTTTTAGGGAATACTAGTTTTAGTTTGGTGTTGTTACATGTCATTTTATTAAGTGTAATAGCATTTAATTGAAGGGACAAGGTGAATGAATTTAAAGAATAAAGCATCAAAAATTTTAATATATGTAGGAATTGGTTTTGCTGCTGGAGTGGCAAATGGGCTCTTCGGATCGGGTGGAGGTACAATTGCCGTTCCTGCTATGGTTTTTTTGTTAGGAGAAGATGAGCACAAGGCACATGCCACAGCACTACTTATAATACTGCCACTGACAATGGTAAGCACATATTTCTATTTATCAAATAGCTATGTGGATTGGAATATAACTTGGAAGGCTATGGTAGGTGGAGTAGTTGGCGGAGCAATAGGAGCATTCTTATTAAATAAATGTCCATCTAGAATTTTAAGAAAAATTTTTGGTGCATTTATGATAATTGCAGCCTTCAGAATGATTTTCTAATGAATAACTTATTAATATTAAATGGAATGGTAAGATGCCTTACGAACTACCATACAGAAAGGTGTGCTTAACAAAATGATTGTCATATTAATTGGCTTGGCGGCAGGAATTATAAGCGGAATGGGAATAGGCGGAGGGGCAGTTTTGATACCTGCGCTTGTTCTTTTTGTGAAGCCAGAACAGCATGTGGCTCAGAGTGTAAACCTATTGTTCTTTATACCAACCGCAATAGTAGCACTTGGAATACACATAAGGCACAAGAATGTTGATTTTAAGATGGGCATACCAATATTGATTTTTGGCTTAGGAGGTGCTATTCTTGGGTCAAAGTTAGCTTTATCAATGGATGGACAAATTCTTCGTAAAATATTCGGAATTTTCCTATTGGCAATGGGTGTATATGAGATTTTCGGCAAGAAAAAAATTAATAAAATGAAAAATAATTGACAAAATTTAGCCCATATTTTCCTGAATAATATGTTATAATTATAAAAAATGTCATTTATAATCAGTTAAAAGCTGAATATAATTGACTTTAGTAAAAGGATGGGCGAAATATGGAGCTTCTAGATATTAGGCTTTTAGCCGAAAAAATTCGAGAGAACGTATCCAAAGTTATTGTTGATAAAGATAATATCATAGACTTATCACTGATTTGTGTTATTACAGGTGGACATATGCTGCTCGAGGATGTGCCTGGAACAGGAAAAACTGTATTTGCCAGAGCACTTGCGGCATCAATAGATTGTGACTTCAATAGAATACAGTTTACGCCAGATCTTCTCCCTTCAGATGTTACAGGAATCAATTTTTTCAGTCAAAAAGAAAATAATTTCAGCTTCAGGGCCGGCCCGATTTTTTCAAATATTGTACTAGCGGATGAGATTAATCGAGCAACTCCTCGTACCCAGTCTGCAATGCTCGAATGTATGGAGGAGAGACAAGTAACAATAGATGGCGAAACAAAGGAACTCATAGCACCTTTCCTAGTAATTGCAACACAAAATCCTGTAGAAATACAAGGGACGTTTCCGTTGCCAGAGGCTCAATTAGATCGCTTTCTAATTAAGACCTCGATGGGCTATCCAGACTCAGAAGCTGAAATTAATATCCTAAGACGATTTAAAGAGCATAATCCTCTTAAAGAACTAAAGGCTGTTGTTTCAGCACAGGATATAATAGAGGCTTCAAAAATCTATTCAAAAGTAAAAGTATCAGATGATATTTTAGGTTACATAACTAAAATTGTACAAGCCTCAAGAAAACATGCTGGTGCCCATTTAGGTATCAGTCCAAGAGGTTCTCTGGCTTTATTGAAGGCGATACAGGTGAAGGCATTGCTCGATGGAAGAGAATTTGTCACACCAGATGATGTTAAGTCTATGGCGGGGCCTGTATTGTCACATAGATTAATACCAACAGGTCTCTCAAGTCGAAATAAGAATGCAGGTGAAAAAATAATCATTGATATTCTTTCCCACATAGAAGTTCCACTTGAATAGCTCTGTCTTCGAATAGGCTAAGTTTGTATAAATGTAACTAAGCTTCTGTCTTCGCTATAGCTCGACGCAAGCCAAGTTTTCTTGAGGAGGAAATATGCTGTTTTTACAAATTGCTCTTACCCTACCTTTATTATTTTTAATTGATATTATTTTATATAAGTTTTTTAACTTAAAAGGAATGACCTATAAAAGGTCTCTATCAGAAAGTGCTGTTTTTGAAGGGGAAAAAGTCTTTATGGTAGAGGATATCGAAAATAATAATTTTCTTCCAATAGCAGGAATGAAGGCAGAGTCGCTAATTAGTCCTAATTTGAGACTCGCTCAAATAAAAAATATGCATGCCTCTCAGGGTGGATATCATAGAAGTGTTTTTTCAATAATGCCTTTTTACCGATTAAAAAGAACACACGAGGTAACCTGTTTGCGCCGTGGAGATTATAATGTTGGTAATGTAACAATTACCTCTGGGGATATATTTGGATTCTTATCAAAAATTATTAGATATGATAATGAAGCAAGATTATTAGTTTATCCAAGTCCAATAAGCGAAGAAAAAATGCTTGAATGCTTTCATTCCTTACAGGGTGATGTAGTTGTGAGACGTTTTATAAATCCAGACCCTTTTCTTGTAGCTGGGGTTCGGGAGTATCAGATGAGTGACCCAATGTCTTCCATCAATTGGAAGGCTACTGCTCGTACAAATCAACTACAGGTATATAAGTATGATTACTCAGCAAACTCAAACATATTAATAATTTTCAATATTGATAGCAGCAGTAGACAAGGGCCTTTTCCAAATGAGGAGGAAAGTAACAGAATTGAATATGGTATTCATTTCTGTGCTGCTGTTGTAGAGAAATCTATTAAACATGGCATAGCAACAGGCTTTTGTTCAAATGGACATTTTAGAGATGAAACAGAATTTGTGAATATACCCACACGTTGTAGCGAGGAGCAAATGTATACCATATTTGAAGCTATGGCAAAGCTTCAAATGCATAGAGCAGTCTCATTCAATAGAATGATAAAATCTATACGCAATACACTGCCAAAGGAAACAGATATTTTAATAGTATCACTATATACTGATGAGGAAATTGAAGAGGAGATATTTGAGCTTCGCCGAAATGGACATCAAGTAGAAAAATGGGTAATTATAGAGGGTGAGGTGGCTTAGGTGTTTGGGATTTTTGTGCTGACCTGTATATTAGAATGTTTAATTTTCTTACCTATCAGCTTCACAGCATTTCAATTTTATTTATCACCCAATAATGCGTTTTTGTTGTCAATTGGATTATCACTTGTTTCTGTTTCAGCATGCTTTATATGCAGACTTAAGCTCAAGGGCTTTTTGTATAAATGCATAACCTGTTCACTGTCTATTTTATTTGCATATCTAATAGCGGGACAAGTCAGTATTCTTATGGGCTTGATAGTGGCTATTTGCATTTTTATTTTTATTAGAATTAGGTTAGACATGATGTCAGGTACTGACCTTGTAATGCAGATGACGGGAGCTGCGTTACTTTTTAATATACTCTTAGCTTTTTTAGCTTTTAAAAGTAATAATTTTATTTCATCTAGGTATAGTAATATTGCAATCCTTATTTCTACTACAGCAATAATTATTTTACTTGTAATTAGGCAGACAGACCATTCTCGTAAGTTTGGGAAGAATAACATGAGAATTGGAACAACGCAACGTAAAAACAACCAAGTACTTGCAGTAGCTGCGCTGGTAATACTATTTGCAGTGAGTGCTATTGGACAGGTATCAAATATATACCGTTTTGTCTTAAATATTTTTGCTTGGCTGGGGAAATTATTTGCTAATATTTTTAAACCAGTACAGTTTGAATTGCCAGAAAATAAAGAAATGATAGAGAATACCTTAAACTCAGCAGGTGAAAGAACAATTCTTGATACTATAGTAGAAATTTTGTCTGTTATCATAATTGTAGCAGTAATTGGACTGGTCCTTTTCTTTTTTATCAAGCTAATTATTAATTTGTGCAGAAAGCTGATGAATTGGTTTAAGGGTGGGGAACAAAAAGTAAAAAGGTACTATGAGAATGGACATGTGGATGAAGGGCAAAGCTTATTAAATAAAAATCTTAGTAATATTGCAAAAAAAATTCGCAATATGCTGGGTGTTTTTGACAGGGAGGTGCCATATAATAAACTGCCAAATAGAATAGAAAAGACGCGAAGACTTTTCCGAAATTACAGAGACAAAGTACAGCATGCAGGTATGATAATTAATAAATCCTCAACTGCTGAAGAAATATGTAAGGAGGTATCTGAAAAAAACCCCCAAACAAAGCCAATTAATAGCTTATTATCAGAGTGCTATGATGCTGCCAGGTATGGAAATATTGAACCGTCGCTAAAGGAGCTTGCTGAGCTGGAGAGTAAGCTGCTGAAATAGTAAGCAAATAACATATGGTATTTTATATATTGACAATAAATAGATAATAATATATAGTGGTTTTAGATAGAACCACTATTTTTGTGCAACTATATTAATAGACTTTTAATTATCATTTGTACCAAAGGGTTATGGAGGTATATGCAATGGACGTAATAGATGCCTTAATGCAGGCTGGCTTCACAAAGCATGAATCAATGCTCTATGTTACCTTGTGCAGAGAAGGTGAATTAACAGGCTATGAAGCATCAAAGATAACTGGAATTCCAAGGTCCAATGCATATCTTGGCTTGGCTGGACTTGCTGATAAGGGTGGGGCTTATAAAATTAATGGGGAGACAGCAAAATATGCTGCTGTAGACACAAATGAACTTGTTGAAAATTTGAAGAGGAAATTTTCACAGGTAATAAAGGTTATTCAAGAGGAAATACCACAGGTGGATAAATCAAAGGATGATTTTATTACCATTAGTGGGATTGTGCAGATTATTAATAAAATGAAAAATCTTATAAATCAGGCACAGTACAGAGTATATATTTCAGTTTCCAGAGAACAGCTTGAGTATGTTATTAATGAACTAAAAGCTGCAAAGGAACGAGGCCTAAAAGTGGTAATAATTACATCTGAGGATATTCGAATTGAAGGTATGATATGTTATAGGGCTCAAAAACAATATGGCAGTGTAAGACTTATTACTGATTCGGCAAATGCATTAACTGGTCAGCTGAATGAGACAAATCCAACAAGCTTATTTACAATGAACACCAATATGGTCGACGTAATTAAGGATTCACTGACTAATGAAATAAAACTAATAAATATTGAAAACAAATAAACAATTGTGGGAGGAACTGGCATGGTAGAATACTATTCAACAAAAACAAATTTTTATGGGAATTCAAACCCGGAAAAGTTAATAAAGGAATTTGGAAGTCCTTTATATGTCTATAATGAAAATATATTAAGGCAGCGGTGTAGAGATATGAAGAGCTTAGTTGATTATCCAAAATTCATACCTAATTATTCAATAAAAGCAAATTCAAATCTACGAGTTATAAAGATTGTCAAGGAAGAGGGCCTGAGGGCTGATGCTATGTCTGCCGGAGAGTTACAGCTTTTATTATATGCGGGCTATAAACCTGAAGAACTCTTCTTTGTGCCAAACAATGTATCAGAGTCAGAGTTAAGATATGCAGTGGAAAATGGGGTGTTAGTGAGTGTAGATTCATTATCACAGCTAGAGCTTTTGGGAAAAGTTAATCCTGGTGGAAAGGCTGCTATCAGATTTAACCCTGGTATTGGAGCTGGTCATCATGAAAAAGTTGTTACAGCAGGCAAGAAGACTAAATTTGGTGTGAATATTGATTGTATAGAGCAGGTTAAAGAAGTTGCTAAGAAATATAACTTGAAAATCACTGGTGTAAACCAACATATTGGCTCGCTCTTTATGGAGGGGGATTCATATATTGAAGGTGTAAAATCCCTATTGTCTGTTGCAGAACAGTTTGAGGATATTGATTTTGTTGATATGGGTGGAGGTTTTGGAATTCCTTATAGAAAGCAGGAAGGACAGGCACCGCTTGATTTAGTAAGCTTCAACAAAAAATTAACAGCAGTTTTAGAGCAGTGGACTGAAAAGTATGGGAAAAAGATACTATTCAAATCTGAGCCCGGTCGTTACATTGTAGCTGAAAGCGGAGTATTGCTTGGAACGGTCAATGCCACTAAGAGCAATTATGGAAACAAATATGTAGGAACTGATATTGGCTTTAATGTTTTGGCAAGACCTGTAATGTACGACTCTTATCATGAAATAGAGGTATATCGAGAGGGTAAAGCTTTAAATTCTGAAAATACTGAGCAAGTGACAGTAGTTGGAAATATATGTGAGACTGGCGATATTATCGCTGAGAATAGAACTTTGCCTATAATAGGAGAAGGAGATATTCTAGGTGTTATGGATGCAGGGGCATATGGCTTTGCAATGAGCTCTAACTATAATATGAGGTTAAAACCTGCTGAGGTACTGATAAAAGAAGATGGTGAGGCAGTACTTATCAGGCGTAGAGATACCTTTGAGGATTTAATAGCAAACTTTGATGTATAAGGTGAATAAATTATTAGAAGATGTAGGAGGCAGAACAAATGAGTAAAATAAGAATAGGTATTGTAGGCTATGGAAATATTGGTAAGGGTGTTGAATGTTCAATTAAGCAAAATAAAGATACTGAGTTAGTTGCTGTATTTACTAGAAGATCACCTGAGAGTTTAACTGTAAGTACTCCAAATGTAAAGGTTGCTAATATTGAGGATGCAAAAAAATATGTTAATGATATTGATGTATTAATTTTATGCGGAGGTTCAGCAACTGATTTGCCTGAGCAGGGCCCAGAATTTGCTGCAATGTTTAATACAGTAGACAGCTTTGATACCCATGCAAAAATACCTGAGTACTTCGAAAAGGTAAACAAGGCTGCTGCTGCTGCAAACAAAACAAGTATTATTTCTGTAGGTTGGGATCCAGGTTTGTTTTCTATGATTAGAATGTTATCTGGTGCAGTTTTACCTGAAGGTAAGGATTATACTTTTTGGGGAAAGGGTGTAAGCCAAGGACACTCAGATGCAATTAGAAGAGTAGCTGGAGTAAAGAATGGGATTCAGTACACTGTTCCTATAGATACTGCTATTAATAGTGTAAGAAATGGTGAGAATCCAGAATTATCAACAAGGCAAAAGCATTTAAGAGAGTGCTTTGTAGTTGCACAAGAGGGTGCCGATAAAGCTCAGATTGAATCTGCTATAAAAAATATGCCGAACTATTTTGCAGATTACGATACAATAGTGCACTTTATAACAGAAGATGAGCTAAAGAGTAAGCATTCCAAAATGCCTCATGGTGGTCTTGTATTAAGAAGCGGTAAAACTGGCGAGAAAAATGAAAACAATCACGTTATTGAATTTTCACTAAAGCTCGATAGCAACCCAGAATTTACAGGGAGTGTTATGGTAGCATATGCAAGAGCAGCAGTTAGAATGAACAAAGAGGCAAATGTTGGTGCAAAATCAGTCTTTGATGTTCCGCTATCTTACTTATCAGACAAGAGTAATTCGGAACTTATTAAAGACCTTTTATAAGCAACAGAATAGCTTTAGTATGGAACCAAATTCATTTATTTACCATAGTATATAATGGTATCCTATGATTTATTAGGAGGAATTATGAGCGGTTCTGTATTGGATAAACTAACCTGGAAGGGTAATAGCAAAAAGATGTATTTACTTGTCATGGGTGCTGTTCCTTCATTTTTTAAGTCTGTCGTTAAGAGGGAAATTGAGGATTGGCTGGTTAAGAATAACGTACAAGTAGTTACTGAGGAATTATGTTTAAAGATGTTTAAAGAAAAAGCTCCAAAGGGTATGATAAATAAATTAAGCCCTAAGCTGGAGAGCCTGAAAACAAAATAAAAAAATGCGGGTCCTATAGGGGCCCGCATTTTTTAAAATTGAGTATTCTAAAATATTTTATTATAGTACTCTCACTGTTTTTACACCAGGGATTGAACGTATCTTATTAAGAATATCCTCTGTTAATGTTCCTTCGATATCAATCACATTATAGCCAACACTATCTTTGTGTCTAGTGAGCATATCAGCAATATTAATTTTATTTTCAGCAAGAATTGTTGTCATTTGGCCTATCATGTTAGGAATATTGCAATGTACAGTTATAATTCTTGTTTTATCTGTTGGCTGCATATCACAGTCAGGGAAGTTTATAGAGTTCTTAATCATCCCTGATTCCAAATATTCTTTCATCTGATTTACTGCCATAACTGCACAATTTTCCTCTGACTCTGGAGTAGAAGCTCCTAAGTGGGGTATAGTAATAATTTCCTCAACCCCAAGAAGTTCTTCTTCAGGAAAATCAGTTACATAGCAAGAAACAGTGCCATCTTTTATAGCTTCTAATAAGTCTGTGTTTGAAACCAATCCACCTCTTGCAAGATTGATAATTTTCATGCCCTTTTTCATTACATCAAACTTTTCTTTATTTAGTGTGTGCTTTGTCTCTTTAGTCAGAGGTACATGAATTGATATATAATCACATGTAGACAATAGATAATCTAAGTTTGTAGCTCTAATTACTGAACTTGATAAGCCCCATGCAGCTTTTACTGAGATATAAGGGTCGTAACCCATTACCTCCATACCCAGTGCTATGGCGTCATTTGCTACCATTACACCAATTGCCCCCAAGCCTATAATACCAATTTTTTTATCCTTAAGTTCAGGTCCTTCAAACTGTGATTTGCCTTTTTCAACCAGCTTAGGGACTTCATCGCCCTTACCCTTTAATGATTGAGCCCAGCTTATACCTTGAATTATTTTTCTTGAAGAAAGTAAAAGTGAAGCTATTACAAGCTCTTTAACCCCATTTGAATTAGCACCGGGAGTGTTGAAAACAACAATTCCTTTTTCAGTACATTTCTCAATAGGTATATTATTTACTCCAGCCCCAGCCCTTGCAATGGCTTTGAGGTTGTTTGGCAATTCCATATCCAGCATATTGGCACTTCTCACAAGAATTCCATCAGGGTTTGTTACTTCCGTTGATACTTCGAATCCTTCATTTGGAAGAAGCTCAAGGCCACTATTAGAGATATTATTTAGCATCTGTATTTTAAACATATTATAATCCTTTCTCTCTTTATTTATTTTCAAGCTCAAATTTCTTCATAAAATCAACTAATTTTATTACACCTTCTACAGGCATTGCGTTATAGATACTAGCTCTCATTCCGCCTATTAAACGGTGTCCACGTAATGTGCACAGTCCTGAACTTTCAGACTCCTTTATGAATTTTTCGTTTAATTCGTCTGTAGGAGCTGTAAATGGAATATTCATGAGGGATCTATCCTTCTTGCTTACATTATTCTTAAACATCTTTGACTCATCAAGAAAATCATATAGAATAGCCGCTTTTTCATAGTTTACTTTTTCTATAGCTTTTATTCCACCCATTTCATCAAGCCACTCAAAAACAAGTCCTGCAACATAAATGCTATAGCAAGGTGGAGTATTGTAAAGTGATTTTTCCTTTGAATGGGTTTCATATCTCATCATTGTAGGAGTATTTTCAATTTGTTTTCCCAATAAATCGCTTTTTACAATTACAATTGTAAGTCCTGCAGGTCCAATATTCTTCTGTGCGCCTGCATAAATAAGTCCAAATTTATTTACATCTATTTCAGTGGACATTATATCACTTGACATGTCAGCAACAAGAGGTATATTGCCTGTTTCAGGATAGTTTACAAAGCGTGTACCTTCAAGGGTATTATTACTGGTTATATGGACATAATCAATATCCTCAGATATTTTATATTCCTCTGGTATATATGTGAATTTCTTGTCTTCAGAAGAGGCAATTACGTTTGCAGAACCAAATAATTTAGCTTCTGAAATTGCTTTTTTAGACCAATTACCTGTGTTAATGAAATCAGCTTTTTTAAACTTACTGAAAAGATTCATTGGCACCATTGAAAACTGAGTTGATGCACCTCCCTGTAAGAATAAGACTGAATAGGAATCGTCTATATTCATTAACTTACGCATAAGACTTTCAGCATTCTCAATTATGGAAGTATAGGTTTTTGATCTATGGCTCATTTCCATTACAGACATTCCTGTACCTTTGTAATCCAACATTTCTTTGGAAGCCTTTGTTAAAACTGATTCCGGTAGCATAGAAGGACCGGCTGAAAAATTATACACTCTGTTCATAAAAAATCTCTCCTTTATTATTTATTGAAAAAATAAGAGGCCAAATCTATAGACTTGACCTCTGTATATGCATAAATAAACATTAAAAAATAAGTTTTAATGCATACTCTGTCCTTTTGCCTGAGAGATTGACGGTATTTAACCGTATTGCCCCTTCGGCGCCATAATAATGGTCTCTCCAGAGATCCGTCCTGATGAAGTCTTTTGTACCTGAGAGTGCTACTCCTTCGGTGCCCTTTAGTATGTAAAAGGATCTCTCCCTCATCAATCATCCGACACTATTAAGTTAGATATGAAATAATTATAATAATTATAGTAAATAATGTCAAGGGGGAATATACAGCTTGATACAGCCAGTTCCACTTGATTATACAAAATTAATGCAGGATTAACTTTACTTTGTTTTTGTAATTATGCTAGTCAATTGTGGTATTAAAGTTTTAAGTGTTTCCAAGTCATCATTGCTGAGAATAGATATTTTTTTACTTAACAACTGAATAAATTTCAGCTTGCCCTCCATTAAAAATGTATGGGCCTTTGGAGTAGCTTCTATCATTATTACACGCCTGTCATTAGGAGCATTAAATCTATTAACATAACCCTCATAAATTAGATTATCAATAATTGGAGTCATATTAGACTTGGATATTATCAATTCACTTGCTATTTTAGAGATTGGGCACGGTCCAAACATTACAAGATGGAATATAGTTTTCATGTGCGAATGAGGAATAGACAGTTCCTTTGACATTTGACTAGGGGTAAAAATCCCAGTATTTATAGTAAATACTAAATTCATTAACTCCTTCGAAATATTATCAATATCTTCTTTCGTTAACATGCACAAAACTCCTTTTGAAGTAATTGGTTTATTTGGTTATTTATAAAAAGACATATCATCAATAACTGGATATAATTAAGTAGTCTATTGTGTTTATAATTTTTACTACCATTATAATATAACTCATATAATTATACAATTATAATTATTATATAATTGTTATTATTATTGACATATAATAGTTATATAAATATAATTAATTAGTACATTTAAAGAACAGCAAGCATTGTGAAAGGAGTAATATGAGAAAAATATTGAAACACATGAAACCGCATATAATTTCAATTATTTGCATAATAGCTTTTTTGCTAATTCAAGCAAAATGCGATTTATCTCTTCCAGACTATATGTCTAATATAGTAAATATAGGTATTCAACAGGGAGGCGTTGAAAATGCTGTACCTGAGCTTATACGCGAAAGTGAAATGGACAAAATAACAATATTCATGAGTGATGCTGATAAATCAAAGTTACTCAGTAATTACTCTTTACTTAAGAAAGACAAAATTTCTCAGAGTGATTATGATATGTTAATAAAGGATTATCCTGAGATAAAAAATAATGATGTTTATAAACTTAATACATATGATGAAACAGTTATAGATGAACTAAACACAATAATTGGCAAACCTATTTTGATTGTTGGAATTATGGAAGGAACTATTGATATGTCGAAGGAGTCGGCTGATGAAAGTAAAGAAGTACCTGAAGCTGACAATGATATGGCGAAGATGTTGATTGGTCTTCCAGAGAGTGCCGACCCGTTTGATATTTTGTCAAAGCTTCCTAAGGAGCAACTACAAGAAATTAAGAAGGGTATAAATGAAAGTCTTTCTCATATGCCGGACAGTATAATTATGCAGGGAGCAGCCTCTTGTGTTCATAATGAGTATGCTGCACTTGGAAGAGATACTGAAAAGCTTCAGACAAATTATATCCTTAATGCAGGTGTTTTGATGCTGCTTATTGCCTTTGCCAGTATGCTTGCTACAGTTGTGGTGAGTTTTCTCGCAGCTAAGGTGGCAGCTGGATTGAGCAGGAGTCTAAGGAGAAATGTATTCGAAAATGTTGTAGGCTTTTCCAATGCAGAGTTTGATAGGTTTTCTACATCTTCACTTATCACAAGAAGCACTAATGATATTCAACAAGTTCAGATGTTTGCAGTTATGCTTCTTAGAATAGTTTTCTATGCTCCGATATTAGGTATCGGTGGTGTTATAAAAGTAATGGGTACTGATACATCAATGTCCTGGGTCATAGGAGTGGCTGTACTGGCAATACTGGCTTTAGTACTGGTATTATTTAGTGTTGCTATGCCTAAATTCAAAAGTATGCAGAAGCTTGTTGACAGGCTCAATCTGGTTACTCGTGAATCACTTACTGGAATGCTGGTTATACGCGCATTTGGCACACAGAAAACTGAAGAACAGAAATTTGAGAAGGCAAATTCAGATTATACAAAGACACACCTTTTTGTCGGCAGAGTTATGTCAATAATGATGCCTATTATGATGCTGATAATGAATGGTGTTACTATTTTGATTGTATGGGTTGGAGCTCACCAGATAGATCTAGGTAAAATGCAGGTTGGAAATATGATGGCATTTATGCAGTATGCGATGATGATAATCATATCGTTCCTAATGATTTCTATGGTTTCTATCATACTTCCACGTGCTTCAGTTTCAATTACTCGTATTGCAGAAATATTAGATACAAAGGGAACTATAAGAGATCCAAAGCAAGCAAAGAATTTCAATAAAGAACTAAAAGGAAATGTAGAATTTAGAAATGTCTCCTTTAAATATCCTGGCGCGGAGGAGGATGTACTTACTAATGTGAGTTTTATAGCAAAAGCAGGTCAGACAACTGCATTTATAGGAAGTACAGGAAGTGGAAAATCAACACTTATAAATCTCATTCCACGATTCTATGATGTTACAGAGGGACAGATATTGATAGATGGCATAGATATCAGGGAAGTCACTCAGCATGATTTGAGAGAGGTACTCGGATATATTCCGCAAAAGGGGATATTATTCTCAGGTGATATTGAGAGTAATCTGAAATATGGAAATCAAGAGGCTAATGAAGAAGATTTAAAGGGTGCAGCTCAAATAGCTCAAGCTATGGAATTTATTAGTGAAAAGGAACAGGGTTTTAAAACTGAAATTTCCCAAGGAGGAACAAATGTTTCGGGAGGACAAAAGCAGAGACTTTCAATTGCCCGGGCACTTGTGAAAAAACCAAAAATATTTATTTTTGATGATAGCTTCTCAGCACTTGATTTTAAAACTGATGCTGCGCTTAGAAAGGCATTGAAGACAGAAACAGGTGAGGCAAATGTATTGATTGTCGCTCAAAGAATTAGTACTGTAATGAATGCTGATCAAATCCTAGTACTGGATGAAGGTAGAGTTGTAGGAATAGGTACACATAGGGAGCTTATGGAAAATTGCGAGGTATACCAACAAATTGCTCTATCCCAGCTGTCGCGAGAAGAGCTTCTATCCAAAGGTGAGTATAGCGACAGCTTGATGTCGCGAGAGGAACTCTCATCACAAGACAAGTATAGCGACAGCTTGATGTCGCGAGAGGAACTCTCATCACAAGACAAGTACAGCGACAGCTTGATGTCGCGAGAAGAACTCTCATCACAAGACAAGTACAGCGACAGCTTGATGTCAAAGGAGGAATTGACATGAGTAAAAATTCTGAAAACATGAAGCGTAATCCAAGACAAAAAGGACCGGGAATGGGCGGCCCGATGGGTGGCCCAATGGGTGGAATGAAAGCCGAGAAAGCAAAGGATTTTAAAGGCACTATGAAAAAGCTTATTGCCTATATGAAGCCATATACTCTTTCAATTATTATTGTATTTATATTTGCTATTGGAAGCTCTGCCTTTGCGGTATACGGTCCACTAAAGCTTGGTGAAGCAACAACAAAGTTATTTGAAGGCTTGGTCGGTAAGGCTACCGGTGCTGAGAATGCAGGTATAGATTTTGAGTTTATAGGGAGCATTTTGTTATTCTTAGTTGGTTTATATTTTGTAAGTGCGTTGTTTGCATTTATTCAAGGATATATTATGGCTGGGGTGGCTCAAAAGGTATCCTATAGTTTAAGAAAAGAAATTTCAGAAAAAATAAATAAAATGCCACTTAAATATTTCGACAAAATGACACATGGAGAAGTTCTGTCAAGAGTAACAAATGATGTAGACACAGTAAGCCAAACATTAAATCAAAGCTTATCACAAATCATAGCATCTATCACTACGATTATTGGTATTTTGATAATGATGTTGTCTATTAGCTGGCTGATGACAGTAGCGTCAATACTTATACTGCCATTGTCTGCAATTTTTATATCCCTTATTGTGAAAAAGTCCCAAAAGTATTTTAAAGCACAGCAGGAATATTTAGGACATATAAACGGTCATGTTGAGGAGGTTTACAGTGGACATAACATAATGAAAGCTTTTAACGGTGAGAAAAGAGCTGTTGAAACCTTTGATAACATAAATGATACTCTGTATGAATCTGCGTGGAAATCTCAGTTTTTATCAGGATTGATGATGCCTATAGTTACATTTGTAGGTAATTTGGGATATGTTATGGTTTCAATTCTTGGAGGATGGCTGGCGATAAAGAAAACAATAGAGGTTGGAGATATTCTGTCTTTTGTACAATATGTGCGTAATTTCTCACAGCCCCTAGGACAGGTAGCACAAATAACAAATGTGTTGCAATCAACAGCGGCAGCTTCAGAGAGAGTATTTGCCTTTCTAGATGAGGAAGAAGAATTAGAGGACATAGTAAACCCCGCTAGCGTAAAGGATATAAAGGGTGAAGTGGTATTTAAAAACGTTCACTTTGGCTACAACCCTGAAAATATAATTATTAATGATTTTTCAACCGAAGTAAAACCAGGTCAAAGGGTAGCTATCGTTGGTCCTACAGGTGCAGGAAAGACTACTATTGTAAAGTTGCTAATGCGATTCTATGAAATAAATAGTGGTGATATTTTTATCGATGGAAATAACATTCTGGATTTAAAACGAAATGATTTGCGAGATTTGTTTGGGATGGTACTTCAGGATACATGGTTGTTTAACGGAACGATAATGGAGAATATTCGTTACGGAAGGCTTGATGCAACTGATGATGAGGTTATTCAAGCTGCAAAGGCTGCTCATGCACATCATTTCATTAAGACCCTTCCAGATGGCTACAATATGGTGCTCAATGAAGAGGCAAGCAATGTATCACAGGGGCAAAAGCAGCTTTTGACCATAGCTCGTGCTGTTTTGTCAGACCCAAAGATACTTATACTTGATGAAGCAACTAGCTCTGTGGATACTCGTACAGAGGTACTTATTCAGAAGGCACTTGAAAACCTGATGAAAAACAGAACAAGTTTCATAATTGCCCATAGACTATCTACAATTAGAGATGCTGACTTGATATTAGTAATGAAGGATGGCGATATTGTTGAGCAGGGCACACATGATGAATTAATCTCTTTTAAGGGCTTCTATGAATCCCTATATAATAGCCAGTTTGAGAATACTGAGGCATCGTAGATAAAAATAAATATATAAATGAGTATGTAAAGAAAAAGGCCTAAATGAGTAAGTTGTCTCATTTAGGCTTTTTTGTTATAGAATAAAATATTTAATTGGATAAATTAAACATTAATACATAATTATGCTATAATAATAAAATATAACTAAAATAGTAATTATCTATTTTTGTTTCAAAATAACTTGTTATTATAATAATGGAGGTTTTAAGATATGAAAACAAAGCTTAAACTTATTTCTTTAAGCAGGACTCCAACTTGGAGTTAAAGTCTAAGTTGGAGTCCTATTTTAAGTTGAAATCAAAGGTATATAACTGCTACCAACATATTTTTATTTTATCTTCCTACATTCTAAATAAAAACGTTTTTCCTCTGCTTCCCCCATTGAGAAGGTCTTCCTTGGGAGAGCACCGTCCAAAATGACAGTTTTAAATAAATCAGTTTTGTTCATTGAAGGTAAGTATATTCCCATATTCCCGGGTTGTGAGCCAAGCTTAGTAACCACATCCTCACCATGAATATAATCCAGCTTCACCTTTGGATGGGTATTAATATAGCTATCTAAGAAGGTTTGTAGTGTGCCAACCTCAAGATTACTCACTGGATTATTAATAGTTATAGTGCCATGACCTGTAGCTGTAACATATCTGAAGTTGTGTCCCATACCTTCAGTCATATTATTACACGCACATTCATCAACACAGGTTGTGCTGCCATAAAAAGAAGAAAATTCTTTGAGTAAATCCTCTGCATTTACATTAAATAAAACTCTGTGTATTGGCTCAAATACTAGTCCATCATCATGTACATTAACAAGCTCTACTAATGCATATCTTGCAGGATGGCTCTGCTGCTCAGCTAAGGTTAGATCAGCTTTTACATTTTCCCAATGCCCTTTTGCTGATGCTAGAGAGTGGTTTCCATCACCTACCGCAAAGAGTAAAATGTCGTTATCGCTTCCAATGTTATATTTATTACAGAAGGTATCTTTTTGTGCTAGTTTTAAGAGTGCATTTGTAATATCAGAAATATCCCTCTCATCTGAAACTTTATAGCCTTTGATATGCCCTCCATTCATCATTAAATCGAAATCATATAGCTTTTCTAAATCAGCTGTTTTAGAAAAAAGTGGCTCAATCACTGTTTTGTCTGGGTCATCAATCAATACCATTATGTGAGGTAGCTCAATCGATGCATTTTGACGGATTTTTATTCTTGGAGGTAGACGGTCGATAACAGTTCCCTCCGTAGCTCGAATTAATGCACTTGAGCCTTTAGTATAGTCGTAACATTCCAAATCTAATGCAATCATTAAGCCCTTTCTAGATTGTGAGTGAGAGGTTTTTCTGTCGACTAAGACAAAGCAAGCATCTAGCTCATTAATAACATTTTCGTCTATATACTTTTTCATGTTTTCATTTATTGTGGCTATTCTTTTATCGCTATCTCCATCTTCCAAATACACCTCAGGGTATATGATGTTAAGTGTAGAAGGCTTTCCGCTTGTGATATCCTCTACAGTTTTCCAGTATTCCCTCTCTGAAGTGTATTGATCACAGGCTACAACTGCCCAACTGCTAAGATCATTTTTTAAATCAGGCAACATTATTTTGGGAATATGTACACCCAAGGCTAATAAAGCTTTATTTAAATTGCTCATAATAATCTCCATTCCGCCGCGGTGGTTGACGGCATAAATAGTATTGAAAATGGTACGTGACTTTTATTGGTAAATTTCTTGAAAAAGCAAATTTACTTTTCTTCGTAAATTTTACATTAATACGTGTTCTAAGTCAATTTTCAATAATTCTTATTTTAATTAATTGAATTTTTTAGAGAACAAGTACAAATAATAATACCATATATAATTAGCATAGATTCATCTTTTGATATTAAAACTAAGCAAAAATATAATTTATATACAGTGTTTAGCAAAAGAGAAATGGTGAGGATGAAATGATAAAAAAGTATAGTGATGTTTTAGGATTGCCTGTTATTTCTGTAAAAGATGGAATGAAGATTGGAATACTAAAAGATGTGGTTTTTTGCAAAGATAATAAAAGTATCCTGGGATTTATTTTAGAAAAAGAAAGACAAGCTTTAAAAGGTAATGTTGTTTTGCTTAGGGATGTATTGAGTCTTGGAAATGATGCACTTATTATAGATAATCCTAATTGCCTTTTAGTATATAGAGAATTTAAAAAAACTGGTGAAATACAAGAAGATATAAGTTTACGAGGTTTGAAAATATATAGCCATACGGGTGAAGATATAGGAATAGTCCAGGATATTCTTTTTGATTATAAGACTGGAAAGGTTGAGGGGGTTCAGGTTTCAGACGGTTTGGTTCAGGATTTATTAATGGGCAGAAAGATACTCCCCTTTTTAGGCAAGGTTGAAATAGGTAGCAATATACTAGTGGAAAAAGAAGCGATTGAAGAAATGATGGATACTGGCGGCGGGATTAAAAGCAGACTAGAAAACTAATATTATTTAAGGAGGATTAACTGTTATGATGAGAAATTTTGGAAAAGGTTTAGTGATTGGAGGACTTATAGGAGCATCTATTGGTTTACTTACAAATCCAGAAATAATTGACCCTCATACGAGGAAAAAAATGATTAAGTCGGGAAGAAAGATAGTGCGTAAGTCTAATTATGCATTAAGCGATATGATTCACATGTTTAGATAAAGAGACGCTCTTTAAAGTTCAGGTGGAGTTAGAACTCCATCTGAACTAAGTTAAATAAATTTAATTGTATGGGAGTATTATATGAGAAATGCAAAAAAAACAATATTCTACATAATATTGGTTTTTTTAATTATTGGACTAGCTACTTTTATATATAACTTTAGTGGCAAAATCTTTAAGATATTGTCTCCCTTTATTATTGCTATTGTTATTGCTTACTTAATATATCCGTTAGTTATCAGATTTGAGAGAAAAGGATTGAAGAGGAGTATTGCAATAATTATTATATATATTTTCTTAGCCTTAGTACTGGTATTTTTCGGAATATATATTATGCCATATATATTTAGCAACGCAAAAGAACTCTTTAATACATTACCACATATAACCAATAATTATCAGGAGCTTTTTAATTCCTTCATTTCGAAATTAAGAAGCAGTAATTGGTCTCCCGAAATAAAAAAACTAATTTTTAGTGAAATTGGTCATGGATCGGAATTCATACAAAACTATACTGCAAATGCTATGAAAAAATCACTTACATTAGTTGCATCTTCACTACTTATACTATTTGACATTATTCTATCAATGATAATTGCATATTATTTTCTAAAGGATATAGAAGGTATAAAAAGGTCTGCTCTCATGCTTGCACCAAAGAGAATGCGTAATGATTTAATTAATATAGGCAGAGAAATAAATAATATTGTAACTCACTTTATTCAGGGACAATTATTAACGGCAATCATTGTAGGTATTTTAGAAACAATAGGATTACTAATTGTACATGTTAAGTATCCATTTGTATTGGGAATAGTAGGTGGAATTGCTAATATAATACCGTTTTTTGGCCCTATTCTAGGTGCAGTTCCTGCTATTGCAATAGCATTGTTGGAATCACCAACTAAGGCCTTATTGGCAGCATTAGTTTTTATCATTGTTCAACAAATAGATAATGCATTTATATCACCTAAAATTATTGAAGGAAAGTTGGGATTACATCCTATTACAACAATAATCGCTGTTTTGATAGGTGGACAATTCTTTGGAATAATAGGTATGATTATTGGAGTTCCTGTAACAGCAATACTTAAAGTTGCAGTAAAAAGAATTATAGCTGTACTTGTATAGCAGATAAATGGTAAATACTATAAAATATGTTTTGCTTAAATCTTACCAAAACTATATTATTATACTAAGAGAATTTCCTCTTAATAAAGTTTATCAATTATCTGATGTTGGAGGTTAACAAAAATGTCTAGGCTTACACAAAAACAAAGGAAAATTATCGTTATAGGGATTGCAGTATTGATTATACTTTTCGGTTTTTTGAATAGTCAATTTAAATTTAATATTAGCGAAGATACTGTTGATACTGTAACTATGGTGCTGTTTGTGCTTGCTTTTGCATTGCTTTTTGGGGGAAGAAAGCACAAAGAGACTAATTCAAATGAGAATGAGGCAAATAGCTTAATACAAGAAAATATTGATGAGTCTGAGATAAATAGAACGGAACAGGATAGCACTAATGAGTTCGAACTAAATAATACTTCCGTTGAGAATGAAGGTGCTTCTAATGAAGAAAGTAAATGATGAGAATAAGAAAGCGCCACTTGACAGCTTAAGATATATTTTATATCATTATTTTTAAGAATTTTTAATATTTTTGAAAAGCGATGAACAAGAGGAGTAAGCAGTTTGTTTTCCAAAGAGAGGAACCAAAGGGTGAAAGGTTCTGAAATAGAAGCTGTTGAAGGTAGCTTGGAAGCTCTGCACTGAAAAAAGTTAACTATAATATTAAATCACTAGTGAATTAATATCATAGTTAACTTAGCAAGTAGGCTGCAGCGGGTCACGAACGTTAATCGTTAGAGATTCATTAATGGATATTTCATTTTTGAAATTTTGGTGGTACCACGATAAGCTTTCGTCCAAATACTGGATGAGGCTTTTTTATTTAACATAAGTAATGTTGGCTTGCCAACTTGCGTTGTTTATTAAAGGAAGGTTAAGGAGGTAACTATGAGACCATTAGGAATACTAGGATTAGTTATAATGGCTGTAGGCTTTGCACTAGTACTTACAGCTAGCACATTAGTCAAGAAGTTTGATTTGGCTAAAAAGCAAAAATGTGAGCATGAGCAAGAAATGTCTCAAGAGGAAGTAGAGAATTATAAGTTAACTAAGGCAACGTTTAATATTAAATTACTTGGGTTGGGCGTAACAGTCCCAGGGATAATTTTATTATTAGTATTTAAATAGCTGATTGAACAAAGTAAGATATAGATTCAATAAAATAAATGGAGGGTAAGATTATGGACGAGCAACAAAACATTGCTAAACAATATGATCCTAGTCAAGTAGAGGACAGACTTTATAGTAAGTGGATGAAAGCAGGTTATTTTCATGCAATTCCTGATAAAAAGAAAAAACCATATACAATAGTTATGCCACCACCAAATATTACTGGTCAGCTTCACATGGGTCATGCACTAGATAATACCATGCAGGATATTCTCATTAGAACAAAGAGAATGCAGGGATATAGTGCTTTATGGCTTCCTGGAACTGACCATGCCAGTATAGCTACAGAGGCAAAGATTGTTGAGGCCATGGCAGAGGAAGGTATTACTAAGGATATGATAGGCCGTGATAAATTTCTTGAACGAGCATGGGAATGGAGACGGGTTTATGGTGGTAGAATTGTAGAACAGCTAAAAAAGCTAGGAAGTTCATGTGACTGGGAACGAGAGCGCTTTACTATGGACGAGGGCTTGTCAAATGCGGTTCAGGAGGTATTCTTAAAGCTATATGATAAGGGTCTTATATATAAGGGAGAGAGAATAACAAACTGGTGTCCAAAATGCAATACTTCAATTTCTGATATTGAGGTTGAATATGAGGAACAAGAAGGACATTTTTGGCATATCAAATACCCTGTAAAGGATAGTGATGAGTTTGTTGAGATAGCAACAACTCGTCCAGAGACTATGTTAGGAGATACAGCAGTAGCTGTTAATCCTGAAGACGAGAGATATTCTCATTTGGTAGGAAAAAAACTTATTCTTCCACTAGTGAACAAGGAGATACCTTTAATTGCAGATTCTTATGTTGATAAGGAGTTTGGAACTGGCTGCGTTAAAATTACCCCTGCTCATGATCCAAATGACTTTGAAGTTGGGTTAAGACATAATCTGCCACAGATAAGAATAATGGACGATAATGCAATAATGAATGACAATGCTGGGGAGTACAAAGGACTTGACAGATATGAAGCAAGGAAGAAAATTGTTAAGGATTTAGAAAAGCTAGGTCTGCTTGTAAAAGTTCAGGGGCATACCCATAATGTTGGTACTTGTCAGAGATGCAGTACGGTTGTTGAGCCACTTATATCAAAGCAATGGTACGTGCGCATGAAACCATTAGCTGAGCCTGCAATTGAAGTTGTAAGGAATGGAACTACAAAGTTCGTACCAGATAGATTTTCAAAGATATATTATAATTGGATGGAAAATATTCAGGATTGGTGTATTTCCAGACAGCTTTGGTGGGGGCATAGAATTCCTGCATATTACTGTCTTGAATGTGGACATATGATGGTTCAGGGAAGTGAGCCAGAGGTATGCCCTAAGTGTGGAAGTAGTAGAATAGAACAGGATAAGGATACACTTGATACTTGGTTTAGTTCGGCACTTTGGCCTTTCTCAACGTTAGGCTGGCCTGAAAAAACAGAGGAACTGGAGTATTTTTATCCAACTGATGTTTTGGTTACAGCTTATGACATCATATTCTTCTGGGTTGCCAGAATGATATTTTCCGGCGTTGAGCACATGAAAGAGGCACCTTTTAAGTATGTATTTATTCATGGTCTTGTGAGAGATTCACAAGGAAGAAAAATGAGCAAATCTCTTGGGAATGGTATCGATCCTCTAGAGGTTATAGCTCAGTATGGTACAGATGCACTAAGGTTTGCTCTTACAATAGGAAATTCACCAGGGAATGATTTGAGGTTTTCAACAGAAAAAGTTGAGTCTGCCAGGAATTTTGCAAACAAGGTTTGGAATGCCTCAAGATTTGTTCTTATGAACTTTGATGAAAACGTTGAGTTTAGTAAAGTTGACAAGAATAAGTTTACCGTTGCTGACAAGTGGATTATGAGCAGAATTAATACAGTAACAAAGGAAGTAACTGAGAATATAGAGAAATTTGAGCTTGGACTAGGTCTACAGAAGGTATATGACTTTATTTGGGAAGAATTCTGTGACTGGTATATTGAGATGGTTAAGCCAAGGCTTTATGATAGAGAAAGTGAAGGAAGGCTTGAAGCACAGTATGTTCTCAACTTTGTTCTGGGCAATGCTATGAAGCTTCTTCATCCGTATATGCCATTTGTTACAGAGGAAATTTACACCCACTTGATAAATGATGGCAGGAGTATAATGATATCTGAGTGGCCAGAGTATAGCGAGGAGCTAAACTTCCCGCAAGATGAAGTAAAAATGAAAACCATTATGGATGCTATACGAAATATCAGAAATATCCGTGCTGAAATGAATGTACCACCTGCAAAGCGTGCAAAAATGATATTTGTTGCTTCTGGAGAGGATGAAAAAGCTACATTGACTGAAGGTGTGTCTTTCTTCCAAAGACTAGCAGGTGCATCTGAGGTGGTTGTCCAATCAGATAAAGAAGGTATTCCAGCAGATGCAGTTGGCACTGTTATTGCGGGAGTGGAAATATTTATACCTCTTGATGAATTAATAGATTTTGAGAAGGAAATAGAGAGACTAAATAAAGAAAAAGCAAATCTTGAGGGAGAGCTAAAGAGGGTAAATGGAAAGCTGAACAATGAAGGCTTTGTAGCAAAAGCTCCTGCTAAGGTTATTGAAGAAGAAAAGGAAAAGAGAGATAAATATCAAGACATGTACAATAAGGTTGTAGAGAGATTAGAAGGTTTGAAAAAGTAAGATAGCTGATTTTAAATGATTTAATATATATGAATGGAGTTCCAAAGCACAAGTTTGCTGAGGAACTCTTTTTTATTGCATAATATGTCAAATTATTATAATATAGTAGGGTTGGTAAAATATATAAAAAAATAAAAGGCGAGGTAAAAATGAGAAAACATATCATTAGATTAATAGTATTTTTAGTGTTATTTAGTGTTAGCCTTCTAAATGTAAATATAATGCAGGTAGAGGCGGCTACTACATATAAAGTAACACTTGATGGTAAAGCTATAAGTGTCCCAGTTGTTTCTAAAAACAATACATATTATTTTCAACTTAGTAATCTTCTAAAAGTGACTGGCTGGACTAGTAAAGTTACTAATTATAAAGCCACCAATTCTCAGCTTATTGAAATGAAAAAGGGAGATAATTATTGTTCGTTTTATGATAACTATGATAGTATTTCTGTTTATTGCAATTTACAAGCGAAATTTTATAAAACATGGGATACAAAGCTTGATAAGAAAATGTTCCTTTCAAAAGGTAATCTCTATGTACCCCTTAAGTTTGTTAAGGATATACTTAGGCTTGATGTTACCGTCCAATCAAATCAGATTACATTAAGGACACTAAAAGACCATACTCTTCTTGTATACATAATAGCATCTGATCTTGAAAGTAATATAGGACCAGGTAATCCTGAAGGAGCTGCTACAGCTGATTTGAAGGAGCTTATGAAGGTGGGTTCTACTAGCAGGGTCAATGTGGCAGTGCAGACAGGTGGAACAAAAAAGTGGAATAATGACATAATAAAAGGTACTTCAGTACAGAGATGGTATGTTCAAAAGGGTAGTATGAAAAAAGTTTCTGACCTTGGTCAAAAAAATATGGGAGATTCAAAGGACTTACAAGGTTTCATTGAATGGGGTATGGCAAATTATCCAGCTGAATCCTATACACTTGTGTTATGGGATCACGGTGGAGGGCCATTGTTTGGCTATGGCTACGATGAACTGAGTAAAGATAAGCTTTCAATGAAGGAGTTAAAAACTTCATTAGATAATGCATATAAAACAACAAAGAAAAAATTAGCTACAATTGTATTTGATGCATGCATAATGAATTCTATAGAAATTGCAGACTTAGTATCTCCATATGCAGAGCACATGGTAGCTTCACAGATATCGCTGCCAGCTCATGGCTTAGACTATTCTGCAATAGTTCCGTTGCTGGAACAGGATACAGATCCAGGATTCTCGCAATTCGGGGCAAAATTGGTAGAACAATTTCAAACCTATGCAACCAAAATGGGTACGATAAACGACATGCAACTGTCGTGTATTAAATTAGATGAGTTTAAGAAATTTATGGTAAAGTTTAATAAATTCATGGGAAAAATTAATAAAGACATGGATGAAGATCCATTACTGGCATATGATCTGGCAATTGCAAGGGCGGATGATTATGATTATATAGATGAGAGTATTACTGGTGATGGCAACGATTTAACAAATTTGTCTGGTTTTCTTTGGAGGATTGGACAGGAAAATGAAAAATATAAGAGTGAGATAGATGACCTGAGAAATTCCTTAGATGCTTGTATGAGAGGCAATATTAAAGGTCAAAATGTTGCATCCCTTAATGGAATGTCAATATATATGCCATTAACGCAGTTCGCAAGTCCTACATATGTTAAAGATTATCTTTCTTTATATAAAGACATTGGCTTTAGTAAAGAGTATACCTCCCTAGTTGAAAAATACTACAAGAAGATTATGTTAGAGGAGTGCACAATTGATATTACAAAGAACGTAACTGCTGGTACATTTGATTATTACTATAAGGCCGATGAGTCAATGTTACTCCAGGTATCATCTGACTCAATGCGTAAGATAGAAAGAGTTGATTCAGTTACCGAGATTTATAATGATGATTTAGGAGTTAGTTTTATTAATGCTACATTTCCAAGTTTCTTTTTTAGAGATGAATCAAATATAAAATATAACTCTAATATATTCAAGTTGAATGGGAATTACGTATCAATGATTTATAATGGAAATTTTGATTACAGCGCTAAACTCTTTACTATACCAGTGTTGTTAAATGATGCGCAGGCATATTTGTATGTAATTGAGCAAAGCTATAGAAATTATGTTGTTGCAGGAGTTCAGGTTTTGCAGGAAAATGAAACAGGAATGGCAAGTAAACGTAACATTCAGCTTCAGAGTACAGATGTCATAGAACCTTTGTTTTTAGTACGAGGACAAAATGGTATTGAACCTGTGCGCAGCAATAATAAATTCACTTTAGATGATGGGAAAATTGATGAAATAGATATTTCAGATGTTAATGAAAAGTGTGAGCTATACTATAACATTAATTTATTTAACCAAAAAACAATTGAAACTAACCATGTTATAGTAGATAGTAGAAATAATTAATTGCTAAAGTAGTTATTCAGAAGTGTAATATTGATAAACGGTTAAAGAAAAGAGGCTGCTAACGATATAAGTTTGGCAGCTTCTGGCTTTTTTAATTATAATTTTCAGGGTTCAGCAGGTTGTACTAATTTGAAGAAAGTAGGCTGATGTAGCTTTTAAATTGTGAAATAATATCCTTTTTGTTTGGCTGAATCTGATTCCATAGATTGTCAAAATAGTTTTCGAAAGCTTTTATAATATTAGGTTGAGAAACTTTAAAACCTCTTTGTGTCTGAGAAATCGGTTCATTTATGGAAAAATCTAAATTTTCCGAATCGTAGGATATTAATCCAACTGAAGAGTTTTCTTTAACCATCCAATTAGTTATGGGAAGACTTCTTAAAAGTCTCTTATTCAGTAGTCCGATTTCATAATTTTCATAGTTCTCCAGAAGTTTAATTATATTTGCTAGATGCTTGATAATATCATCATTTGTAAGAACAATATTATTACAAGCATAATTTTTATCTAAATATGAATACCTTTTCTTTTTAATTAAACTATCAATGCAGGTATCTGAGATAATATCACGAAATTTATAATGTTTTGCCTGAAATTCGAAAGTTTTTATTCTTTGTCTATGAAATATTAATTCATTTGCAATTTCTTCATCTTTAAGATTAATCCTTTTTAAGTATTGTTCATAGAGCTCAGAAGGAATTGATAATGTGCTTAATTCACGAATAAGGGTATATCTATTACCCAGTATATCTTCAGTTTCAGAATAAAAATTTAAAAATCCCATGTTCCTGTTTGAGAAATAAGACTTAAGCAAAGGTGTGGAGGATGCTAAAAGTTGATAGAAGTATCCCCTGGTAACATTTAGTGCCTCTTCACTTTTTGTTAAAAATGCACTGTCAATTTGATGTTTATCAACAGATGAGATACTAAAAAGTGAGCCAACTTGCGGTACAAATACAATTTCAAAAGGTAGGCTGCAGTCATTTCCACTTTTATAATAAACTTGATATCTACCTGTTGAAATAGGAATTAGCATATCCTCAATTATTTTAAAATTACGATTGTCGTTACTATTTATATGTACAAGATATATGATATTCCAGCCTTTTCTTGTTAATTTACATAATGCTTCCTTCCACCTTTTATTAAAATTAGGGTAATGAGATAGTTTGTTCATTTCGGTGAGAAAAGTTAACATAATTGGTTCTGTAGGTATTATATTAATAGTGCTAGCTGCTTCTAATAGTTGAAGAATGGAGTTTAATACCGACTCTTGACCTGTAATTATATGTAAATCCGTAATAGTGTCTTGGCTTGTGCTTTGGGAGATTAGTGAAGGGGCTGATGTATTGATATTTAATTTACTCTCTATTGTATACGCCTTTGTATTTGGTGCACTCATTGATAGTTTTTTAGTACGTTTCTTTTTTTCAATTGAACAGCCTTGAGATTCTATTAAAAGTTTTTTTAATAGCTCCAGTTTATTTTTTTCAGTTATTTCTGAACAGCCTTTAAGATTTTTTTTAATAAAATCATTAATATTTTTTGATTGATATGAATTATTAGTATTTTTAATTACTTGATTTACTATTAAATCAATATGCTGTGAATTGTATGGTGGAATAGATTTATTGTTAAGCCATTTATAAATTAATGACGCATCCACGTTAATGGCTTTGGCTAGCTTACTATTTTTTAAGTCTGCTGCACGCATAAGCTCGTTTAAACATTCACTAAAATCTTTATCTGTATTCATATTTTTTCTCCTAAAATAGATGTAAGTAGATTAGATATAGATAAGCATGGTGAATTTCAATTATACAATAAGCCTATGCCAAATCCAAGTACCAAAGGGGGGGCTAAAGTCCTATAAGTGGCTCAATTACCAAAACATTCCAAGAATGGTCATGGAATAGTTTACAGAATAATTGAAATAATTAATTGGATAATATAACATTAAGTGTAAATTAATATACTATTTTACATGATTTTTTGACAGCATTTTTGTTTTATAAGTAATAAAAAATAGCTAAGCTTGCTTAATAATAATGGAGGTGTGCAGAATTAAGAGAATATTGGTGGTAGATGACGCTATATTTATGAGAAAAGTATTAAAAACCATGCTGGAAAGGAATAATTACAAAGTTGTTGGTGAGGCGGAAAATGGTCATGCTGCAGTAAAAAAGTTTATTAGCCTAAATCCGGATATAGTAGCAATGGATATTGCAATGCCAATTATGGATGGAATTGAAGCTTTAAAAGTAATTAAGCAAATAGCACCAAGTTCAAATGTATTAATGATATCTGCACTAGAGCAGAAAGAGGTCTTGGAGCAAGCGATTTCCAATGGCGCTAAGGGGTTCATAGCTAAGCCCTTTAGTGAAGAACAGGTAATAGGAGCTTTGGAGAAGCTTTAATTCAAATTGAGATTTTGCAAATTTAATAAGAGATAGTGCCAAGCCAACTTGCGTTGCTTTTACTCCATTCACACTAGTAACAGTTTAAAAGAGTTGAAATATACTGTTACTATAAACTTGACTTAAGAGGTTTTTAATCAAGATATTAAATGAATGGAGTTTTTTTATGCTTAATAATTATTCAAACAATTTTGATAATCAGTATAGAAATATGGTGGTTGGTGTTAACACAAGGATACAACTGGATAATAGTACGTATACAACTGCAGTTAATTTTGATAATGCAGCTACCACACCACCCTTCTACTCGGTGGTGAAGGAGATAGGAGCTTTCTTACCCTGGTATTCCTCAATACATAGAGGTAAGGGCTATAAATCTGTTTTATCTACTCAGGTATATGAGGATGGAAGAAGGGTTGTAAAAAGCTTTGTAAATGCTGACACTGAAAGGGACATTGTCATTTATACAAAGAATACGACTGAAGCAATAAATATGCTTGCTTATGTTCTCAGTCAGCAAAAAGATGGCAGAGATGTTGTATTGTCAACATGGATGGAGCATGCTGCAAATGATTTGCCGTGGAGAAGCAAGTTTACAGTTGATTATGTAGAAATTGATGAGTATGGCAGACTTCGATTAGATGATTTTGAAGCAAAACTGAATAAATATAAAAATAGAGTAAAATTAGTTACAGTTACTGGTGCTTCCAATGTTACAGGATATATTAACGATATTCATATTATGGCAGCAATAGCTCATAGGTATGGGACAAAAATACATGTTGATGGGGCACAACTAGTACCCCATGTACCCATTAATATGATGACCTTTGAAAATGAAGGTCATATTGATTTCCTCTCGTTTTCTGCACATAAAATGTATGCTCCCTACGGCTGTGGAGTTTTGATTGGACCTAAGGAAACCTTTGCAGCTGGCTTGCCCTATTGTGAGGGGGGGAGTGCTATAACATTAGTTACTCACCAGAAAATATGGTGGGAGGAGCCACCTCAAAAGGATGAAGCAGGAACTCCGAATCTAATTGGTGTAGTAGCAATGGTTTCGGCAATAAAAACAATGTCAAAAATAGGAATGAACAATGCTTATAAACATGAGAAGAATCTGCTAAACTATGCATATCACAAAATGAGAAGTATTCCTGATATTAGGTTCTACAATAACCCAGACATACAGGAAACCATTGGAGTGATTCCTTTTAACATAATTGGTGTACATCACTCGTTAATGTCAGCTATTTTATCTTATGAGTCTGGCATAGCTGTTAGAAATGGTTATTTTTGCTCACACCCTTACTGCGAGAGCCTGCTGGGATACAGCGCTAAGGATATGGAAGACTTAATGAATACTCCAGGTGCATTATTTCCTGGGATTGTTCGAGTTAGCTTTGGGTTATACAATAACTTCGCTGAAATAGATAAACTAATAAATATACTAAATCAGATAGCTTTAAATAAAAAACACTATGTTGATAAATATAGTAATTCCAGAGGTCGGTATAATATTAAAAATGAAGTATAAAGTTACATTTTACATATATAAAATTGATTATAAATATGTTACACTAATTTAAGAAAAAATTAATTTAATTACATTTCACCCTCTGTTTTTAGAAATCGAGAGTGGCAGTGAGTATTCTCATAGTTTAGTCGAGGGTATTCAGAGATAGATATCTAAAGAAAATAACATAGATATATTTGGGTGGTTAATATGAATTATGGTTTTATAAGGGTTACAGCTGCAATACCAAAACTGAAGATTGCCAATTGTGATTATAATACTACAGAGATAATAGAATGTGCAAAAAAAGCAGAGAACCAAGGAGCACAGTTTGTGGTGTTTCCAGAGTTAGCTATTACAGCTTATACATGTGCAGATCTTTTTTTGCAAAGAACACTTCAAAATGAGGCACTAATTGGGTTGAAAACTATACTAGAAAAAACTCAATCTTTAGAATGTATTATACTAGTAGGAATGCCGTTATTGGTAAATGGCAGATTGTATAATTGTGCAGTAGTTGTTAAGGAGGGCAATATATTAGGAGTAGTTCCAAAAAGCTATATCCCAAATTATTGTGAATTCTATGAAGCAAGATGGTTTTGCTCGGATATTGATAAACAAACCCAGACAATAAATTTGCTGGGACAAGTAGTTCCGTTTGGAACAGATATATTATTTGAGGCCCAAAACATTGAGGGATTATGCTTTGGAGTAGAGCTATGCGAAGACCTTTGGGTTCCAATACCACCGAGCAGCTATCAAGCGATAAATGGAGCTACGCTGCTGTTTAATCTTTCTGCCAGCAATGAGCTTGTTGGTAAGCATGAGTACAGAGAAAGTCTTATTAAAATGCAGTCAGCAAAATGTGCCGCAGCATATGTGTATACCTCCTCTGGGCCAAATGAATCAACTACTGATTTGGTTTTTGGTGGACATGCCCTGATAAGTGAGTATGGTTCAATTCTAGCCCAGTCACAAAGGTTTTCCTTTGATGAACAGCTTGTTACATGTGATATTGATGTCCAGAGACTGGTCAGCGAAAGATTAAAAAATTCTGGCTTTACTCATAGCATAAATGACAATGATTTTAGAAAAGTTGTTTTTTCTTTAAAAGAGTTGGATACTGAAAACATATGCAGAAGCATTGATCCATTGCCATTTGTACCTTCTGATGCTGAAGCTAGAAATAGACGTTGTGAGGAAATATTTAACATTCAAACCTCGGGGCTTGAAAAAAGGCTCAAACATACTGGAATAGATAAATGCGTTATAGGAGTTTCAGGTGGACTTGATTCTACTTTAGCATTATTAGTTATTGTTAAGGCATATGATAGGTTAGGGCTGGATAGAAAAAATATTCATGCCATAACTATGCCTGGGTTTGGGACCTCATCTAATACCCTGAACAATTCCCTTGAACTAATGAGGCTAATGGAGGTTACAACATATCAAATAGATATAAAGGAAGCATGCTTGAAGCATTTTGAAGATATTGGGCATGATCCTTCAGTTTATGATGTAACCTATGAGAATGTTCAGGCTCGAGAGAGAACCCAGGTGCTTATGGATATTGCCAATAAAATAGGCGGGTTGGTCATTGGTACAGGTGATCTTTCAGAACTTGCACTAGGCTGGTGTACCTACAATGGGGATCACATGTCTATGTATGCAGTAAATACAGGAGTACCAAAGACACTGGTGAAATATTTAGTACAGTGGGCAGCTGATTATGTGTTTGAAAATGAAACCAGCAAGGTATTGTTTAGTGTTTTAGATACTCCGATAAGTCCAGAATTACTGCCAACTGATGAGGCGGGACAAATACAGCAGAAGACAGAGGATATTGTGGGCCCATATGAATTACATGATTTCTTCCTATTCCATTTTGTTAGATATGGTACAGTGCCTTTAAAAATATTAGCAATGGCAAAGCAGGCTTTTAAAGAAAAATATTCAGAGGATATAATAAAAAAATGGCTCAAAGTATTCCTAAAAAGATTTTTTAGCCAGCAGTTTAAACGCTCATGCTTGCCAGATGGACCAAAGGTTGGTTCAATCAGTCTTTCACCAAGAGGCGATTGGAGAATGCCAAGCGATGGTGATGTAAGTGTTTGGCTCAAAGATTTAAATTAAGTATTATAAAATAAAGTAGAGGTAAACTAGAGATGCAAAAAAAATGGGTAAAATGGGTTGCAATTATATTAGCGGTAGCATTTATATTAACATCATTAACTACAGTGGGACTCTCAATATTTGGGCAATAAAACAGGTAAATGTTTACAGAAATGGTATTGAGTATTAAATTATAAAAAATGCTTTATAAATGGCGTAAAATTAGTTATTTTTACCCATTTAATGTAGGGTGATTTTATATTAAAATTAATGTATATTATTGTCGTTATCTTTATTTATATAAGGACGTGAATTATTTGTTTGATGGCTTAGCAGAAAACTTCAATAGAGTAATAAATTTTTTAGCAATATATATCCCTTTTAATGAGCCTCTAGAATTGCTTAAATCAGTTGTTGATATAAGTATTGTATCTTACCTGAGTTATAAGCTAATACAGCTTGTTAAAGAAACTAGAGCATGGCAGCTAGTAAAGGGTATTATTGTTATACTTATTGTTGCTTTGCTTAGTGGTTTGCTGCAGCTTCGAACTTTAACTTTCATACTTAATAAAACAATTGAGTTGGCAGGGTTTGCCCTGGTAGTAGTATTTCAACCAGAGCTGCGCCGAGGACTTGAGCAGATAGGAAGAAGTAATTTTAAAAACTTCTTTAGCTTTGATGAAAATGATGATGCAATACATACCACATTTACCATTGAAGAAATTGTTAAGGCTACAACTGAACTCTCTAGAACAAAAACAGGTGCTCTAATTGTTTTTGAGCGACAGACAAAGTTAGGAGAGATAATTAATACTGGTACTAAGCTTGATTCTAGCGTTAGTGCTGAACTAATATTAAACATTTTTACACCAAACACTCCACTTCACGATGGGGCATTAATAGTAAGAGATAATAAGCTAAAATCAGCTGCTTGCTTCTTACCGCTTACAGATAATCCGAACTTAAGCAGAGAGCTTGGTACAAGGCATAGAGCAGCACTGGGAATTACAGAAGTGTCAGATTGTATTTCAGTAGTAGTGTCAGAGGAGACGGGAAAGATATCCTATGCATTAAACGGAGGGTTATCGAGAAACCTTACACCTGATATTTTAAGAAAAGCTTTAAACAAAAATTTGCTGGAAAAGAAATCTGTAAACAAGAAGTTATCTCTCTGGAAGGGGAAATCTAAGTGAAAGAATTCTTCAAAAAGGATTTAACATTAAAAATATTATCAATAGTTTTTGCTATATTCCTTTGGCTTGCTATTAATCCTGTGCAGACTGAATACTATACTGTTCCTCTGAACGTTATAAACGAGGATAGTTTGCAATCACGAGGTTTGGTCTTAAACAATAAGGCTTACCAAAAGTATGCCGTTGTTTCGGTGCGCGAAAGAGGCGATGTACTTGATGCTATAAAGGATACTGATTTTGAAGTAACTCTTGATTTGTCAAAGGTAAAGACTGTTGACGACGCGGTTGTTGAGCTTGAAGACCCTCTTTATTTGGGAAGAGAGAAAATCAGTTCAAATAATATTGATTTAAAGCCCAAGACCATAAAGTTGGACATTGGGAAGATAGAGGAAAATCCATTTGTTGTACAAGTTGAGACAAGTGGAAAGTTGCCGGATGGATATGAAATTATATCAAAAACAGCAAATCCTGATACAATATCTATTGAAGCCTTGGACTATGTTATTCAAACAGTGGGCTCAGTTAAAGCCTATGTAGATGTTACTGGACTAAATAAAACTTTAGAAATCCGAAAAGAATGCAAGGTTTATAATAAAAGCGGTGAAGAAATGCCTGAATTGGGCAAAAAACTAACTGTTGATATTAAGATTGAGGTTGGCAAGAAGGTATCTGTTATACCAATTACCGAAGGCACTCTAGGGAAGGATTATGTTGAGGGAACAAATACTGTTAATCCTGATAAAATTCTAATAACTGGAGACCTTAATACCATGTCTCGGATTAATGAAATACAGACCGAACCAATAAATATTGACAATGCAACTGAAACCTTTACAAAACAGGTTCTCTTACAAGTGCCAGAAGGAGTTAAGCTTGTTGGACTGCGTGAGGTGGCTGTTAAAGTTGAAATTATCCCATTAGTAGAACGACCTTTGGAAGTATCTGCTGAGAATATTACAATAGAAGGTAAGCTGCTTGATGACACAGTGAAATATGAAATAACTCAACCTGTAACTATTAAATTAAAAGGAAAGACTGAAGATTTAAATAAAGTTACTGTAGCGGGTATGCTCGCAAGCATAGACGTAGATGCTTTAGAAGAAGGAACACATAATGTTCCGCTAAAAGTTATCTTGCCTATAAATGTTAATCAGGTTGGAGACGTACTTGTTCCAGTAAAAATAACAAAAGGTGTGTAAATGAAACTTCTATTATCAAATATAATTTTAGGTCTAGACGATGGACAAAAGGAACTAGAGCAGTTTGTTGCAAAAAAACTTAAGCTCAAACTCAATAACGTAAGGAACATTAAAATAGTTAAACAATCAATTGATGCCAGGAAAAAACCTGGCATCCGTCTTGTCTACTCCATTTCCTGTGAGGTAAGTGACAATACCAGAATACCTAAGAGTACTGATATCAGAATACTTGAAAAAGTGCAAGAGGAAAGGCTGGTTTCAGGAACTGAGCAAATTTATGGTAGACCTCTTATAATTGGTTCGGGTCCGGCAGGAATTTTTTGTGGACTTATTCTTGCTCAAAATGGCTACAGACCTATAATAATTGATAGAGGCGGCAATGTAGAAGAGAGAACAAAAAAGGTTCAACAATATTGGGAACATGGAGAGCTGGATGCTGAAACAAACGTTCAGTTTGGTGAAGGGGGAGCAGGAACCTTTTCTGATGGAAAGCTAACTACTAGAATAAATGATCCAAGATGTGATAAAGTACTACAAGAATATCATAACTATGGTGCACCTGAAGAAATACTGTATAAGGCTAAGCCTCATATTGGAACTGATATACTTAAAAGTGTTGTTTCAAATATCAGAAAAGAAATTGAAAGGCTTGGGGGGACTGTATTATTTAATACAAAAGCCATTGATCTAGATATTCGAGATGGAAAGGTCTGCGGAGTTTTAACTAATTCACAATCTTATTTAGACACAAATGTAGTTGTAATGGCAATTGGCCACAGTGCGAGAGATACCTTTGAAATGCTTTATAACAAAGGTGTACTTTTAGAGCAGAAGCCTTTTTCTATTGGTGTAAGAATTGAACATCCTCAAAGTATTATTAATACTGCTCAGTATGGAGCTGCTAGCGGACATCCTGCACTTGGAGCTGCTGACTATCAGTTGTTTAACAAACAAAAAGACCGTACCACATATTCCTTTTGCATGTGTCCTGGAGGAATAGTAGTGGCATCTGCATCTGAGTTCAATTCGATAGTAACGAATGGTATGAGTGAATTTAGACGGGACAGGGAAAATGCTAACAGTGCATTGGTAGTTTCAGTAGGGCCTGCTGATTTCTCAACCTCTCATCCACTAGCTGGAATTGAGTTTCAAAGAAAATGGGAACAGTTGGCGTATAAAGTTGGAGGAAATAATAACAGTGCACCTATTCAAAGATTAGAAGATTTTGTATATAATAGAATTGGAAAAACTTATAGTGTAAAGCCCAGTTACACAGGTGAAACTCGCTGCGCAGATTTAAATGAATGTCTGCCTAAATATGTAACGGATAGTATGAAGGGATCAATTGAATTTTTTGATAGAAGGTTAAAGGGTTTTGGAATGAAGGATGCAATACTCACAGGTGTAGAAACAAGAACCTCATCACCAGTGAGAATTCTAAGAAATGAGGCTTTGGAAAGTGTGGGTGTAGCTGGTCTCTACCCTGCTGGGGAAGGTGCTGGCTATGCTGGAGGTATTGTAAGTGCCGCAGTAGATGGTATAAAGATTGCGCAGCAGATTATTAAGACTTTTGCAATACCCAAGTAGACAGTATAGTATTTTAATTTATGTCAAAGTCGAAAGCAGAGGGCAAAACAAAATATAATAATTGTCATTATTTTTGACTCTGCGAAAGTATATTATTAATAATTAATGATTTTATGGAGGTTATATGGGGAGATTATTTGGAACTGATGGTGTTAGAGGTGTGGCAAACTTGGAGCTAACTCCACAGCTTGCATATCAGCTAGGTCAGGCTGGTGCATATGTGTTGACAGGTGAAACAAAGCATACACCTCGAATATTGGTTGGTATGGATACAAGAATATCAGGAGATATGCTTGAGGCAGCACTTATCTCGGGGATTTGCTCAGTTGGTGCACAGGTTATAAGTCTTGGAGTTATTCCAACGCCTGCTATAGCTTATTTAACCAGGTTGTACGATGCTGATGCTGGTGTGGTTATATCAGCTTCACACAATCCTTTTGAATATAATGGAATCAAATTTTTTAATTCAAACGGATATAAGCTGCCAGATGCAATGGAAGACAAGATTGAAGAGATTTTATCAAATGGGGGAGCAGACCTGCCAAAACCTATTGGTCAGAATATAGGCTACAAGGAATATAAGGAGATTGCTCTTGAGGACTATGTTAACTTTGTGAAGGGAACTATCACTGGCGATCTTGAAGGAGTTAAAGTGGCAATAGACTGCGCAAATGGAGCCTCCTTCCAAGCGGCGCCGATGGCACTATATGATTTAAAAGCGGAAGTAAGCGTTATAAATAATGAACCTGATGGGATTAATATAAATAGTGCTTGTGGCTCAACACATATGCAACAGCTTCAAGCATATGTAAAGGAAATAGAGGCTGATATAGGATTAGCTTTTGATGGGGATGCAGACAGAGTTCTAGCTGTTGATGAAAATGGAAATATCGTTGACGGTGATCAAATTATGGCTATAATTGGTCTACACCTAAAGAAACAGGGAAAGCTAGCTCATAATACTATAGTTGCAACAGTAATGAGTAACATGGGCCTTGGAATTATGGCTAAAAACAATGGCTTAAATATTGAGAAAACAAAGGTTGGAGATAGATATGTCCTTGAGGAAATGATAAATAGCGGATATATGCTTGGTGGAGAGCAATCTGGTCATATTATATTCCTTGAACACAATACCACAGGAGATGGACTGTTAACTGCAATTCAACTCATAAAGGTACTGAAGGATTCTGGTAAGAGGCTATCAGAGCTTGCTAGTGTAATGGAAGTACTTCCACAAGTCTTAATTAATGCAAAGGTAACTAACGAAAAGAAATATAAGTATCTTGATGATGAGGTAATTAAGAAAATGTGTCAAGAGCTGGAGGATGAGTTCAATGGTGAAGGTAGAGTACTTATCAGGCCTTCAGGAACAGAACCATTAGTTAGGGTAATGATAGAGGGTAAGGACAAGGAAGTAATCACAAGACGTGCCAAAGAACTTGTAAGAGTAATTGAAGGCAGGTTGGCGTAACATATTGCAGGGATGGTGAAAGCAAAAAGCTAGCAAATCGCCAAAGGATTGGCTATTTGCTAGCTTTTTCATTTAACAAAAGCAATGTTGGGTGACAACTTGGGTTGTTTTGTTTGAAACTGAAATAATCAAATTGAAAATAAATTTAATATATCAATTAATCAATGAATTTTGATTGACATTTATAACCTTTTTACAATACTATATAATATAGGCAGTAATACATTGTTGGATTATAAAACAACAAAAGGGAGGTGGGACATTAACAGGGTTATTGAAAATATAAAAAGCGCCAGGACAGAGCATTTAGCTGTTGACGAGGAGAAGGAAGCGATACACTAATCATTTGTGTGTCGTATCGAAATATTCGGCGGATACCTTCCGGTTGTTACAATCGAAAGAGACAAAGCAAAAACTGCAGGCAACTGCAAAACAAATTAGTCTCGTGTAACTAATCCTGTAGCATATCTATTTTTCTAATTTTACTAAAAATCAAACATCTTAAAAGCAGATGGACTTTTTGTGATGCCTATCACCTAATTTACCTTATTATATAAGGAGAAAGGTGGAGTTTTTGGCGTGGTATGTTATTTTTCACATATAGTTTTGGATAGAATTTTGGGATTCTTAAAAAACAAACCAGTGAAATATTTGGATAACTATGCCTGTTGCAGTAGATTAGGAATGTTTGATCATTCTGTTAAAAACTCATTAAGAGTACAAAAAAGTAACTGAGAAAAAGCTGAAGTTCGTTGTATATTGCGCAATTATATTAAGAACATTGGTAAGGGCTAATGGACTTACTTGGCTACATTCAATTTTATAATACTGCCTAAAATTAATAGATTAGTAATTTAAATGATAAGGAGATTAAAAAATTATGTGTGGAATAGTTGGATATATAGGAAATAGAAAAGCAATACCTGTACTATTAAATGGTCTTTCAAAGCTGGAATACAGAGGATATGACTCTGCGGGAGTTTCAGTAAATGAAGGTGGAAAGTTAAAAGTAATCAAATGTAAGGGTAGACTATCATACTTGGAAGACAGACTAGAAACTAAAAAGCTAGATGGCTGTATGGGAATTGGGCATACCAGATGGGCAACCCATGGTGAGCCAAATGATGTAAATTCACATCCTCATATCAGCCAATCTGGGGAAATAGCTGTTGTTCATAATGGAATAATAGAAAACTATATTCAGCTAAAGGAATTTTTAATTGAACAGGGCTATATCTTCAAGTCAGATACAGATACAGAGGTAATTTCTCATTTGGTTGAGTACTACTATGAGGGGAATTTAGTAGATGCTGTAATGAAGGTAATTGACGAGATAGAGGGTTCGTATGCACTAGGAGTTCTATGTAAGGACGAAGAGGAGATGTTTGTATGTGCAAGAAAGGATAGCCCTCTAATAGTTGGTCTAGGCGAGGGTGAAAACTTTATTGCATCTGATATTCCTGCAATTCTAGAATATACTAGAGACATTTATATTCTAGAGGATAAAGAAGTAGCGATACTGACTAGAGATAGCGTAAAGGTTTTTAATAGTCTTGGTGCCCCAGTTAAAAAGGAAGTATTCAAAGTAAACTGGGATGTTGAAGCAGCTGAAAAAGGTGGCTTTGAGCATTTCATGATGAAGGAAATGTATGATGAACCAAAGGGAATCAGAGATACTATAAATCCAAGAATAAAGAATGGAGAGCTAGTACTCGATAGCATTAATATAATAAAAGAAGACATTGTCAAGCTGGAAAAAATATATATAGTAGCATGTGGAACAGCATATCATGCTGGAGTTGTAGGGAAATATTTAATTGAGAAGCTTTGCAGGATACCTGTAGAGGTGGATGTTGCATCTGAATTTAGATATAGAGATCCTCTAATCAGCGACAAAAACTTGACAATAATAATTAGCCAATCTGGTGAAACCCTTGATACTTTATTTGCACTTCGTGAAGCAAAAAAAGGTGGCTCTAGAATACTTTCAATAGTCAATGTTGTAGGTAGTTCAATTGCCCGTGACTCTGATGATGTGCTTTATACCTGGGCAGGACCAGAAATATCTGTTGCGTCCACCAAGGCATACAACACACAGCTAACAGCATTGTACTTAGTTGCATTAGACCTTGGACTCAAGAAGGGAACAATTAGTAAGGAAGAAGCTAATAGAATTCTAGCTTCAATTAAGGAAACCCCTACTGGGATAGAGCATATATTGGAGAATAAAGAAGATATTCAGAAATTTGCACATAACCATTACAATGCTAAAAGTATTTTCTTTATAGGCAGAAGCCTTGACTACGCTCTGTCGATGGAGGGCTCACTTAAGCTTAAGGAAATCTCGTATATCCATTCGGAGGCATATGCAGGCGGTGAACTTAAGCACGGAACAATAGCATTAATAGAAAAAGGTACGTTGGTAGTGTGCCCAATGACTCAAGATGTTCTCTTTGAGAAAATGGTCAGCAATATAAGAGAGGTTAAGGCAAGAGGCGCCGTAGTGCTAGCTATAACTCAAGAGAAGCATAAGGCTGAGCTTGAAAAAACAGCTGATGTGGTTCTGACAATACCAGATGTGGACTCTTTAGTAGCACCTATCGCAGCAGTAACACCACTACAGCTTTTCGCCTACTATATGGCAATCGAAAAAGGCTGCGACGTGGATAAACCAAGGAATTTGGCGAAGAGTGTTACGGTGGAGTAGGGGGGAGGGAAGAGTTATTGGGGGTTGTAGTTTTATAAAACAGATTGGAAAATTTGAAAACAGAGCGGAAAAATAAAATTCAGAATGGAATATTAAAATACAGTTTGTATAAAATCATCCTTTTTATGGTATACTTATCATAGAGAGGATGATTTTTCTATGGCTAAAAGAAAACGTGAAAGCAGACCTGATCTTTATGCAAAATGGATAAAAGAAGGCTATGGACAAGGTATAGGAAAAGAATATAAACCTTGGCTGACAAATCAAGATGTTCCGTCAAAAGGGAGAGCTACGAGGCTGCATGGAATAAAAATAGACAGGCAGCATGATGTTTTTTCGGATAAGGAGAAAAAGTATCTGTACATTCTTGAATTTGCTG
>JAEZOA010000141.1 GCA_023441625.1 Bacillota bacterium
TATATATCCTATAATACTTGTTGCTAATGCACCAAGAGCATCAACGATTAAATCCTTCATTGTGTCAGCCAGAGCCAATCTTCCGACCATAAGCGTTCCGTCTTCATTAGCAAATTTTTGCATATTCAGCCCTAGGAGCCTATCAAAGGAAAATTCGTATATCTCCCATAAAACACCTATTGCCAAGGCAAATGAAAAAGCAAAAATGGCAACAAATATTGGAGACAGATTTATTTTTACCTTTTCAGAATCGTTTAATAGCTTTACAACCGAGAATCCCAAGGCACCTATCATCGCTCCGCTGAAAGTATGCAAAATAGTATCCCAGTGAGGCACCTTATAATAGAAGCTTTTTACTTCTCCAAGATATATTGCTGCATATAAGAATATAATAAATAATATGTGCATGAAACCTGGTATATCAATTTTCCATTTTCTTTCAAACATAGAAGGAAGGAACATTATTACCATTCCTAAGATACATTGAATCAGCATTAAAACATAATCACTTCTGAGCTTCTCATGTTCAACATTTGGAAGCCCTTCTGACGGCGCTGTAATTACATTTATCAAAGAAAAAATAGTTGAGCCTACCAGTGTGGCAAATACTATCCAAAATATTATCTTTTCCCAATTGAGTTTTCTAAATATAATTTTCATTTTTTCTCCATAAATAGTCCTAGAACTCAATATATGATAGTGTTTTTAGATATAGTATATATTATATGACATAGTCCTTGCAAATCAAAATAATGTAATTACTATTCTAATAACCTATTTAAAAATAAAAACAATGGCGTATTTGATATACCTCTGTTGTATACAAGGTTATTTTCAAACAAGCGATTGTTTTATATTTACACTATTGCTTTTACAATCTAAATGTTACTATTATCCAACTAATTCATCTGCACTAACATCTGTCTTTCCATAATATGCCTTTAGATACATATCCTTTAATTCACTCATCAGTGGATATCTAGGATTTGCGCCTGTGCACTGGTCATCAAAGGCCTGCTCAACCATTTCATCTAACGTTGCTTGGAACTTTTCTTCGTTAATTCCAGCTGCTTTTATTGTCTTTGGAATCCCTATTTTTGCTTTTAAATCATCTATCTTTACAAGTAGTTTTTTGAATTTTTCTTCATCATTCGCACCATTTATTCCAACAAATGAAGCTATTTCAGCATATCTCTTCAATATCTCAGGATACTTGTATTGTGAGAAAGTCCCCATTTTAGTTGGATTCTCCGCTACATTAAACTTCATAACCTCTGTTATAAGAAGTGCATTAGCAACACCGTGTGGCAGATGATGAAAAGCCCCAAGCTTATGCGCCATTGAGTGGCAAATACCTAGAAAGGCATTTGCAAATGCCATACCTGCTATTGTAGAAGCATTAGCCATTTTTTCTCTTGCAATCGGATCTTTTGCACCATTTTCATATGCTGATGGAAGATATTCAAATATATTCTTTGTAGCCTGCAGTGCCAGACCATTTGTATAGTCTGAGGCGAGCATTGAGCCGTATGCCTCTACTGCGTGAGTTAATGCATCTATACCAGAAGCAGCTGTCAAACTCTTTGGCATATGCATCATTAAGTCCACATCAACTATAGCCATCTTAGGCATTAGTTCATAGTCAGCAAGAGGATACTTAACTCCAGTCTTTTCATCTGTAATAACAGCAAAAGGTGTCACCTCTGAGCCTGTACCTGCTGATGTAGGAATTGCAACGAAGTATGCCTTTTCACCCAACTTAGGGAATTGATAAACTCTCTTTCTAATGTCCATAAATCTCATGGCAAGATCCTGGAAATCAACCTCTGGGTGCTCATACAAGGTCCACATGATTTTTGCTGCATCCATAGCCGAACCACCACCAACTGCTATAATAACATCAGGCTTAAATTCTCTCATAGCCTCTGCGCCAAGCTTTGCACATTCCAATGTTGGGTCTGGAGCTACATCAAAGAAGGTATGATGATTAATGTTCATCTCATCTAATAAGTTTGTAACAGTCTTTGTATATCCATTATTATATAAGAAGGAGTCAGTTACAATAAACGCTCTCTGCTTATTCAATACATCCTTAAGTTCTTTTAATGCAACACCTAAACAACCCTTCTTAAAATAAACCTTTTCTGGAGCTCTAAACCAAAGCATATTTTCTCTCCTCTGCGCAACAGTCTTGATATTGATAAGATGCTTAACTCCTACATTTTCCGAAACAGAGTTACCACCCCATGAACCGCAGCCAAGAGTTAATGATGGAGCAAGTTTAAAGTTATAAAGATCCCCGATACCACCATGTGATGATGGAGTATTTACAAGAATTCTGCAGGTTTTCATTGCAGCAGTAAACTTATTAATTTTATCTTTACCAGTTACTTCATTCACATATAGTGATGAAGTGTGTCCAAAGCCACCATCTGCAACAAGTCTTTCAGCCTTTGCTACTGCTTCCTCAAAGGTTTTTGCCCTATACATTGCAAGCACTGGCGAAAGTTTCTCATGTGCAAAAGCCTCTGATAATTCGACAGATTCAACTTCTCCAATTAAGATTTTCGTATCAAATGGAACCTCAAAACCTGCTAATTTTGAAATTGTATGTGCTGTCTGCCCAACAATCTTGGCATTTAGTGCACCATTTATCAAAATAATATCTCTTACCTTCTGTGTCTCAGCCTTGTTTAATAGATATGCTCCACGAATTGCAAATTCTTTCTTAACCTCATTGTATACCTTATCTAAAACAATAACCGCTTGCTCAGATGCACAAATCATGCCATTATCAAAGGTCTTAGAAACTAAAATTGAGCTAACTGCTGTTTTAATATCTGCACTATCATCAATTATTGCAGGTGTATTACCAGCTCCAACACCAATTGCAGGCTTTCCTGAGGAATAAGCAGCTCGAACCATTCCTGGTCCACCAGTTGCAAGAATGATATTCGCCTCTTTCATTACTCTTTCAGAGAGCTCAATAGACGGTTCATCAATCCAGCCAATAATTCCTTTTGGTGCTCCAGCTTCCACAGCTGCTTCAAGAATTATTCTGGCAGCTTCAATAGTTGATTTTTTAGCTCTTGGATGTGGTGAGAATATAATTCCATTTCTAGTCTTTAACGCTATCAATGCTTTAAAAATAGCAGTAGAGGTTGGATTTGTAGTTGGTACAATAGCTGCAATTACTCCTAAAGGCTCAGCAATCTTAGTAATACCAAAAGCTTCATCTCTTTCAATTACACCACAGGTTTGAGTATCTTTATAGGCATTATATATATACTCTGAAGCATAATGATTTTTAATGACCTTATCCTCTACGATACCCATTCCGGTTTCAGCTTGAGCCATTTTTGCAAGGTGAATTCTCTTCTTATTAGCTGCCAATGCTGCTGCCAAAAATATCTTGTCTACCTGCTCCTGTGAATAGGTTGCAAAAATCTCCTGCGCCTGCTTAATTTCAGCTATTTTTTCTAATAAAGCGTCAACGCTATTTACTACTAAATTCTTCTTTGCCATACTTGATCACCCTCCATTTTGATAAGTGCAAATCTAAACTTCTTCTTATGAACTCTTGCTGCATTTAAATAAAATTCTTAGTTATTATAATTTTGTTATTTTTTTAACAATATGGGTTAAAAATTTTAAGCCCTTCTAAAAAATATACATATGGCTTAAAATTAGTACTTTTAACGGTGTGTTAATTATTTAACAACTTAATTGTAACTCTTTGTTAAATAATTGTCAATATCTTTTTATAACTTTTAACTGGATTATTTGTTTGCATTTTTTACGTTTTTCTTTAAATATTATAGATATGATAAAGTTGCAAAAAGGTTGTTGTTTACGGATTGGAATGCTTTTTTCCTTAAATATCAAAGTACACTTTTCGCAGATATCCTATCTACAAAAAGTGTACTTTGATAAATTCTCAAAATGCAAATTCATTTATATGCTATTTTGGATACTTGAAATATAAATTTATCCTGAATCTAAGAAGACTGTCTACACCAAGTCCATTAATTTTGTTTGCTTCAAAGGAGCTCTCATACTAATCAATACAATTGCTAGTGGTACTAACAGCATAGTTAGCATGCTTTTAGTTAAAATTAAGGTAAAATCCATACCCTTCTCACTTAAAAAACAAATATTGATTCCCCATCCTATTGCAATAGCCAAAAGAATTCCACCTAAATAGCCTATAAAGGCAGCTATTCCTATTTCCTTTAGCGATTTTTTAAGAACATATTTTCTTGTGTAGCCGATGGCATGAAGCAGCTCAAGCTCCTTTTTTCGAACTGAATATTGAATAGTCGTTATATTCACCAAAAAAACTCCAATTACACATACAAGTACTATACCTATAAATAGCTTCATTGCAGCAATTGAACCATTGTTTTTATCCATCAAGCTTTTTTGCACATCTATAGTATATGACCGATATTTCTCTGAAAAGTTCTTTTCGATATATTTGTTTATTACCTTTAGGGAATTTTCATTATTAAATATAGCTAAGGAAACATATGGATCTCCAAGCTGCAATAGGCTTTTATCCTCCATACCTATACCCATAAAACCCCTTCCCTCAAATATCCCTACAATTTTTACCTCTGCATTAACAAACCAGCCTTCTGTATTCTTTTCAACAATTGAGCCAGGTTTTAATCCATAATCTAACGCAAGCTTTTTATGGAGGATAATCTCTTTAGGCTTTTGAGGCAGATGCCCTTCTACTAGTTTAAAATCTTTTAACTCCATAATCTGTATAATATCCTTCTGTTCTAGCATTAAGATATAGGCTGGAGAAGAGCCTCCCACAATAGCATGATGCTTAATATCAAATAAACCAATCCCGAAAATTTTTGAATCTCCACTATTTGCAGCTATATTTTTCATATCATCTTTTGATATGCCTGTTTTATCACCTAATACTAAAGACATATTTTCCAAAGTATAAATGCTTGTCTCTTTACTCTGCATATCAAGTTGTTCTGAAAACATTGCTAGAAAATATAGAATAGCAACGCAGAGACTAACTGTGATTATCATTGGAAGCATTTTAGAAAAACTCCCCCTTAGGAAAGCTATAACTGAAAGTGGTTTCATGTTGCATCACCCCAACCTTCAATTCCCGAGTTACTCGTTTCTAGCTCTGATAAACAACCATCCCAAATTGATATAACCCTTGATGCATCCTTAAGAATACTGGTATCATGGGTCACTACAATTACTAGCTTTTCTTTTCCATAATCAGATAAAACCTTCATGACCTCAGCTGCTGATTTATGGTCAAGAGCGGCAGTTGGTTCATCCGCAAATACTACCTTAGGATCGCTAATAAGAGCACGTGCTATAGCAACTCTTTGCCTCTGCCCACCAGAGAGTTGATAAGGTTTTTTATTCTTTAGCTTCGCTATCCCGAGTTTATCAAAAAGATCTAAAGCTTTATTCTTTAATTCAAGACTTTTATCATTTAAAGGTACAAGCACATTATCCAAAACTGTAAGATACTCTATTAAAAATCCTCTTTGGAATATAAAACCGAAATCACTTAATCTTAATCGTGCTTTAGCATCAATAGACATTTTATTAAGTGTGTTCCCATCATAGCTTATTTTACCTGACGTTGAACTTTTAAGTCCTGCCATAATATAGAGCATAGAGCTTTTACCACTACCCGATGGCCCAATTATGCCCACCAACCCTTTGTTATCAAGCTTTAGATTAATATTTCTTAAGGCATAGGTTACATCTTCCTTACCTAAATCATAAACAAGGTTAACATCTTCTAATTCAAACATATATGTAATAACTCCTTTTCTTTATTACTCAACTTTCCCAGTTGAAATTGTATGAGTTCATGGAAAGTTGGGTTAATTCATTCATATTTCTCAATTATTTCAACCTGATCTACACGAGAAAGCGTCCACCATGCTGGAATCAGGCTAAAAATCACTGTGCATAAAGGAATAATAAATACTTTTGATAGACCCTCAAGCTGGAATAAAATAAACGGATATCCATTTGGGTCGAAAATTAAGACTTTGAGTGCTAGTTTTGCTATTAGTACTAAAATTATTCCAAGTATGAGCCCTATGATATATGTGATTAAAATCTCCCACGCCGCTCTAAGTAAAATCTTTGCTCTACTGTAGCCTATGGACAGAAGTGTTGCAAACTCATACTTTCTTGAAAAATATTGTGCGTAGCTCGAATTTCCTGCCGCAAAGGACATTATGAATATGACCACGGCGGCAATGATTGTAGAAACCATGTCCATTAATTCAATATCTTCTTCAAAATCTCTTCTTCCATCTTCCTTTGTCTGAAATTTTGCATCTTCTGAGCTGGTTCCACTTATTAATTTGTTCAAGGAATCAAGTCTACCAGCTGTTGCAAATAGAAGATATCTGCTATTATTCTTAAGAATTGTAGCTTCATCTGTCACAGTTATGCCCATAAGGCACTCTCCTTTTAAAACACCAACTATTTTGTATTTTCCAAATAGTTTCTCGTTTGGATCAACATCTCGCCCTATATAGTCTCCAAGCCGTTTGTCTTTGTTTTTCAAGGTTCTTTCATCAAGCAGAACTTCACTTTTGTCTTGTTCAGGAAATCGCCCCTCCACAAGTTCTAGTCCCAGATGCTCAAGAACATAGTTTAAATTATTATTACTGACATAGTAAATAGGCAAATTAAGATTCCCAAAAACATGAAAATAATCAGTATTTGACAATAGTATAGGAACTATTCTTTCTATATCTGGACTTTCTTTAATCTTACTTAATACATTTGGATTAATAATACCGTTATCTCCACGGCTAACAACTGTCATGTGATTAAGTGGTCCCGAAAATACCAGTCTTCCACTCTCAGTTACCGAATAGAAAATGGTTTGAAAAACCATTAACAATAATATACTTACAGCTATAGCGAAAGCCATTGAAAACGACCTTTTCTTGTTGCTTAGGAAATATCGAAGAGCTGACAATGGCTTGATATTAGATGTGAATTTAGCCTGCTTCAAATTTCATCTACCTCTTTTCTTTCGTTGATTTACTAAAGTCAATTACGGTTCAAAGCCTTTGCCTTCTAAGCGAATTAAGCTCGGTTTGAATGCAGTTTGTAATTGACTTGATAAATTATATCAATATACTTTTATGAAATTTAGTGCCTTGAGTAACAATCTTTCATTACTACAGTAACAAAACTTTCAATAAAAAAGTGAATCAGCTATTACCGACTCACTCCATCATCTGTCTTATTTTTATTACTGCGGTTGTTCTATCCACCACTTCTAGCTTACTATAAATGACACTTGCATAGTTTTTAACAGTACCCTCTGATATGTAAAGAGCAGAAGCTATTTGCCGATTCGTAAAGCCATCTGCCATCATTACAGCTATATCCGTTTCTCTATCCGATAATTTCAACTGCATTTTTAGTCTATCTTCAAGTTTATCAGGAGAAGCTTTCATTTTTCCAGCAATTTTTGCAGCTACTTTTGAAGGCAGTACTATTTCATCATTGTAGGCATCCTTAACAGCCTGTATAAGCTTTTCTCCACTAATGTCTTTTAAAAGGTATCCGCTTGCCCCATATCTCAAAGCATCCGAAATAAAATCTTCATCATTAAAAGTGGTAAGTACTAATACTGCTAATTTAGGCCATCTTTGCTTTATTAGTTTGGTACATTCTACTCCATTGAGCTCAGGCATACGAATGTCCATTAAAATAACATCTGGCCTACTGCTCTCAATTATCTCAATTGCCGCTTTCCCACTTGATGCAGTAGACACCACTATAATATCTGAATCAGTTTCAAGTATCGCTTTCAAGCCGTCTTGAAGGATTTTTTGGTCATCCACTATTAATACCTTTATATTCTTCATTTATGTATAGCTCCTTATAATACTTCAATACTTATTTTAAGTACTACTCCTTATTATTTAACGGTAATACTATTTCTATTTCAAAGCCTTCTTCTGACTCTGTCCTAAAGGTAATCTTACCTCTAGCTTGTTCAATTGATTGCTTCATATTGCTAAGACCAAAACCAGGCACAATATTTTCACGACCTATGCCATTATCCTGTAGCAAGAAATATAGTTTGTTCTCTTCAAAATTTAGTTTGAAGAAAAAAGCCGTACTTTTACCATGCCTTATACTGTTAGAAATACCTTCCTTCAAAGCTCTGACTATTAATTCGTCAAACTTAGTATTCATATTATCAGGTAGTTCTATTTCATATTTTATAATGACGTCTGCGTGTCTACAGCTTTCTTCAATTGTATCAATTACAGCCTGCTTCAGATTTACCAATATTTTATGGTCTGCAAGCATTCTCACAGAGTACCTCATCTCATCAAGAGCTTTAACAGCCTGAGCATGCGCCATACTATATTTTTCTTTAGCCTTATTTGGTTCTTTATCAGAAAGCATTTTTCCTGCTTCCATCTCCACAATCACAGTTGTTAGAGTATGTCCAACAGTATCATGAATTTCGCGTGCAATTCTATTTCTTTCTTTTAAGGTTGAAATTTCTTCAAGGTTTTCATATGCTAAATTCAAGTCATGATATGCAGCCCTTAACTTAACCTCTCTATCTTCTCTTTCCTTAATGGAGTTTTCTAACAAAAGATTTCCTTTTAATATTTTGCCAATGAGATAGGAGATAACTCCTGTAAGCAATAAGGTTGGAGATTCTTTAATAATAATCAATAGCATACCTTTAACAGTTTGAGAGGAAAGCATACCATTCATTATTGTTATATAACCTAGAATAATTGCAACATAGAAAGCTGCTCCATATGTCAGCCCCCATACTATACAACAATCAGCAAAAGATATAAGCAGAAGTAGCTTAATTGATTCTCCTGCCCCTATTTTGCCAAGCCACATCAACAAAAGGAATTCAATAAAATACGTTAAAAATGCAAGTTTAGTATAGGAGTCAGTATTATATATTAACAAATTTCTTATTGTAAATGAAAGTAACCAGCCTACCGAGAATAATAAATATATCCATAATGAATTAATTCCAGTTATAACCACAATTATTATTCCTACTAAACTAATTATGTACATGATTGTCAAATATAATTCTTTAATACGGTTACTCAAATAACAGTCCCCCACACACAAAATATGTCTTTTACCATATTACCATATTTGGTAATATAAGATAAAGTGTTCTTGATACTGTGATTGAGTCTGAATATTAAAATCTACACTATATTCAACGAAAACATAATCTTAGTTCCTACTCCTAATATGCTGTCACACTCTATCTTTCCACCGTGCTGTTCAACAATATACTTAGAGATATTCAAGCCCAATCCAGACCCAGCTATACCCTGAGTTCTGGCTTTATCACCTCGATAAAATTTGTCAAATATAAAGGGTAAATCTCCTGCCGAAATTCCTATACCATTATCCTCTACAGCTACTATTAGCATATCATTTAAAATGCTAAAGGAGGTGTTAATCTTTCCATTTGTTTTACCGTATTTTATTGAATTTTCTACTATATTGTGCATTACTTGTACTATTCTTCGTGCATCAAGGCTAAGCAATATGTTTGGTGCACTTTCATAAGTAAACTCAAATTCCTTTTGTTTTGCATCCAGTTCTATGTCTTGCAGAAGTTTAGCAAAAAATTCTTTTGCATATACCTCCTCTTTTTGTATGGAAAATTGGTTTAAATGAGCCTTTGAATGTTCCAAAATATCATCTATAAGCTTATTAAGTGAATTGGTTTTATTTAAAATAATCCTCGCATAATTCTTAATATCCTCTTTTTCTTCCACCACATCGTATAAAATACCCTCTACATAGCCAGTTATATTTGCTATTGGAGTTTTTAAATCATGGGATATACTGGCTAATAATAATGTTTCTTTTTCTTTATATTCCTGCTCTCTTAGATAACTTTGCTGTAATTCACAACGCATTAACTCGAAGTCATGGCATAGTGAACCTATTTGACCTTCAAAATCATATGTAAGTGGCGAAGCTAAATTTCCACCCATAATATTCTTGGTTGTATCATGTAGTTCTTCAATAGGATAAAACACATCCTGCTTTAGCACCTTTAAAAGCTTATAGATACATATTATCATAACAAATAAACCAAGTAGAATTGGCGAAAATAGCGCAATGGGATATAATATAGGCTTTCTATATTCATCACCGTTAAAGCCCACAAGAAGTGTTCCAAATTGCTCTCCATCATGTATAACAGGGATTTTATATTCATGATAAGAAGAGTTTACTGTGGAAATGGTATGTAAGTTCAGTTGTTGTCCGACAGCATAGTCCATACCTTGTGTATAAACAACTCTACCATCAAGCCCCACAAGAGTGAAGGGCACCTCAGAAACAGAAGCTAACTCATCCGAATTGGTATTTGCTGCAGCTTCAACTTTATAGACTAAAGAATTATAATCCACCCTAACCTTTCGTTCATCAATTCCAGTACTATTGTACCAATTAAGTACAAATAAGGTTGAGTAAATTGCTAAAAGCACCATGCAACCAGCACTAATAATAACATAAACTGACAATTTCTTTTTGATTACATCTCCCACTTATACCCAACTCCCCAAATTGTTTTAATATAACAAGCTCCGCCCTTTGTAAGTTTCTCTCTAACTCTCCCAATATACACAGTTATTGTATTTTGGTCAACATATTCTGTATATCCCCAAACCTGGTCCATTAGCTGTTCTTTTGAGAATACTTGAGATGGATGTGAGAACAGAAATTCCAGCAATTTAAATTCTTTTGACGTAAGCTCAATGTCTTTCCCCATTACTGTGACTTTAAAACTTTTTGAGTCAATTGCTATATCTCCATAAACGCGAAGTCCCAATTCCTGTATATGAGAATTTTCTTGATTAAAGGAGGTATATCTTCGAATATGGGATTTAATTCTTGCCCCCATTTCTATCATGGAAAATGGCTTTGTAAGATAATCATCTGCCCCAATGCCCAAACATAATAATTTATCCATATCTGAATTTTTTGCAGAAATAATTATAATTGGAGCATGAGAATGAGTTCGAATATTGTGGCACACTTCTACACCATCCACATTAGGAAGCATAATATCAAGAAGGATGAGTGTAGGCTTAAAGCTCTTTGACAATTCAATTCCATCGAGGCCATTATAAGCACATTTAACTTCAAACCCTTCTTTTGTAAGAAATGCTTTAATAATGTCTGACAAATCAGTATCATCTTCTACCAACAAAATTCTATCTTTAATTGTTCCGTCCATAATCCATTCATTCCCCCCAATTAACTATCTATACTAACTATAAATAATATATTATGTTTTTACAATATATTTCAATTTCCAACAAAAAGTCAAATGTTAGTGTAAAACTGTTATAATTTATTTATATTTTAGTTGCAGTTTAGTAAGATTGTTGCTTTAGGATTATTTATATAGAAGAGATTAATATTATCTCGTTTCTTAATTTAGAATCTTTGAGAAGGGAAAATTAATATGTGGAAGAAGAAATTAAAGCATAAAAAGCAACAGTTTATATTAATCGGTATTGTTTTACTTTTTACCACTGCAATCTTTGCAGGCTGTATCTCCTATACTTTGGAGACAACCGTCTTTAGCGACAACTATTTTAGCAGTGATAATTGTCCTGATTTATTCTACTTGGCAAGAGGCGAACATATGGAGAAGTATTTTTTAGAGGATGAATCAATTGCAGCTGATGTTAATACACTTTTTTATCAGCCTGCAAAAATGATAAAAGCAAATATGGTTCTAGATGATAAAAGCCTCCCTACATATCTTACAGCTATCATGGCGTTAGAGGATTATAAAAACTTACCCTGGAATATGGAAGTAGCAGATGGGGATAAAGAAATAAATAAACCCGGAGATAATGAAATATGGATTACTGCGATATATGCAGATGAGAATAACATCCATGTCGGAGATACTATTGATCTGTTTAGCAGTGACTATTCAACAAAATTAAAAGTATCTGCTCTTATTAATACTGCGTTAGCCCCTTCTGGTATTATGGGGATATATCCCATTTATGCGAACTCCTTTACTTTAGATCTACTAAAAGAAGAGAAGGCTACATATATATCCATCAATCTTAAGAAGGATATTAAAAACATAGAAAGCTTTAAGCAGAAGATACCTATACAATTTTATAATAATATAGTTTATGATCTGGATCCAGCTAGTCTGAAGATGACCTTTTCTACTGCTTCAACTCTTCTAGGTGGGATAGCAAGTATAGCTGCCCTTGTAATATTTATTGTAGCTGTTATATTAATACGCTTCATGCTAAAATCCACGTTGCTACAAGAATATCGGTGCATTGGAATTTATAAAGCTGTTGGCTTTACCTCTAAGAAAATCAAAAGCTTTTACTTAAGCTGCTATCTATTTACAGGAATAATTTCTATACCTCTTGGCATTATTTTGGGAATTCCAATATCTATGCTTTTAGGTACAATAACGTTTAAATATTTAGGTTCTTTTAATTTCAGCAGTATTTCCGCAGCAACAGGTATTGTAACCATATTTGCCTTAATGTTTATTCTCACAATAAATGTACTAGCAACGCTTAAAAGTATTAATAAAATTACTCCTGTAGATGCATTAAATATAGGTATGACCTCAAGTAAGGCAAAGCTTAAAAAATCATTAATTAAAAACGCTTACTCACCCCTTTCCATGGCAATCAATAACATTTTTAAAGCAAAAGGTAACAGTATAATGATTATATTTATTCTTACAGTTTCCTTCTACTTATCCTCTTTCTTTGCGAGTATTAATTATACCTGCATTAATATGGAAAATAATGTTGACAAATGGTTTGGGCTACCTAAGTTTGATTGTATAATCTCAAGTAATACATCGGAGGAGTTATCTACTTATTTAGAAAACAGCCCCTACGTACAGGAAGCTATATCCAGCACTTTTAGCACGAAAATAAAGAATCTGAAATGTAATGACAGAGATAAATCTTTTACTTATACTGCAATGGTAACCTATAACAGCTTTGGTGAGTCAGAATCAGCTTTTTCCTATACATCAGGAAGACCACCTGAAAATCCAAATGAAATAGGAGTATCAATAAATGAATTAAAGGATTTTGGACTAGAAGTTGGCGATTATGTTAACTTAACTATTGGCGAGTATACAGGTGATTATATGATTTGCGGCGTATTTCCTTCCATGATGCAAGGAGGAAACAATATTCACATCTTAAATTCAGAGCTTGACCGTTGTGGGGTTTCATATACTAATTCCAATATTATGATTAAGATGACCGATAAGATCAACTATGAGAACTTTAAGAAAGAGTTAAATGCACAATTTCCACAGGTACCATTAACCAAAAATATAGCTTCTATGACCGATGGAATAAATGCCATCGTAGATTTAGCAACACCAATTACATTAATCCTAGTTGGAGTATTCTTCCTATTCAGCTTATTAAATATCATAAACCTGCTGCTTATGAATAATATTGAAAACCGCAGACAGTTTGGTATTTTGAAAGCATTAGGATTTACCAATCGTTATATCTGTACACAAAGTCTATGTAAAATCATGATGTTGACAGTGGTTGCCGCACTACTGGCACAAATACTTCAAAAAACTATATCAGGTCCTTTGTTTTTTGCAATTGTTGATGTCAATGCTTATGAAAGCCCTTCATCTTTAAACGCAATGATCACCGCAGCAATTATGGGAATCATTATATTAACATCACTGATGTTTGCTTTACCTCTTAAAAAAATTGTACCAACAGAATTAATGGAAGAATAAGAAAGGATGATAATTATTATGAAAAATGCATTAATAAAAACAGATAAATTATGTAAGAGCTTCGTAACTGGTAAAACCTCAAATAACGTTTTAAAAAATGTAGATTTAGAAATATACGAGGGTGACTTTACAATTATAATGGGAAGCAGCGGAAGTGGAAAATCAACCCTTTTATATACCATATCAACAATGGACCGTCCTACAAGCGGAACAGTGACCCTCTTAGGTAAAGAAATCTCTAAACTATCTGAAAAAGAAATAGCTGATATGAGAAAGAAGGATGTTTCATTCATTTTTCAAAGCATGAATTTACTGCCTGACCTGACTGCTTTTGAAAATGTAGCCTATAGTGGATATGGCACCGATTCCAAGGAAAATATAAACAAAAGAGCACTGGAATTATTGAAAAAGCTAGGCATATCAGAAGATAAGGACAAATACCCCTCAGAGATGTCAGGTGGTCAACAACAGCGTGTGGCTATCGCCCGTGCCTTAATAGGCAAAGCAAAGCTAATATTTGGTGATGAACCAACAGGGTCACTAAACTCTGCTATGGGTAAACAAGTACTGGATATTCTTACCGAGTTGAACAAGGAGGGCCAATCAATTGTTATGGTGACTCATGATATTAAGGCTGCAGCAAGAGCCACAAGACTTTTATACCTCTCTGATGGAAAAATTGCAGGTGACTTAAATCTTGGAAGGTACATACCAGAAAATAGAAAAGAGCGAGAAGAAGCGATTTTCCGTTACTTAAATGAGCATAATTGGTAGTCTTCACGCTAAAACCCCACACGCAAATACTAAGAATATACACTGATTTAACTCGCACACAGCTCCAAGTATATCCCCTGTTGCGCCACCGATTTTGCTGCTCAACCACTTAATCAGTAAAAGAGCACTTATCGGTGGCACAGCTAATACAATCCACATTTTATAGTCAAAAGTTAATAAACTAATTATGATATAAATAAGCAATCCCCAAAACAATTCTTTTTTTCCGCAAAAATCTATAAAGGATTTTCCTAGGCCTTCTCCTCGTCTGGCATAGGTAGAAACTGCTGCACTTACTAGTGAGCCTATCCTGCCAGCCATGGGCATTAACAATATGATACGTATGAAATATGCACTATTTATTTGGGAAAGAGCTGCATAGTTCAGAAGCAAAACACTCACAACAGCCAATACAGCATTAGTTCCCACTCTGCTGTCTCTCATGATTTCTAAAATCCGCTCTTTGGACCGATTAGAAAATATACCATCAAAGGTGTCACCTAAACCATCCAGATGAAGCCCCCCAGTTATTATTATGTATATTACTAATGTGATTGCAGCAACCACCGAGCTTGGAAATATATATAGCAATCCATAGGATACTGCTGCTAAAATTGCTCCAATATTTAGTCCCACAAAGGGTGCAAAAACCAATCCCTTGCCATAGTCCTCAGCAGTTGCAGCAAGTCTTATCTTTATAGGAATTCTTGTAAAAAACTGCAGCATCAAAACCAAGCGCTTTATTGCCTTCAATTATAATTCCACCTTTTCATAGTATTTTTGCAGGAGCTATCATAACAATACTACTTTATTTTCATGGGTATACCTGAAACACAGAAATAAACTTCATCAGCTACTTTTGCGAGTATTTGATTCATTCTGCCAGCAATATCCCTAAAGTCTCTGCCTATTGCAGAGTGGGGAACAACGCCAAGTCCTACTTCATTTGTTACAAGAATGAACGGTACCTCTGACATTTTCGCTACACTTATTAGCCTCTCAATCTGGTGCTGTATAATAAGTTCAATCTCATCAACCTCATCCCTTTTCAAGCTATCCCAGTCAGAACATTCATCCATCATAAGGTTTGTTACCATTATTGTAACACAGTCAAGCAAAACTGCATTTTTATCCGAAATTATATCTGCCAGTGCAATATCTAGGTTTTTATACTCTTCAAGGGTCTCCCAATGTCTAGGCCTTTGAGCTCTATGCTTTGCTATCCTCTGCATCATTTCATCATCAATAGGCTTTGACGTTGCCACATAAAGCACCTTTTCCCCAAACTCCTTTGCCCTACCTTCAGCAAAAGTACTCTTTCCACTGCGAGCGCCACCTGTTACTAAAATAAGCTTTGACATATAATCCTCCATCACTAACGTTATATCTAAAATATACACATTCCCTTTACCATATTTATCACAGCACCTCATGAAGCCTCGCTGAAGTAATTACTGCCACAGCAATTTCCTTAAGCTCATTATAAATTTTTACAGCCTTTCCATTTGTAAAATCCCTTGTTTGTGGCTTATCGTCCTCAATAATCACAAGTTTTTTTGCATTTTTTGCAGCCTCTAAATTTCTTAAATTCTGATTTCCAAAAGGCATATTACACAGTATAACCATATCTGAATTCTTAATTAATGATATATTTTCTTCATTTAAATCATCAGATATTTCGCTAAAGGGTTTTTCAACCAAGTGCTTAATTCCAAATACTTCTGCGCTTGCAATATCGCTATCTCCATGAGAGAAAACTCCAGCCGAAATACAATATCCATGTTCATAAAGAATCCGTATAATACCCGATGCAGAGCCACCACCACCAAGAACATGAATTTTCTCACATCTTTCTCTATTATCTTGTTTGTGAATATATATATCTAATAAGCCTGTAATTCTATTTCTGTAAACAAGGGCATTTACTCCATACACTTGTGACAAATTCTTTGAAGTAAGAACCTCCTCAGGGCTGCCGTCAGCAACTATTATACCATCCTTCATTAAAACAAGCCTATTACAATATCTCGCAGCTACCTTTAGGTCATGTATTGCAGCTACTATGGTATTTCCGTGCCTGGAAAGCTCTTTTGAGTATTTAAAAATCTGCTCCTGATAAGTAATGTCCAGACTTGCAGTAGGTTCGTCAAGCAATATTATATCAGTTTCTTGTGTTAGGGTCTTTGCAAAAAGTACTCTTTGCCGCTCTCCTCCCGACATTTCTGTAATTGAGGAATTCTCCAGCTTACTTGTATCAGTGTAATCCATATTCCTTCTAGCAATATTATAGTCTTCCTTACTTTCTCTCTGTAGTCTTTTTAAATATGGATATCTGCCCATCATAACTATTTCAATAGCCGGAAAAGGAAAGCTTATTGTTGTATTCTGATGCATAAGAGCTACATCTGTTGCCAGCTTCTTATCACTGACCTCTTGTATCGGCTTATCCTTTATCTTAATAAGTCCATCACCATTGTTGATTCCGTTAATACATTTTAGCAGCGTTGTTTTTCCTGCCCCATTAGGCCCAATTAGACCTACAAATTCTCCAGCTTTAATGCTGAGATTTATATCATGTAAAATTTTATTTTTATTAATTTCAAAATTTAGCTTCTGTATTTCAAGAATATTCTCAGTATTCAAATTACAATCCCCCCCTCCTTTTTTGATCTAAGAAGAAGGTACAAGAAGTAAGGTGCCCCAATTAATGCTGTAATTATTCCCACTCCAATTTCATTTGGAATAACCACCACCCTTGAAATAAGGTCACATACTACAAGAAATATAGCTCCTGCAATTGCACTTGTCGGCAATAGTATTTTATGATTTGGTCCAACTATTAGCCTCATTATATGGGGAACAATCAGTCCAACAAAGCTGATTGCACCACTGACACATACTGCACTTGCAGTAGCAATAGAAATTAGAATCAGTAATATGGTTCGTGTCCTTCCAGAATTTAGTCCAACTGATTTTGCTTCTTCTTCACCCATTAAGAGCACATTCAAATCCCTTGAGTACACAAACATCAATGCTACACTTATTATTATTGGCAAAACCACTAATTGAACATGCTCCCAGCGTCTGCCATCAAGTCCCCCTGTTGACCAAAAAAGAAATTCCTTTACTTGGTAATCGTATGAGAGAGTGAGTACAATATTTGTTATTGCACCAAAAAAGGTACTAATTGCTATACCCGACAATATTAGAGTAAGAACTGGAACTTTTCCCTTTCGATAGGAAAGCATGTACACCATCAAAATAGCTAAAAAAGCACCGACAAAAGCAAATAGCGGCATAAAGAATATGCTGACAGCACTTAGTCCAAGTTTAATGGCTAATACAGCCCCAAGTCCTGAACCACTGGATATACCTATTAGTCCTGGGTCAGCCATCGGGTTTCGAAACATTCCCTGCATAACTGCTCCCGATGCTGCAAGTGCTGTACCTGCCAAAGCAGCAATAAGCACTCTTGGAAATCTAATTAAAAATATAATTGGTTCCTGTCCCTCTACAAAGGAAACACTATTTAAAATACCAATATTTTTTAATATTATTTTAAAGGTATCCAAAAAAGGCACATAAACTGCCCCAATAGCAGTTGCTGCAACCATTACCACCAGTAAACCAATAAGCATTGCTGGTATAATACCTATTTTGTGTAACCCGATTTTTCTATGTGAGCTTTTCTTTGCCATGTAGCCTCCATATGCCTGGTATAACAGAGCAACTCTATACTTTATTAATAAAGCTTTAATGAATTAATGTTGCTACTTAAACAACTCAGGGTATGCTGCCTTTGCCATATCTTCAACAGCAAGCACTGAATACTGTGATGTTGTGCTAATATGCTTATAAGGTACTGAAATTAATTTATTGTTTTTTACAGCATTTATTCCTGCCAAAGACTTGTCATCTTTTATAGATTTTGATAGAGATTCAAAGCTTACGTTACTATCATAATACCAGGAAGGCAAGCAAATAATATCTGGATTGTACTTTATCACCATCTCTTTAGAAAGCTGCGGCCAACCTTCCAAACCTTCCTTAGAAACTGGGTTAATAAGTCCGGCTCTTGTAACAACATCATCAAAGTTTGTTCCTTTACCGCTTGTGGAGTTCATTTCACTATAATCTATTATTGTAAGCTTATCCTCTTCCTTTAGAGCTGATAGTTTATCAGAAACCTCTTTAAGCTTTTCATCCATCCAATTAATTGTCTCTTCAGCCTGAGCTGATTGATCAGTTATTTTACCTAACAGCTTTAGCATTTCTTTTTCTTGTTCAACATTAGTTACGTTGTTTAAAACAAAAACTGTCACTTTTGCATCTCTTAATTGTTTTATAATATCCTGCTGAACCCACTCATCTACAAAAACTAAATCGGGCTGTAAGGCTATGATTTTTTCAGCGTTTGTATCTAGCCTTGTTCCGACTCCCTTCGCTTCATCTGCTACATTTGATACATTAACATCGTCAACATAATGAGTCATAGCTGCAATTCTACTTTTATCCACTAAAGAGAACAGCATTTCGCAGGTTCCTAATGGTAAACTAACTATTTTCACAGGCTTACTGGCAATAGTAACCGATGTACCTGCTGCATCAGCCAAGGTTAATGGATATTTCGTTGCATTGGTTGCTGTATTTTCTGTTGTTGTTGACGCAATACTAGCATTGCCTGCTGTATCTACAGCTTGTAAAGAATTTGCTGATTGATTATTCTGATTAATACCGCACCCAGAAAATAAAACTATTATTAAAGCAACTGACAAAATTGTCAAAAAAACTCTTCTTTTCATTTTAGGTTCCTCCTTGAGTATATGTTAAAGCTTCAAAAAACCCCTAAACAAAATATGTTTAGGGGCCAAATTCTAATATATAGACAAATTAATTTGCCAGACACCCCCTATCTCTCGTAGAGTTTAAGAATCATTGAATAAATACTTCCCATTTTTGAGATTTGTTACTCAATTATTCTTAGTGTAAAAATACAGACAGGTATTCTGACTTAGGCATCATCACTCTCTAATCCTTCCCAGTAATTAAACCAGTGGATAATTTAGAGAACTCCCCCAACACAGCGGCGGGACCGTGCAGGACTTAAACCTGCTTCCCATAATCTGTAGTTTCTATATGAGTTAATTACTATCGGCTTTATTCGATAGTAATTGACTTTGTTATATTGTCGCTCCGATTGCTTAGAGAACACAAATGTTACTGCTTTATTAATAATAATACATTGAGATAGTAATAGCAAACCTATTTTCAAGTTTTTTTAAAAATCACCAGTCTATGATTTCAAATAATTCATGAATATTAGAACCCTTAGTATCTATTTGTTCCCAATCAATATGTGTTTGTTTGATAAATACTTCCATACTACTCTGTGTTATTGAAAATATATTTCTAACAAATGTTTTTTTAACACTTAGCCTTGATAACATCATTTCACAAGAATTCCCATAACTATTTAAATAGTTATATATATCTTTTTTTGCTTTGAATTCTTCTATTTCAAAGCCTAATTGTTTTTCTATATATCTAGCAACTTCTTGACCATTATATTTAGGAATATGTAAGCAAGCTAAATATTCAAAATCCGGATTATCTATTATTAAAAAATGTGGTACATTTCTTTTGTTATTTTGCAAATCACAATACTTTATTAATTCTATAAGATTTTGTTTTTCACCTTGATGTTTATGTAATCTATCTAAATCAATAATAATAAATTTAGCGAGACAGTTATTTTTAGAGTCAATCTTTATTACATCCAAAAAATTACTGTAGCCACCACCATGCATGTTTATTGGTTTTAAAGCCAATTCAACTCCTTGATTTACTCTCATTGCATCAAAATAGTGATATTCTGTATCTCCCTCGCAAAAGATTGTAAACTTTTTGCGAAAGTGCTGTATTTTTCTACTCAAATGCAGTTCCTCCCAAAATTCCCTTCATATAAAATTCGTAAATTTTTGTAGTTTCATATCGTACTTCTGGAAAATCTGCGAGAGAATATATTTCAGAATTTAAAGAATATCTATCTTTAGTTATAAAATATATTTGTTCTTTCATATATGTTTTTAAATCCAAATGCAATACATTATGTGTTGAAAATATAAACTGTCCTGTATGTGTTTTCCCATTAATAAATGCAATGACTCTATCAGATAATATTGGATTTAAAACTCTATCCATTTCATCCGCAAATACTATTTTATCTTCATAAACCACCCTAAATATTTGTACTGCCCACGCAAAAAATTCACGAACTCCTGTAGAATCACTTCTTAATTCTCTGCTAAATAAATCACCATTTTTCTTTTTTCTTATAATCTTAGTCTCACTGTATGGCTTTTCTTCATCAATTTCAATACTTTCAATACTATAATCTACCATTTTAAATATATCTACATATCTTTTGTCTCTTAAGATTCTTATATCATCCTCTTCACGCTTCATATCCTTATATATATCATAATTTATTCCAATAGCTTCTGGATATAACTTGTTATTAATCCAATTCACAAAAACAACAGCATGTTCATACCCTAAAATTGCTAATTTCGTTACAAATAGTCCCATATTACCTTTATTATATTTTGTATTTTCAAATATATCACTAATATCCTTCGATAATCCAAGAACTTTAATACTATAATTTAACCTAACTTCAGTTTTATCAACTATTTTTTTTCGTTTAATAACAAGCACATCTTTCTTTGTAATGTCTTTCTTTTGTCTAATAGCTAATTTTTCTTCAACAATTCCAAGAAAATCAATCTCTAAGAAATATGAATATATATATCCATTTTCAATAATTTCTATTTCAAAATGTTGCTTAGTATCACAATTGAATGGGCTGTTGTCAGTCAAATTATTCACATTAACATATGATTTATAAGCTCGTACACTTTCATTATCTTTAAACAATTTTTTGAGGAACTTTATACTATTAATAAAATTTGATTTTCCACCAGCATTTTCACCTATAATTATAGCTGTTTTTAATATGTTTACTCCTGCTTGAGTCTCTGTATAGTTTTCTGGAAACCTATTTTTCACCTTAGTTCCTGGTGCAGCTAAATCAAACTCTGCTAAATCACAAAAGGAACAAAAATTTTTAAATTTATAATTCCAAAGCATTCCTTTCATCTCCTTGACAAAACATTTTTTAGGTTTTCATCTTCCTATATTCTTATTATATGCATTTTTTTAAATTTGTAAACCATATTTATGGTTTATATCTTCATATAATTCTTAATAAGTCAAATTTAAATTAATTCATTTCAGAATTTGCTCAAGGAAGCTCTCCCCAGGAAATACATTGTCTATATTAAATATATCAGCAATAGTACTGGCAAGATCAGCAAATGACTTTCTCGTTCCCAGGTTAATGTTCTTTTTTATTTTTTGTCCATACAAAATAATTGGTACATATTCCCTTGAATGGTCAGTGCTCTCTGTAGTCGGATCACAACCATGATCAGCTGTAATTATAAGCAAATCATTTTCATTCATTACAGACATTATCTCAGGAAGTCTTTTGTCAAACTCCTCTATTGCCTGCTTGTAACCCTCCACGTTATTTCTATGCCCATAAATCATATCAAAATCCACTAAGTTTGTGAAAATTATCCCCTTATTCTGTTTCTTCATATAATCCAAAGTTATATCTACACCATTCATATTGCTTTTCGTATGTTCTGCTTCTGTAATACCCTTTTTGGAAAAAATATCTTCAATCTTGCCTACTGCAATTACATCCAAGCCCTTTTGCTTCATCTTGTCTAAAATGGTATCAGATGGTGGCTCAGCGGCAAAATCTCTCCTATTAGTAGTTCGTGTAAAGCTGCCTGGCTGCCCTAGAAAAGGCCTTGCAATAACGCGCCCAACCATATCCTTACCCTGTAGCATATCTCTAGCTATCTGGCATATTTTGTAAAGCTCATCTATTGGAACAATTTCTTCATGAGCTGCTATTTGAAAAACACTGTCAGCTGATGTATATACTATTAGCTTACCAGTATTCATATGTTCTTCTCCAAACTCTTTTATTATCTCTGTTCCTGAGGCTACACAATTAGCGAGCACTCCTCTCCCTGTTAGCTTCTCAAACTTCTCTAAAATATCCTTTGAAAAGCCTTGGGGATATGTTGGGAATGGGTATTCGAGCTGAATACCTGCTATTTCCCAGTGACCAGTTATAGTATCCTTTCCCTTTGACACCTCTACCATTCTCCCAAAGCAGCCTTCAATAACCTGTGATACAGGCAAGTAGTCAATACCATCTATTTTCCCAATTCCTAGCCTACTAAGATTAGGCATATCTATACTTCCATACACTTTCACTATATTCCCGACTGTATTACTTCCGCTATCTCCAAATTCAGCTGCATCAGGGAGCTCCCCGATTCCTACACTATCCAGAACTATTAAAATTACTCTATCTATAGTTGGCATATCACTTTTCTCCTCGTTGTTATTTTAACTCAAATATATTTAATCTCAATTAATTTTTATTAATACCAATTTATCACAATTTGCAAATAAATAAAATAGGCTTCTCTACCCTTCTTACTCTTTAGTCAGCTGTCCTTTCCATCTTTTTTATTGCTTATCAAGTATACTTATATATTAACATAATACAAAACACCTTCCAATAATTTTGCCCTCAATAATCAGATATAACCTATATTTCATAAATATTAAGTTTTAGTCCTATCCTAAAATTCATACCAATATTAGCCTATTTTATGATATAGTATTATAGTGGTTTTCAGTTTAATTTTTATGATGAAGACTATTAATGTTTTTTGAAGGGGAATGGTAAAGTAATATGAAAACTAAAATGCGTCTATTTAAACATACTTTTACAGTACTAAGTATAATGTGTTGTATTATGCTTGGTAGCACATCTATCATAAATGCTCTTAGTAAATTCGATTCCAACGTATCTTTAAGCAATGATAATAAGAATCCGAATAATGCTGTAAGCAATGAGACTGCACAGTCTTCTGATACTGCAGTTGATTCAGCAGCCAAAGTGTCAACCGATAAAACTGCTGATTTAATAGCTCAAGCATCAACTAATACATCCGCTAATTTAGCATCCGAACCATCTAATAGTACATCGTCTAATTCAACAGCAAAACCATCTACTAGTATAACAGCCGATCCAGCAGCTAAAACATCTACTAGTACATCAACTATACCTACTTCAGATAATAATTCATCTATCTCTTCTGACCCAGCTGGAGTCACTGATGAAAAGGATATTACTAATGATACCCAACCTGTTCAGCCACAGGAGATTTTACCTGCAACAATAACAATATCTGCAGTTGGTGATATAATGGCACATCAGGGTAATTTGAATAATGCATACAATCCTAAAACTGGTACATATGATTTTAGCGGCTTTCTAGAGTATGTTAAACCTTACTTAACAAATTCAGATTTAACAATAGGAAATTTTGAAACTGTAACAGCAGGACCCAAATCTGGTTATACAAGTTACCCATCATTTAATACTCCTGATGCAATGTTAACCGCCCTATCAAATTCAGGTTTTGATGTTTTAGCTACAGCAAATAATCATTGCCTTGATAGAGGTATAGATGGTTTAACAAGAACTATTAAAAAAATAGCAGAAAACAAAATGACTAATGTAGGCAGTTCAATTGATGGAAAAAACAAATATACTACCAAAGAAATTAATGGAATTAAAGTCAGTATTCTTTCTTATTCTTATGCCTTTAATGGTAATGATGCAAAACTCAGTTCAAATCAAAAAATCAAGTACTTGAGTCCTATTAATGAAGCTCAAATAAAGAATGATATTAAAACAGTAAAAGATGAAGGTACCGATGCTGTTATAGTAGTAATTCATTGGGGTACTGAGTATCAAAGAACACCTAACACCTCACAAACCTCACTCTCCAAAAAAGTATTATCATGGGGAGCTGATATAATACTTGGTTCTCATCCACATGTGGTTCAAAAATCAGAAATAATTAAGGTGAATGGAAAAGATAAATTTGTCATATATTCAATGGGTAATTTTATTTCCGGGTATAGAAGAACAGATAAAGGGGTTAGGCCAAACAAGGTATACACAGAGGATGGCGTAATTGTCCAGCTTCAGCTTGAAAAGGATCCAAAGGGTGGTGTTATCATAAAGAAGGCCGATTACATACCAACTTGGGTTGATAAGTACTATGTAAACAACAGACCTGTATATAAGATAATTCCTATTCCAAGCGCTGACATTACTGCTCCATACATAACAAAAAATAATAAAAACTTTATTAAACAGTCCTACAAAAATACTATGGATATAATGACAATATTTAATTGATTTACAAATCTACTGAATTCTTATAAAATGTATCTTGTGCCTTAAATATTTGACTACATGTAATACAAGAGGAGACCTTAAGCGGGAATGTTTAAAGATTTTTTTACAATGAGCTTTAAAAAAATGCAAGTCGCTTTCAAAGATAAATCCTTTAGAAAACTAGCTATTGTCATTATTCTATTTATAATTATGAATGCCTTAAAGAGTAGCTTATATGACTATTTTTTAATACCTCAAGCTAATAAGGATATTTTTAATTATAAATTTTGGTTTACATTGTTGTGTTGTATTATAGTATATTCTATTGTGCTGAGTTTTAAATCCAGATATGTTTTCTTAGTATTTTTTGCTATACAATGTATATATATCTATGTGAATATATCCTATTATTTATATTACCATAGTTATCTTCATATTTTGCAGTGGTTTTCACTATTTAAGGAAGCTTTAATATCTGCTACACACTTAGCCAATCCTATAAGCGTCCAGCTTTTGGTGGTATTTATTGATGTCCCTTTTGCACTATATATTTTTTTTAAAGGTTTTAAAAAAGAAGTTAGAAAATATAGATTTCCTGCATTAAAAAACATCATACTAATATCGGCAATTTTAGCTTTAAGTTTTATTGAGATAAATAATTATGCAGATGGTAAGTCTATAGTCCACTATATGGATGATAGATATACTGGTGAGTCGGAAATCGTAACAAGATATGGCACTTTGGTAAATAGTGGAATAAATATAGTACAAAATTATAGTGAAAAAAAATTAATTGAGCAGCTAAACTATGGGAAAAAGCTTTCTAATCCTGTTTCAACTATTGTTGGTAATAACAATAAAAACTCACCGTCAATTAATAGGGCCAAGCCAAACTATGTAATTATACAGGTTGAGTCTATGGATTCTAATATTGTTAAACAACAATACAAAGACTCCTATGTTATGCCGTACCTTAACTCTCTACGTGAAAATAGCGTATATTACCCATATACTCTGAGCTATCATCAAGGAGGAGGAACTTCAGACACTGAGTTCTCTATAATAAATAGCCTAGAACCCCTTGATTCATTCCCTGCAATTAAGCTCACATCATATAATTATAATAATTCCGTTGTCTCAAAGCTATCAAAGAATGCCTACTCAGCAATGGCTTTTCATGGAAATGTTGGCACCTTCTATAATAGAGATATTGCATTTTCGAAAATGGGTTTTAAAAAATTCTATGATATAAACTCAATGGATTATAATGACGAAGGTTGGGGTGCTCCAGATGACAAGGTTTTTTCCTTTGCTCTTGATAAAATGTCAAAGAGTAGTGAACCCTTCCTATCATACATTATCACCATGACCAGTCATGGTCCCTTCGAAAGCGCAAGGAACTACTACAATAACAGTAAGTATGACGAAATTGAAGAAGAACTCGTTAAGAATTATTTTCATTCTATGAACTATGTAGATGCTTCAATAAAGGAATTTGTGTCAAAAGTTCAGGAGCAGTACCCCAATACCTATATCTTTATTTTTGGTGACCATACTCCTAATATTCATACTGAGGATTACTATCAATCTTCATTTTTTGATGGAGATATGTATTTTGAGTTTGTGCCATTATATATTATCACCCCTGATAATAAAAAGCGTATTGAAGATTCAGAAGTAGCGTCATTCTTGGATATTTCCCCAACTATTTTAGGTTCATCAAATATACCATATACTGTTTATTCAGATGGAATAAACCTATTAAATAAAAGCAGAGATTCTATGAATATACCACTCAAGAACTCATCCTTTGACAGAGAGTGGTTATACCAACGTATTTCTACGTACACCTACAGTGAAGAAGAACCACTTTGGATAAAATACCTACCTTCGTTTATAACTTCAAACCTTATTGAACGACACAGAAAGTAAGCGTAATATTACTGTTTATTTGTTATTTTGCTGACATTTTTTATTATTATTGATATGGAACCATCCGGGTTATTGGAGAACTCAATCATATCACGATTGTCATAATAGCTTAGCGGGAAATTAATTTCTATTCCTGTATCTGTTTTTATTTTGTGAGTTTTGAACTTTTTCTCTGCTATTTTTTCAGGTATTTGAATTGCCTCTTCTGTAAGTCCTGCTTTTTGTATTTCCTGAATGTACTCTTCACGCACTGAAAAATTCGTGTCAAACATCTTTTCAGCTAATTTTTCTACGCGTACCTCATTATTGTCCTCAATACTTTGAGATACTACATTTTTGAGCTTGGCAACCTTTTCAAAATCTTCATCATAGTATTTTTTATTTATTTTTTTTGTTACCTTATCGATAATTTTCAGCTTTTGATTATCGGATAAATCCGTTGTGCACTTCAAAAAATACTGAGATAGATAAAATTCCTTTACACCATTAATTTCGTAGGTTCTCTCTAATAGCTTTATTTCACCAGACTCTAAACTTACCAATACAGCCTCATCAATTTTTTGTCCTTCGGTCGGAAGCAAAGTCTTATGTCTTATAATTGAATTTGAAGCCCCATCTTCCATTTGATTTACGTAGTGAGTAAAACCTGTTTTATAATTAAGCTTAAGAATACCCAAATGCTGTTCATTATTTAAGTGAAACAAGCAACAAATAAGATCTCCTGAAATTATGTCTATATTTTTTACCATAATATCAAAAATCATATTTGCTATTTCAATACTAACCTCCATAAAACAAGTCTCATCTGATTTAATTGCAAAGCACATATCCCTTAACAAGTTTATATCTCCACTGAACTGTGCTTTCTTGATATTTGCATCACCTAATATTTTTGATATATGTTTTTCCAAAAACTCAGATATTTCACCATCCATATTAATTTCCTTGTTGGAAAGTATCGGAAGATTTATTGATGTATCCAAAATATGCAGAACAGCGCTTTTTATATTAATATCGTATTCCATTGTAAAATTCTCCTCTTTTTAGGATTGTATGCTCGTTATATTATAGCAAAGGACCCAAATAAAATAAACAATGACCACTGCAAAAAAAATTATTAATTATTTTGTAACTTTTGAACGTAATTTTAATACTTTTTGATATAATTATATATAATAATCAGGATTCATTTGTTTATGGTCTTGTCTACCCTACGCAGTAAATTATCAACATTAGAAGATTAAATAATTCTATTTTTTGGAGGAATCAATAATGATTTTTGGTAAAATTACCTCACAGATATATGTTATTAAAGCTAGTCTAGCATATCAGAAAGGGGATACAGACAGTACAATAAGCTTTCTTAAAAAGGCCTATAAGACAGGTAGCGCAAAGGTAAGTGCAGTTACCTCTTATGGATATATGCTATTAAAATGTGCAAAGCTTGATGAAGCTATGAAAATATTTGAGGAGCAGCTTGCTTCCCCAAAATTATCAGACAAAGATCGTTATGATATAAAGTCAAATTATGCTCTTGTACTTTGGAAAAAAGGTCAGATTGACAAAGCTATATCTTTGTTCGAATCAATTATTCCCCAGTTTAAGACCACAAATATATATGGGAGCCTTGGCTATCTCTACAACCTTAATAATGACCTTGAAAAAGCATTAGTCTTTAATCTTGAAGCCTATGACTATAACAATGACAACGGAGTAATACTTGATAATTTAGGGCAAACCTATTATTTACTTGGTGATTTTGAAAAAGCAAATGAAATTTTTAAAACACTAATGTCTAAGAAACCGGATTTTCCAGAGGCTTTCTATGATTATGCACTAGTTTTAGAGAAACTGGGTGATAATGAAAAATGTATTGAAATGCTTAAGAATGCACAGTTGATAAAAATTAGTTACCTTTCTAATATCACCTCAGAAGATATTGAAAATAAGCTGGCAGATATGGAGAAAAAACAGGCATTTTCTTAAAAGGAAAATGCCAAAAGTGACTCAAGTATTTTTTTATGCCCTTTTTCATTGGGATGAATCCCATCAGCACAGAATTGTGAGCTATAGTTATTGCAAATCAAAAAACTTTCTCTAACATTTAGGAGGCTACAATTATTTTTGCGTGCTATCCACTCAGTAGCGCTACTATAAGCTTCTTGCCAACGATAAATCTTTGCAACATCACCAAGCCAATGAAGAATATTTTCCTTAATAAGCCCTTTAGACACCCAATTAAAATAGCGTTCCGGCTCTAATGGAGGTAGATTCATCAGAATTGGAGTCACTCCCTTTTTTTTGAAAATATCAATCATATTCTGAAGTGAAGCTTTAAAACTTGCAATCGTTGTCTTGGGTTGATGATTAGCATCAGGCTCATTTGAAATCTCACCCCAATTGAAATCACAATCATTTCCACCATATTCTATAATCACTATATCATTCTTATTAAGACATTGCTTTTCAATTATTGTCTTCATCCTATTAAGTGCCTTTGTAGATGTCATACCAAAATAAGCATTATTTTTGACGGAGCATCCTGTTATTTCAGCAAAGCTGCTAATGCTATTGTTTTTCATAACCTTGTATTTCCCATCCTGCTCATCCAAAATAACACCCTTTAAGATTGAGTCACCCCATATTGTAATGTTTTTATTAGCTAATTCCATCCTAATCATCGCCTTTCTATGTTTATATCTGGCTACTATAAAATAACCCTTAAAATAGTCGTAGTATTCCACCTAACATTTTAAAATATTCGGTTTAATTAATATTAGACTTAGACTCCTTATGTATAATTTGAGTGTAAGCTTTTTCCATGTTAATTATGCTAATTATATTATCTAGTTTCTATTACTATATTAAACGTATACACTTTAATTGTCAAGCGTTATACATAACTATATTGTAATTGTAATGTAATATGATATACTTAACATATGCAAACAACAATTAGCAGGGGGCAATTTTATTGACTAATGAAAATTTAAGCTCTATCAAAAAAGAGCTTCAGGATTTTTCTAATACTCTAAGCTCTTTTAAAACAGAGAATTGGACAAGCTTTCCCAGTATAGATTTATATATGGATCAGGTTATAACCTACTTGGAAAGACTCTTATATATTTTCGGCGATGTTGGAGATGCAAACAAGGTAATTACTTCTAGCATGGTTAATAACTATGTAAAAGAAGGTTATCTGAAACGTCCAGTAAATAAAAAATACGATAAAGTTCATTTAGTTACACTTTACATTTTATCAATGCTAAAACCGATTTTGCCCATTCCCCTAATAGCAAAGTCCTTAAGTAATTTCGAAAACGAACAGAAATATGAAGTTTTTTTTGAAGAGTTAACTAAGCTTCAGGATGAAGCCTTTAACACTGTTTCAACTAAGCTATCCTTAGCTTTAGAGCAGATAAATCAGGAGGAATATGATACAGCACTACGTCTGTTTGCATTACAGCTTACAAGTGAGGCAAATGCCCACAGAATAACTGCTGAAAAAATTCTATATATTCTAAATAAAAACGATCAGCAGAAGTCAACAGATAAAAAGTAAGTCTACTCTTTTACAAGACATGCACTAATCACTCACTAGTTCAATATACTGCCTAGTGAGGTGATTCATTGGTGTATTTTATATCTATTTTTTTACTCTGTTTAGCACCAAATCTTGACAATATGGCCATTGGTCTAGCTTATGGAACTAAAAATATAAGTGTTCCCTTTAAGTCAAATTTAGCAATTGCACTATTTTCGGGTTTTGCCACCTTCATTTCCAGCCTTTTAGGTAATATGCTCACTAACAATATTCCAAGCTATCTGGGAAGTATAATTGGTGGTTCTATCGTTAGTATTATAGGCATTTTTACAATTGTAAGCTACGTAAATGATAAAATAAATAAAATCCGAAATAGTAACTATATTTGCCTTGATAGTTTAAAAGCAGTAATGAATAATCCCAGTATTGCAGATAAAGATTATTCAGGAGATATATCCTTAAAGGAATCCATATTATTGGGTATTGCACTTGCTGTTAATTGTCTTGGAACAGGCTTCGGAGCTGGGATGTCAGGAATAAACATATTGACCTTGACAGTGGCTGTAATAATTTTTAGCATTATAACAATATCCTTTGGAGCTTTCATAGGTAGGCGTTATGCAGCAAAACTTCTAGGTGACAGAGCAACAGTAATATCCGGTTTTTTGTTATTAGCAGTTGGAGTGTATCAGATTCTTCTTTAAAATATGGTTATAAATGTAAAAATAATTATTGACAAATTTGTATTTAGGATGTAAAGTAATATTAAATTAAATATCTGCCCTTTAAACCGTTGAAGTGGAGATAACGATGCAACGTGCACTTACAGAGAGTGAGGAAAGCTGAGAGCCTCGCAGAACGCAGTACATCAAATGGACCACTGAGGGCGCAGTCAAATGAAGGTTTATCTTTCAAAGTATTCTGCGACGTACACATGCGTTATATGTGGGAAATATGTTTGTATTTCTACAAGAGTGTAAGATTTCGTTTCTTACAAAACAAGGTGGCACCGCGGGTGAATTTTACACCCGTCCTTGACTATTTCAGTCAATGGGCGGGTGTTTTTATTTTGCCAAACTAGGGCGCGCCGAGTATTGGTATCAACAAAAAAGAACTAAAATTTTATACCTAAAAAGGAGTGGTGAACATGTACAAACCAAGTCTAAGTGAAGTAAAGCAGTTATCAGAAGGCTATACAATTGTTCCTGTAAGCTGCGAAATATTTGCTGACATTAGAACACCTATAGCTGTGCTGCAAAGTATTAAGGCTATAAGCAATAAATATTATCTTTTAGAAAGCGTTGAGAATGGTGAGAAATGGGGACGATACTCATTTTTGGGCTTTAATCCGGTTATTGAGTTAAAGTGTAAAAATGGTGCTCTTGAAATCAAAGGTAGCACTCCATTAAAAACTCAGACCGACGACCCCAACAGTTTTATAAGGTCAATTTTAAAAGAGTACAAGAGTCCTACTCTTAGCTTTTTACCACCCTTTACAGGTGGCTTTGTAGGTTACTTTGCATATGAGTATATTAAATATAGCGAAAAAACTTTAGACCTTGGCGGAATTGATGATACTAATTTAAATGATGTTGATTTAATGCTGTTTGATAAGGTTATAGCCTTTGACCATTTTAAGCAGAAAATCATTATTATTGTAAATGTTAAAACCGATAATTTGGAAATCAATTATGCCCAGGCTATTATAGAGTTGGATAACATAGTCAGACTGATAAAGAGCACTCCACCAAATGACACTTACTCTTCTCCTTCTAAGCTTTTATCACCCTTTGAGCCTGTTTTTAGCAAAGAGGAGTATTGTGACATAGTAGCTAAAATAAAGCATCATATTTATGAAGGAGATATCTTTCAGGCAGTTATTTCAAACCGTAGGTCGGCAAAATTCGAGGGCAGCCTACTTGATACTTATAGGACACTTAGGACAACAAATCCCTCACCCTATATGTTTTTCTTAAAGCTTGATGATGTTGAAATCACTGGCACCTCTCCAGAAACACTTGTTAAACTTGAGGCTGGAAACCTATCCACCTTCCCTATTGCTGGAACTAAACCGAGAGGCAATTCGGAGGAAGAAGATTCTCAGCTGATTGAGCAACTTCTCAGTGATGAAAAAGAGCTCTCTGAACATAACATGCTGGTGGATTTAGGTCGTAATGATTTGGGTAAAATAAGCGAATTTGGATCAGTTGAAGTGAAAAATTATTTAACTGTTCTTAAATTCTCCCATGTGATTCATATAGAATCAAAGGTGGTAGGCAAGCTCCGCAGTGACCTTGACCCACTTGACGCTATATCAGCCTTACTTCCTGCTGGTACCCTTTCGGGTGCTCCTAAAATACGTGCTTGTCAGATTATTAATGCTGTTGAAGGCCATAAACGAGGGATATATGGCGGTGCTATCGGATATATTGATTTTACTGGAAATATGGATACCTGCATTGCTATTAGAATGGCAGTTTTAAAGGACAATACAGTGTTTGTTCAGTCCGGTGGAGGCATTGTAGCTGATAGTGTTGCTGATAGCGAATATCTTGAGACAGTAAATAAGGCACAGGCAGTCATTAATGCAATAGAGCTGTCTGGAAGGGGGATTGAATAATGATTCTGTTAATTGATAACTATGATAGCTTTTCTTATAATCTATATCAACTAGTAGGGATGTTAAATAGCAATATCAGAGTAATAAAAAATGATGAGCTTACAATATCGGAAATTGAGAGTCTGCAGCCTTCACATATTATTTTTTCACCTGGTCCAGGACGTCCGAAGGATGCTGGCATATGTGAAAAGGCTATAGCTTATTTTTGTGGAAAAGTACCTATTCTCGGTGTGTGCCTTGGGCACCAGGCAATATGTGAGGTATTTGGAGCCGAAGTCACATACGCAAAAGTTCTTATGCATGGCAAAGCATCTTCAGTACACATTGCAAATGGAAGTGCTCTTTTTAGGGGCCTCCCTCCTATTATAGATGCTGGAAGATACCACTCACTTGCAGTGTCACGTGAGACCCTTCCTGATGAACTATTGGTTATAGCAGAAGACAGTAACGGCGAAATTATGGGGATCAAGCATAAAGACTATGATATATACGGGGTACAATTTCATCCAGAATCCATTTTAACTCCAAAGGGAAAAGCAATAGTAGAGAATTTCCTTAAGATTGGAGGTGATATGATATGATACAAGAAGCTATTTATCAGCTGATTAACAATCAAAATCTTGGTCTTGAACAAACAAGATCAGTAATGGAAGAAATTATGGAGGGCCGAGCTACTAACGCGCAGATTGCTTCTTTTATAACAGCAATGAGAATAAAAGGCGAAACAATAGACGAAATCACTGCATGTGCAAGTGTAATGAGAGAGAAATGTATACGAATTCATCCTAAAATGGATGTCCTAGATATTGTAGGTACTGGGGGAGATGAAGCAAACACCTTTAACATATCAACTATTTCTTCCTTTGTAATATCTTCCGGAGGGGTTCCTGTTGCAAAACACGGTGGACGCTCTGTTTCCAGCAAATGCGGAAGTGCAGATGTTCTGGAGGCACTTGGAATAAATATATTATTAACTGCTGAGCAAAGCGAACAAATCTTGAATAATATTGGGATGTGCTTTATGTTCGCCCCTACTTACCACGCTTCAATGAAATATGCTGCACCAGTTCGCAAGGAAATAGCAGTTAGGACAATTTTTAACATATTAGGCCCCCTTTCAAATCCTGCTGGAGCAAATATGCAGCTTTTGGGGGTATATGATGAGAATTTAGTTGAGCCATTAGCAAGAGTACTCTCTAACTTAGGAGTAAAGAGGGCGATGGTAGTACATGGCCACGATGGACTTGATGAAGTCACACTATGTGATACCACTACAATATGTGAAGTAAATAACGGAATTGTAAACAGCTTCTTTCTTTCTCCTGAACAGTTAGGTCTCAATAGATGTTCACCTGAGGACTTAGTTGGTGGAGGTCCAAAAGAAAATGCCCAAATTGCAATTGATATTTTATCTGGCAAAAAGGATTCTAAGAGAGATATTGTGGTCTTAAATTCTGCGCTTTGCCTATATATGTCATATAACAAAGTAACTCTGAGAGAGTGCATTAATATGGCAGAAAATCTTATAGACAATGGCTCAGCTCTCTATCAGCTAGATAAGTTTATTCAGCTTTCTAATAGTTTTGGTACTTAAAGTTAAACGATAAAATTCATTACTATTTTTGCCGAAAGTTGGCGTGGAGGTTAGCGTGAAAGAATTAAAATGCAGTTATAATTTAATTGCGTACCTCCACGATAAATTCATTACTATTTTGCCGAAAGTTGGCGTGGAGGTTAATATGATACTTGATAAAATAGTTGAAGCTACAAAGCAAAGGCTTGAAACAAAAAAAGCCATCAATTCTCTTGAAACTGTAAAAGCTGCTGTAAAGAAATTTCAAATCAGCACGCCCTTTACCTTTGAAAACGCTCTAAAAACAAAAGATATTGCTTTTATCTGTGAAGTTAAAAAAGCCTCTCCTTCAAAGGGAGTTATTTCTGAGCATTTTCCATACATTGAGATTGCTAAGGAATACGAAAAAGCTGGTGCTAACGCAATATCTGTCCTGACAGAGCCACATTTTTTCATGGGCAGTGATGAGTATTTAAGGGAAATTAAAAAGGTTGTTAAAATACCAGTTCTTCGAAAGGACTTTATTATTGATTCCTATCAGATATATGAAGCTCAGTTAATCGGAGCCGATGCAATTCTATTAATATGCTCACTGCTGGATACAAAGCAATTGAAGGAATATATAAAAATAGCTGATGGATTAGGGCTTTCCTGCCTTGTTGAAGCCCATGATGAAACAGAACTTAATAGTGCTATGATGGCAGGAGCAAGGGTTATTGGTGTCAACAATCGAAATCTTAAAACCTTTGAGGTAGATATTAATACGAGCGCAAAGCTTAGAGGACTAGTACCAAAGGATAAAGTTTTTGTATCGGAAAGTGGTATTAAGACGAAAGCTGATATTGATGTATTACGCCAAAACGGTACTAATGCAGTTCTAATAGGTGAAACTCTTATGCTTAGCAAAAATATTAGTACTGAGTTATCAAGGTTACGTTCATTTGAGAAAGGGATTAACAACGCAAGTTGAAAAGCCAACATTGCTTATGTTAATAAATAAGCTACACATATCAGCTATTGCTTTGTTGTAACCAATAAGTTTAATATGGGATGAGGTTAAGTAAAATGGTAACTAAGATTAAGATTTGTGGCTTGACTCGCATGCAGGATATTGAATATGCAAATAAGGTTTTGCCTGATTATATCGGCTTTGTTTTTGCAGAAAGTCGGCGACATATTGATATAGAAGCTGCCGCTGGACTAAAAGCTATATTAGATAGCAGAATCGAGGCTGTGGGTGTCTTTGTAAATGAAAGTATTGATGTGATTAGTGACATCTGCAACAGAAAAATTATTGACCTTGTTCAGCTCCATGGTGATGAAAGTGAAGAATATATTAGTACTCTTCACCAGAGGATTAACAATCCAATTATAAAAGCAATCCGGGTTAAGGATATAAATTCAATAACTGAGTATCAAGCTAAGGATATAAATTCGGCAAATGCTGTAGATCAGCTACGCTGTAACTTTCTCCTCCTAGACGCTTACTCTGAAAAAGAATTTGGCGGAACTGGAAAAACATTTGATTGGGAAATAGTAAAGAACCTTTCTAAACCTTTCTTTTTGGCAGGAGGAATATATGCTGAGAATGCAAGAGCTGCCATAGAAAAAGCTAAGCCTTACTGTCTTGATGTTAGTAGTGGTGTAGAAACAAATGGCTTTAAGGATAAAACTAAAATTAAACAGCTAGTTAGTGTAGTTAGGGGTATTTAAAGTAACTTTTATGATGTTAGAATAATTTAACGCTAGACAATATATGAAAAGGAGAGAGTGATTTTAATGGTAAAAGGAAGATATGGTATACACGGAGGACAATATGTCCCTGAAATACTAATGAACGCAATAATTGAACTGGAGTCCGCCTACAACTTTTATAAAAATGACTATAGTTTTAATCAGGAGCTTACTTTCCTGTTGAGAGAATATGCAGGAAGGCCTTCTCTGCTATATTATGCAAAAAAAATGACAGAGGACCTAGGTGGTGCAAAAATTTATCTAAAAAGAGAGGATTTAAATCATACTGGTTCACACAAAATAAATAATGTTTTAGGTCAAGTTTTATTGGCTAAAAAAATGGGCAAAAAGCGTGTCATCGCTGAAACAGGTGCTGGTCAACATGGTGTTGCTACTGCTACAGCCGCCGCATTAATGGGTATGGAATGTGAAGTATTCATGGGTCTAGAAGATACTAAGCGCCAAGCGCTTAATGTTTTCAGAATGGAGTTGTTAGGCGCTAAGGTTCATGCTGTAACTAGTGGCACTCAAACTCTAAAGGATGCTGTAAGTGAAACAATGCGTGAATGGGCTACTCGCATCGATGACACACACTATGTTTTAGGATCTGTTATGGGACCTCATCCCTTTCCAGCAATAGTAAGGGATTTCCAAAGTGTCATCGGCAAAGAGGTTAAAGAGCAATTGTATGATAAGGAAGGAAGGCTTCCCGATGTTGCAATTGCGTGTGTGGGCGGTGGCAGTAATGCAATTGGGCTTTTTTATGATTTTATCAATGACAGCTCTGTTGAGCTGATTGGCTGTGAAGCAGCTGGAAAAGGTGTCGATACAGACTATCATGCTGCAACAATTGCAAAGGGTCAGCTGGGAATATTCCATGGTATGAAGTCATATTTTTGCCAAGATGAGCACGGTCAGATTGCACCTGTTTATTCAATATCTGCTGGACTTGACTACCCTGGTATTGGACCGGAACATGCAAATCTCCATGATATTAGCCGAGCAAAATATGTATCAATTACTGATGCCGAAGCAATTAATGCCTTTGAGTATCTTTCCAAAACAGAGGGCATTATTCCAGCAATAGAAAGCTCACATGCTGTAGCCCATGCTATTAAATTAGCACCAGAATTATCTTCTGATAAGATAATGGTTATATGTCTCTCAGGAAGAGGCGACAAGGATGTTGCAGCAATAGCAAAATACATGGGGGTGAATATTAATGAGTAAAATAAAAAATGCATTCGTGAATGGCAAGGCGTTTATAGGCTTTTTAACAGCAGGTGACCCATCTCTTGATAAAACAGAGGAATTCATACTTTCAATGGTCGAAGCCGGAGCAGATTTAATAGAAATTGGTATACCCTTTTCTGACCCCATTGCAGAAGGTGAGGTCATACAAAGAGCCAATGTTCGAGCCTTATCTGTTGATACCACATTAGATAAAATATTTAGCATGGTTAAAGCTATCCGTCTAAAAACTCAGATTCCAATAGTTTTCTTAACCTATCTAAACCCAGTATTCACATATGGTTATGACCACTTTTTCAGGGAATGTAATAATAATGGTGTCGATGGAGTAATAATACCCGATATTCCTTTTGAGGAAAAGGGTGAGCTACTTCCTTTTAGTGATAAATATGAGGTCGATATAATTTCATTGATTTCACCGAGTTCAAAGGATAGAATATCAAAAATAGCAAGCTGCGCAAAAGGCTTCGTTTACTGTGTTTCTTCAATGGGAGTAACAGGAATAAGAAATGAGATAAAGACTGACTTCTCTTCCCTTTTATCTGCAATCAAAGCTGCCACCAATGTTCCTGTAGCTGTAGGATTTGGTATTTCAACCCCTCAGCAGGTCTCTGCTATAGGTGCATATGCTGATGGTGTTATAGTAGGAAGTGCTATTGTAAAAATTATCGAAGAGCATGGTGCTGACGCCGCAAAGCCTTTGTATGATTATGTCAGAGAGATGAAGAAGGCAGTAAGTTCATAGTAAGCCAATGCTATTGGTCACATAAAATAATCTTTTTTATAAATAAAGCAGCGAAAAGTAAGTATTTTTACTTTTCGCTGCTTTATCACCATTAAAGGTTAATTTTGATTTTTTCAAGGTACAACTGTTTTTAAATATTCTAATTCTGTGTTACAGCCACAGCTGCTGCAATGGCTGCACCTAAACCTGAACCATCCTTTACGAGCCTTATTTCGATGTTATCAGCATCTTGTGGGTTAAGTGCGTCCTTAAAGGCCTCTTCCATCAATTTAGGCGCTTTTGGCATCTTTTCATATATTGTTCCATCAATTGCAATAACATGTTTACTTTTTATTGCTGTGCCACTAGCCTCTTGATGAAATAGTATTCCTAAATATGATGCAGCTACTAATCTAACAGTTCTTTTTAAAACAACCTCAGATACTAACTTTATATACTCTGCATCTTCTATTGAACAATTATATTGTTCTTCAGTTTTTGTTGGATAAAGTATAAAGTTTTCCACCATAAGTGCATTAAAGCTCTGATTGAAAAAATCCTTAACATCTACATTAGTATCTATAAACAATACTTTTCTATTATATAAATCTAAGCATACCTCTTTTACTAAACTACCCATATAGTAGCCTGATACCATTTTCTCTAAAAGCTGTGCACCAGGTACCTGACTGTTTTTGTCTATTATCTCATCATATTGTGTTACTGGTAAGCCAATATTGTAATTTCCAGATTCAAGATTTACTATCATCTTTCCACCATTAATTGGGTGATTATTTTCAAGATAGCAAGTATTGTGCCCAGTTCCCATAATTGAGCCAATATCTGCATCCTGAAAACTATACATAGCAACTAATAGTGTTCCTACTGTGTCATTTATAAGAGCAACTGGTGTAATATCTATATTTTTCTCCTTCAGAGCATCTGCTAGCAATTTGTTGATATTTTGTCCTTCAACACCTGAAGTAGTTATTTCCTTTGTCCAATTTATTAAATATGCCTCATTAATTCCTTCTTGTTTGCATGGAAATGAGAATGTGTTTCCTAGATATAAACTTTCGTTTGGTTCTACTATACTTGCCATACAATCAGCTATAAATCCAAAAAGCTGTTTTGCATCAGTGTTTTCTTTAGTCAAATCATAGTTTTTCTCTTTATTAATAAGCTTCTCTTTTTTTTCAATAAGCTTTTCGAAATTACCATTATCTATTTTAAACTTTGTGCACCTAAGATTAGTCCCACCCATATCCATCGTCATGAAAGTACCCTCTTCTTTTCCAGAAGGCTTTCCAACATAAGATGCAATCATTTTTAAGCAGGACTCTTCTCCCTTTAAGCCAGCTTCGATTGAATCTTTAAATTGCATAGCTATGCGAATCATAGCATCTCTGTCAATCTCAAATGAACTCACTACCTCTTTAACAATATCATTATTAAACACCATTGTGCACCTCGTAAATAATTTTATTTCTATTTGTACTAAAATATATCCATTATTCTGATTTTAGTTTATATAATACTATTGGTCAAGTACAAATGTTTATTTTTCTCAATTTTTACCCGATAAAATGCCATTTATAAAAGACATTACCTTTAGTAATTCATCTGTTTTCTCATTTTGATAAAACAGCTCAAACTTTCTACCTGAGTAAAATAAATATCTCATAATCATTCCTTTACCAGTAGCCTCAATTGAGATACTCATTAACGCTTTAATGGGAATAAAAAACAAATCACCACTGACATTACGTTTTCTTTTATCATTAAACTTCTCTATAAATACAACAACTTCATTCTCATTAATAATAGTAACATGCGTATTTGTGAGGATTTTTCTTAAAATCCACCATGAGTAGTTATATACACGTTTTTGCTGTAAAGAACCAATAATAGCACTATTATCTAATATTGCATTTTTTGCAATTGAAGCACCTATGTAACTGCTTTGCTCTAAATCAGATAATTTATAATTAGGCTTACTTTCACCCTTTAAAATTGCTGCTTTTGACACAATGAGTTTCCTTAAATCATATAATAAAGCTTTGGCTATACTATATCCTTTTGAATCATAGAAAATCCTCTCTTCTCTATCTGTGCCATATAATATTGTTAAGCATGATGAACTTGATATTTCCTCATCTACTATATAATTAATATCATTATATTCAAGTATGTTTTTTAAGATATTATTGTCAACTCTTTTTAGAATAATAAGCTTATTGCTATATAACAAAATAACCTTCTCTAATGATTCATTTTCAATAACTAACAAGTCAGAAGATATTATTATTTTTTGTGGATGAAATTCATCTTCACGCAGGCTATTGTAGTACTCAATATACCCCTTCTTAAGTACTTCAATCTTACCCTCTAATGGTTCTACCGCAGAATAATTATCCATAGAAATCATTAACTCCTTTTCCTAATACAATTATAATTGTACAAAATTATATAAAATTTGTAAAATATAATATTTATTCTCAAGAATTAATGTGTTCAAACGTATTTATTTAAAATTCTGCAAACCATTTTATTTATTAGTTTAAATTACTTCGGTATTTTTCTAGCCCTTCAACAATACCTAATACAATTTTATCCTGATAGGATTCAGTATTTAATAGCTTATCCTCCTGTGGATTTGTCATAAATCCCATTTCAAGCAATACTACTGGTACCTTAGACCAATTAAAGCCTGTTAGCTCTGTGCTTTTTATCATACCTCTTGATTTTGCCTGTGTATGCTTTAAAACATCATCTAGAATATACTGTCCTGCTTGTTCACTCTTCTCAAGGATCTCCTTATCCTTAATATACTTATCACCTGGAATCATCATAAGAACACCTGATACTTTACTATCATTTATGCCATTTGCATGTATTCTAATTGTTAAGTCAACACTAGATGAATTCCAAAGCTCTGTTCTTTCAACATTTGTGAGATCACATGTACTTGTTTCCCTAATCATTATTATCCTGGCACCCTTTTTGGCCAGTGCTTCTTTGAGTTTCTTTGATACAGTCAGATTTAAACTCGCCTCTGATATCTTGGTATAAACTCCAGAGGTTCCACTGGCAATAGCCGCCTTCATAATTTCTGAACCAGGTGCTATTGGTTCTTTTTTATTAATAGCTCTAGTCGTTTGTCCATGTCCTGCATCGACGCAAACAGTAAAGCCTTCCAGCGTCTTATTGTCTCTATCAGCGCTATTTTGTGCAGGTGTTTGTGTTTTCTCTGCCGAATTTGGGGCTACTGAATTTGACTCTGACAAAGTAACGTCTTCTGATGTAGTGGTTTCCACAATATCAGAAGTTTCCTTACTAACGGCAATGGATTTCGATGTACTGTTGTCAGCTACTGCTTCATTAACTGTTCCTGCATTAATATCTTGATTTTTACTTGCACATCCAACAATTAATAATAGGGCAAGAGCTATTGATAATACTTTTATGCAGTTTTTCATAATGTCATTTTTTCTCCTATCATTCTCTAGTTATCTCATGCAAATGCTAAATGTTCTTCTGTACTAATATGCAAATTCAATATAACTAATAGTGTTAAAATACTCTCATTTTATTATACCAAACTAAGTAAAGTTTAAAAGGAATACTAAATCAGATAGATATCTAACAAAAAAAGTGACTATTGCAGTTGGAACTATTTTCTGCAACAGTCACTTTCTATCTCATTAAAGTACTTTACATTTCTATCTATTCTGTCTTAAATTTATCAAGCTCCTCATTTAAAGCTTCAGCAAGATTCTTTAATTCTTTTGCCTGATAGGACAACTCTTCAGCCGAGGCTATTTGTTCTTCTGTTCCGGCAGAAATCTCCTCGGTTGTCGCCGCAGATTCTTCTGCAACTGCTGATACGCTTTCCATTGATTCAAGTACCTTATTTCTTGATTGCATTATGCTCTCTACTGATTTTTCTGTCTTTGCAATATTAGACACGACATCTTCCATAGCGTCAAATAATGTCTTGAATAATTCCTCTGTATCTCTAACAGCACTTATTTGCTCACTGACTACTATATTAGAATTCATTACTTCTCTTACTGTATCATCAGTTTTCTTTCCAATCGAGGAAATAATTGTATTGATACTGCCAGTGAACTCTTTAGATTGCTCTGCTAGTTTTTTAACCTCATTTGCTACTACAGCAAAGCCTTTTCCAGATTCTCCGGCACGAGCTGCTTCAATAGCAGCATTCAATGATAAAAGGTTTGTTTGCTCTGAAATTCCAATCATAATCTTAAGTATCTTTTGAATTTCCTTGATGCTAATGCTTAAATCATTAATATTTTCTGAAACTTTATCAGTTGTATCCCCTACCTGGGTTGACTTGGCATTAAGTATATCAATTGTTTTGGCAGCACTAGCATTCAAGCTGCTTATCCTGTTTGCAATTTTTATCACTTGAGTTACTTCTTCTCCCACACAGGTAATACCATTCGAAAGGTTATCCATCTGACTAACACTACCATTTATCTCTATAGCTTGATTTGTTGCGCCTTTAGCTATTTGCTCGACTGTTACAGCAACCTGTCCTGAAGTATTATATGTAGACTCAGAGCTTATCGCTATCTTATCCGCTGATTTAAGAACACTTTGTGAGGTTTTTCTGGCGTTAGCAACAAGAGAGTTTATATTTGAGATCATATCATTGTAATTACGACACACCTCAGCTATTTCATCATTTCCACCATCGTGAATTAGACTAGTCAAATCACCTTCTTTTGCCTTTTTCATAGTTATGACAAGTCTGCCCAAAGGACTAGATACGCTTTTAGCAATAATAATACATAATAAAAATGCTAATATAATGCAAACAACTCCAACAATAATAGTCTTATTTTTTAATTCATTAGCAGCTTTATTTAGATAACTATATGGAATTGTTGATACAACGTACCAATCTTTCTCGCTGTCTATTTGATAATATGTAACTAGGTTATTATTGCCACCAATATTTAATTCCATGGTTCCTGATTTTAAAACCTGTGTACTGTTTTCTGAATCATCGTTTATATTTTTGATTATGCCTTCAGCTATAAGCTTTGAAGCATCATTGCTTGTCCCTACTGGATATATATCGGTACTTCTTGAAGCTAAAAGTTTTCCATTACCATCTACTACAACTATTGGAAAGCCCTTTTTATTTTCTGAGTCCGCTCCAATATCTAATTTTTCAAATGCGCTAACAAGAAAATTGTCTTTTGGAATTATAACCATTTTTGCAACAACATGTCCACTGGTTCTTAAATTTACATTTTTTGCAATTCCTAATTTAACTTGGTTTTTATTTGAGATATTTAAATTGATATCAAACCATTCAAGCTGCTTTATATCTCTTTTCAATACATTTTCATCAGATATTATAATCGACATAGTACTATAAGAACCTGGTCTAGAAAAATCATCACCATACAATAAACCACAATATTCTATATCATATACATTAAGAAATCTGGTTGTAAGAAATTCAGATATCTTCCTAGACTTTAGCAAATTTTCGTAGTTATCTTCTGTATCAATCTTGAGGGTCTCTTGAACAGTTGAATTTAGGCTGACATCGACAAAATACGCCTCCATACGACTTATTTCATTATTCAGTACAGCCCTTGTCTGACTCATAACCTGTAATGAATAGCTTTTAACATTCTCATCAATTGTACTTGTCGAGCTAAAATAAGAGGATACACCTGTTACTGCCATCACAGCAATGAGCAGTAAAACAAAGGATGCTATTAGCCTGGACTTAATGTTAAATTTTCTTAGCAGCTTTGATTTATTTACCGAACTGGACAAGTTACTCTCAATCTTACTGTTATCAATTTTATGTGCTTTGCTTTTTATAAGTTTTCCTACCAAAGAAGTAATTGACGACCTAATTTTTGATATAAATGGCTTGATGTTCATATAATACGCCTCCACAACCTCATATTTGGATAAGTTTATGCAAAATAGCGTTTTTTTCTTATTGCTATAGTTAAATAATACTTCACAATTAATATTTAAACAAGATATTTTAAATTAAAATTTAAAAGCTACAAACGGCTATTTATACGGTTATTACATTAATGTATAATTTTTTTATTTTCCCTAATATATAGTTATTTGTGTATAAAAAACCATAATAGAATAGGACTTATCTAACTTTCACAATGAGTCCTACTTAATATTCTGAGCTTTTACTTATAATAGTTCCTACTAGTTTTTATACAAGCTGTAAATTATTATTTTTATGGCAGGTATGTAATTAGTTTAGAAACCTCCACCACCACCTCCAATTGAAATGATAAATAAAAACATATACCCATCACTTTCAGCCATAGTTGAGTGCTGAATAATTATTGGCAAGCCAACATTGCTTACGTTACACAATCGAGTAGGAGGGAAAATTGAATAAATTTTCCCGACCTCTCACACCACCGTGCGTACCGTTCGGTACACGGCGGTTCAATAGAATTAACATATTTTCATGTACGTATCCAGTAGAGAAGTTAA
>JAEZOA010000145.1 GCA_023441625.1 Bacillota bacterium
CATTTGTAAAAATTGATATACTATTTTAAAAAGCGAAAACACAGCAAAAGCTGCATCATGATTGCTTTTAACACAATCCTAAGCAGCTTTTAATTATTGTATGTGATAATTCATACGGGAATTTAGGATTTAACAAGGAGGCTTTTTATTTTCCACTCAATCAAAAAGAGATAGTATAAACAATTGTTTATACTATCTCTTGGGGTGGATAGTGGGATTCGAACCCACGACATCCAGAACCACAATCTGGCGCTCTAACCAGCTGAACTATACCCACCATTAAACTTGTTCCATAGCCTTTGTTCCAAGGCACATTTGATATTTTACGGTAAAAATACATATTTGTCAATAGCAAAAATTTTTATTCACCACCATTATTTCACCCCAATATTTCATCTGGTTTATTTCCATATTTAGTAAAATTTCTTGATTATTACATTTTTCGATAGTATAATTAACTTGCTAAAGCTTATAATTTCTTATTCTGCCATAACATCCTTTTTCGCTCCGTAATGTATAAGGTTTTATATGCTCAGCGATAACTTTTTTCAGGAGGTAGTCTAATGCAAGATAAAACACTTACTTGTAAAGATTGCGGTGCAACATTTACCTTTACTGTTGGAGAACAGGAATTCTATGCCGAAAAAGGATTTACTAATGAACCAGCAAGATGTCCTGATTGTAGAAGAGCTAAGAAAAATAATCAAAAAGGTTTTAATAGCGGATACAATAAAAGAGGATAATATGCAGCAAAAACCCTTGGACTCCAAGGGTTTTTGTTTAACATATGGGCTTTAGCCTGTTGAGTATGAGCGAGTTTCTCGGCAGAGAAATGAGCCATGCGAAACAATAATCCACCCGCTATGCGGGTGCGTGACAGGAGTTATACAAAAAAATCACCTTTCCGTTAAAATAGAGTTGTTCAAGCTACTATATTAACGGGAGGAAAGGTGATTTTAATGGCAAATAAAGAAAATAGTTTAGCACATACCAAATGGATGTGTAAGTATCACTTGGTATTCACTCCAAAGTATAGACGAAAAGTGATATACAATCAATACAAACAAAGCATACGAGAAATATTGATACAATTATGCAAGTATAAGGGAGTGGAAATACTTGAAGGGCATCTAATGCCAGATCATATACACATGTTAGTAAGCATACCACCCAAAATAGCAGTTTCAACGTTTATGGGATATCTGAAGGGAAAAAGTGCATTGATGATATTCGATAAGCATGCAAACTTAAAGTATAAGTTTGGAAATAGACATTTCTGGGCAGAGGGCTTCTATGTAAGTACAGTAGGCCTTAATGAAGCAACTATTAGAAAGTACATCCAAGAGCAGGAAAAGCACGATATTATGGTGGATAAACTAAGCGTGAAAGAGTATGAAGACCCCTTCAAGGGGTAGCAAGTAGTCGTTTGTCCCTTTAGGGGCGGCAAAGGTGGCAAAGGCAATAGTAGCTTGAACAAAGTGAAAGCCAGCGTCTTTAGGCGCTGGCCGGTAACAAGCCCTTATAGGGCTAACACAAGCCACCCGTTTTACGGGTGGTTATGACTTGTTTTAACTCTATTTATTTAAAAATTTATATATAGTTATATGATGATACTCTTGATTTGCTTTTAATATTGGTGAAGGGAAGTTCTTATGTTTCATTGCATTAGGGAAATACTGAGTTTCCAGAGCAATTCCGGTTCTTTTATTATAAACTGCATTGTCTTTCCCGATAACATTTTCATTCAGGTGATTACCAGAATAAAATTGCATACCTGGTTTAGTAGTATATACCTGTATAGCTCGTCCGCTTTCAGGATCATATAGCTCAGCAGCTATTTCATTAACATTTCCATTTGTATTTAATACCCAGTTATGATCATAGCCCTTTCCATTAATAATTTGCTCATCTGAACTATTTATATCATCAGCTACACACTTCATTTTCGTAAAATCCATTACGCTACCTTCAACACTTCTAATCTCCCCAAATGGTACACATTCATGGTTTACAGGGGTAAATTCATCTGCATTAATATATAGCTGATGTTTCAGAATGTCTCCGGAATTATGTCCTGAAAGGTTGAAATATGCATGATTAGTTAAATTCACAACAGTGTCTTTATCAGATACTGCGAAGTATTCAATCTTTAGTTCATTTTCCTCAGATAAAGAGTATTCAACCTTAACATCTAAATTTCCCGGATAATTCTCCTCTCCATCTGGGCTGGTGTGTGTAAGTATTAGTTTCTCTACTCCATCTTGTACAGAAATCTCAGCATCCCAAACAGAGTTATGTAGCCCTATTTTACCCCCATGAAGGTGATTCTTTCCATCATTTTTCAACAGCTCATACACTTTACCATTTAGCTCAAAGCTTGCATCCTCTAATCTGTTAGCATGTCTACCAACTAAAGCCCCAAAATACTCATTATTAATAAGATATTTATTTAAATCTCTGTGTCCAAGTGTAACATCTGCTAGATTACCACTTTTATCAGGTATAAATAGAGAGACAATAATTCCCCCAAAGTTTATAATGTCTACAGACATATTTTTGGAATTTTTAAAATTAAAAACGTCTATCTTGGTACCATCTGGTAATGTTCCAAAATAATTCTTTGCAATGCTCATTTGACTAATCCTCCTGAAAGTTCGTTTTATTATCACAACTCATTATAAGAAACTCTCCTTGTTAAATGGTAAATTTCTACCTAAATGAGAATTATCTATAATAATATAATAAATCACCAGCTATCCCAACGCAACATCTAAAATCATCATTAATGCAAAACCAATAATACATCCTGCAGTAGCGAGCTCAGTATTTTTGTGATTTCCGCTCTGTGCTTCTGGAATAAGCTCCTCCACCACAACAAAAATCATTGCTCCAGCCGCAAATGCAAGTGCATAGGGTAGAATGGGCTCAATAAACACAACTGCTGCTGCACCGATAACTCCTGCAATTGGCTCTACAACACCTGATGCTTGACCATATAGAAAACTCTTCTTTCTAGACAAACCTTCTCTCCTCAAAGGAATTGAAACAGCAGCGCCCTCAGGGAAATTTTGTATTCCTATTCCAATTGCAACAGCGATTGCAGACATAATAGATAAATCACCTATTCCATTTGCTACAGCTCCAAATGCTACACCAACAGCCAGGCCTTCTGGAATGTTATGTAAAGTTATTGAAAAAACTAATAGTATACTGCGTTTGAGATTTGTTGAAACACCTTCGCTTTCTCCTTCTTTTGAATTCAAATGCATATGTGGAATAAACTTATCAGCTAATCCTAAAAAAGCTGCTCCACCCACAAAGCCTATTGCCGCAACAAGCCAAGCTGGCAAGAAAGAATTCTCCGACATTTCTATTGCTGGTGCCAGTAAGGACCAAAAGCTGGCAGCAATCATTACTCCTGCTGCAAATCCTAGCATAGTATTAAGTATACGCTGGTTAATCTCCTTAAAAAAGAACACCATAGCAGCTCCAAGTGCGGTGAGTGCCCATGTCATTAATGTTGCAACAAGTGCTAATAGAACATGATTTTGACTACTTAACCATTCCATATATATAACCTCCATTACAATTAATATGTTTATATTTTCCCTCATTTATTTATCTATTCCCTCATTCTATCACGCGTAACCAACTTTTCAAAGGTAGAATATTAAGACCCTCTGGGTAACCCCTAATAATATAGCAACAAATCCTTGAATAGCCATGTTTACACCTATTTACAATATTTGGGGGGTTGTTTCCTTAATTAATTAGTGTTAACATAATGTCCGTACCCCGGTAGCTGATAAAATTATTACGCTGAATATTCTTGGCAAAAGCATCATCGAATAAAAACGCTGATTGATGAGCACGAAGAAAGAACGTAAAAATGAATCTAAACTAATTGGAGGTAATCATGAGAAATAAAACAAAAATCGTAACATCAAGTATTGCTGCTTGTGCTATATTTGCTTCAATTTTCGCCTTTAACGGTTTTGCTGTAGAAAACCAGAAGGTTAATACACCAAAGGTTGAAAATGTAGTAGCAAGCGCAAATACAGCAAAAACTGCTAATACAGCAGAAACTGCAAATACAGCAGAAACTGCGAACACAGTAAACGGAATTAAACTTGAAAATATAACTGATTGCACACCTGCAGAAAAGGTTGAAAATAAGAATCAAGTTACCACGTCCGATAAAACAGATGTAAAAGTAAATGATATAAGTGACAAAACCACTCAGAACAAAGCAGCTTGTCCTACAGCAGAAGCAACCCAAAGTACAAAAAATCAGCAAAACAATATCAATTCAGCAGATATTTTTAACAAATTGCAAACTGTGGTAAATAACACAGATTGTAATACCACCGCCAAGACTAATAATTATTCAGCAATAAAATCAAAATTAGAAGCATTATTAAATTCTAATAATAAATCAACAGCTACCAAACCAAATAACACAGCTAATACAAGTAAACCAAGTACTAGCACACCTTCTACCAGTAAACCTTCTACTATTACAGCAGTAAATGGGGATTACAGTGCTTTTCAGAAGAGAGTAGTTGAGCTAGTAAATGCAGAAAGAGAAAAAAATGGTTTAAAGCCACTTACTATGAACACAGAATTGAGTAAGGTTGCAACACTTAAATCTCAGGATATGGCTAAATTAAACTACTTTGACCACAATTCACCAACTTATGGCTCACCATTTGATATGATGAAGAAATATGGTATCAGCTACAGAACTGCAGGAGAAAACATTGCAATGGGACAAACTACTCCAGAGCAAGTTATGGAAGGTTGGATGAACTCACCAGGCCATAGAGCAAATATTCTGAAGTCTTCCTTCACAGAGATTGGTGTGGGAATTGCAAAAAATTCTAGTGGTAGATTATATTGGACACAACAATTTATTGGATAGTTAATATAGAACCAATATAAATGAAAAAAAGTCAAACGGCAAGTCAGAGTATTAATTTCCTGGCTTGCCGTTTCTTATTTAACATATGCAATGTTGGCTTGCCAACTAGCGTTGTTTTGCAATATTTACATTTTGTTCAAGCTTTTTTGCCTTTGGAACTGCAATTTTTCCAGCAACAAAAATTGCTAGCCCTCCTGCTACCAGCTTTCCGCAAAATAAAGGTAAAATTAGCGTTGGTTGAAAATTTGCTGTAAATGAAAGGTGATCTCCAATTAAGAAGGCACCACATACTGCAAAAGCAACCGATTTAATTTTATCCTCTGGCTCCATATTTTTTATCATTGGATAAAGAGCAAGTACATTGGCTGCCGCAGTTAATGAACCAATTATCGCATCTGAACTAATATGAAATACACTGCTGATTCTTGTTAACGGTCCACTCAGATACTTTTTAATAAGATACATCATTGGGAATGCACCCGCGAGCATCAGCGAGGTAAATCCAGCAATTTCTAAAGCTCGATTCTGTTCAAATTCATCAGCGATTACAGGGTCAAAGGGCCATATTCCAAATACATTTGTAAAAAATCCAGTAAAATGTTCAACAATAAAAAATGCAAGAAATAATTTCATGGCTGCATCCATGATAGTTCCTAAAATATTAAATCCTTTAATCATAATTCTTGGAATTAAAAATAGTCCTAATGCAATCAATAAGCAGAAAATAACCAATGGAATTAGATTCTTAAATATCTGCATATATCCAAGTACAAGTGAATATGTCGCTGTTCCATTTGTAGCAATTGTTTCACGAATCATAGGTTTTGTAAAAAGCATAATAAAACTTGAAACTAAAACTCCTATCGGAATGGTTAAAACTCCAGACAAGATTCCAAGAGTAAAATATTTGTGGTCCTTTTTTTCTATCATACGAAGTCCAACAGGTATACTAAATACTATCGTTGCACCTGCCATATAACCATTCATCATTGCCATAATCCAGTCTTCTTTAGTTTGAGAAAGTAGCTCAGCTAACTGGTAGCCTCCCATATCAACAGCAATAATTGAAGTTGCAGCCATTCCCGGATCTGCCCCCACTGCTTGAAACAAGGGTCCCAAGATATAGTTTATTGCCAAAGTAAAATACGGAAGTGCTGCAAAGATTCCTGCTACAGAAAGAAAAATAGGACCAATGGACGTTATTCCCTCTACAAACATTTTACCAAATTCTCTCTCTGGTTTTATTATTGCACAAATAGAACTAGCTACTGCACAAATTACAATTATATAAACAACTATTTGTCCTATTATCACTAACTAATCCTCATTATCCTAGTGTCTCTTTTGTCTTTGGTCGCAAGTCTATACAATTCCTCTGTTGCAAATTGAACCTTTGTTACATTAAATTCTTTGCTCATAGGATATAGGAAGAACGTGTTGTCAAGGGTAGAAAGTGTTATACATTCCCCTTTTCCCCGATAATCATATTCATTATGTACAGAAATCATTTCTATAGGAGTAAAGGAATACTTTCTAATTTCTGACCCCTCCATAAATTCTAAAACATATCCATTTTCATCATGTTTTACAGTGCCTTTTCCCAAATCAATAAAACCATTAGAGCCACGAAGATCTTCCACCCTAACAGCTGATTGTGAGCAGTAAATACCTTTTGAAATTTCTTTAATGACATTACTCCTTTCCCATTCATACCAATCAGGTATGTGGCTAAACTCAGTTTCACCAGTTAGCGCCTTCATCTCACCAAGCTCAGTCATCTCCCATTGTTTCCCACACTCTTCACAGAAGAGAATATGGTCTTTGGAATTCATGCGGTACTCTGAATTACAATTAGGACACTGATAAAGTGGCTTATGAATTCCTTGAGCACGTTTCCCATATGTAATTTTTATATTGTTTTCCTTTTGCCATCTATAATCATCATACTGAAAATGCTCTGAAATTACAGAATTTATCTCATTAATAGACATTTTCTCTAAATCATTAGGAGTTAGGATTTGGGTTAAATCAGCCTCAAGATGTACCTTTCTCTTATCTAAATTCCATATGGGGGACATAAGATAATTTCCACGCATACTTAAAATAACAACTGGCACCTTTAGCATCTTTGCAAGCTTTCCAACGGACCCAGGAAGCGTAGAATTTGTACCCACATTACAATACCTCGCCTCAGGATATATAACCATAATATCCTTGTTATCATCTACCACGTGCTTGATGTTTTTAATCAGCTGAAAATCAGTGGTGAATTTTCGCTTACATAGACATCCCAATTGTCGATATAGCCATTCTCCATACGCTTCAAAGCCTTCTAATTCTGAAATATAATTAGCACGATGTGGGAATAGCACTCTTGGTGTCACAATAAAATCTATAAATGCATGATGAGTTGCTAGAACTAAATATGGCGGTTTTAATCCCTTCATATTGTTCCGATTTATTTTTAGTTTTCTCTTTATGGTGATAAAAAAACATCCTAGCCATACAAAAAGTAGAAAGAACAAATTTTGTCTAACTGGTTTTTTTGCCCGATTAAATACTTCTTCTACATTATTTTTCCTTTTCATATATATGTCCATACCCTGCATTTGGTACAAAACCCTATTAAAGTACTGGCATGGACTTAGCCTCCTTTTTTTTACTTATTAAGTTCTTTTAACCTTAAAACTCCAATAATATACATTATTTTATTATAAATATGCTTCCATCACCAGTAATTTATTGGAAACAAAATTGAGAACAAAAAATTTAATACTTTCCTGGACAATCGAGTAGGAGGGAAAATTGAATAAATTTTCCCGACCTCTCACACCACCGTGCGTACCGTTCGGTACACGGCGGTTCAATAGAATTAACATATTTTCATGTACGTATCCAGTAGAGAAGTTAA
>JAEZOA010000146.1 GCA_023441625.1 Bacillota bacterium
CTAGATATTAATGCTTTATTGACTTCAAAAAACTGATTTTCAGTAGTGGCACCTATTAAAACTATTGAGCCCTCCTCTACAAAAGGTAACAGGGCATCCTGCTGTGACTTATTAAAACGATGAATCTCATCTATAAAAAGCACAGTTCTACCGTTCGGATTGAGCATTGGATTTTTGGTATCAACCGCTATCCTCTTTATATCTGCAACACCAGAAGTCACAGCATTAAGCTTTTCAAAATTGGACTCAGTGGTATTTGCAATAATCCTTGCAAGAGATGTTTTTCCAGTACCTGGAGGCCCATACAGAAGGATTGAAGTAATTCTATCAGCTTTTATCATTCTGTATAACATCTTGTCTTTGCCAATAATATGCCCTTGTCCAACAAATTCTTCAATTGTCCTCGGTGCCATTCTGTAAGCCAATGGCTGTATCTTTTCTTTCATTATTCACCTTTTAGTTATATGTTTTACTGTGTAATTTTAAAGGACTCCCATATATCCTCAAGTTCTTTGGTTGCTTCCTCTGTAGCTGTTAATTCTGGAAGAATACTTAAATAACAGTAACTATACTTATCTGTCTCAAAGCATTTACAGATTACAGAAGCATAAAAATCATCCTCTTGGCTTTCAACTTTAAAAGTATATGTTCTCACCTGGGAACCCTTCTCATTTGATGTGGTCTCAGTAGGCGTAACCTTATAATATGTCTTTAAGGTTTTTATAGATACAAACTTATCCTCATCAGTAAGTGTTTTTGTATACGAACTATTCTCTAAACAAGCAATCATTACACTTGCGCGTGTATTTGGGTTATCAAATGTAATAGTAGAATCATAATAACTGGACTTTGTAAAATAACCTGGTATTTTTGCACTCCAGTTATAGCTCTTGTTTATAAATTCAAAAACCTCATCCTGTTGAGAAACTCTAACCACAGTATTCTTATTCTCGTATTTTTCCAAATCCTTTTTATATTTTCCTTCATCTACAGTATAGTAGGTCATATTGTTAATGGCATTCAAAAATTCAGGTTGTAGTTTTTCATATTCATTTTCAGGTAGATTTATTGATATTTCATAAACAAACCCATTCTTAATAAAATAATATTCATCAACAATATATACGTTTTTGCCCGGTTTTAGCTTGAATTTGAGGTTATAAGCATCTCCATCAGCAATCTTTACAAAATCAGAACTTATAAAAGAATAAGCTTTAGGGTTAAAATACTTATCATAATATTTTTTAATACTATCTACGTATTCCTCTAACTCCTCCTCTTCACTAAGAATATTGGTTGTGATGCACATATATCTCTGGTTATCAAGGCCAAGATTCGTCGATAGAGGATCATAGTCTTGTAACACTTCATTCCATTTCACAGGTATATTTAATGACCATGGTAAATACTTTGTATTCTGATTTAAATTAATATAGTTATAGAAATTAACTTCTCCATTTTTAATCTTTGAAACATCCTCTACTCCTTTAACATTTCCTTTATAATCTAAACTAAAGGAGTTAATAATATTATCATAGTATTTATCTGTTAAAAGCTGTTCAGGTGTAACAGTATCATTATAGCTGTTAATGGTTAAATAGTAAAAGTAATCTCCCTTTTCAAATACTTTTACACGTAAAGCTTCATCGTACTCAGAGAGCCTAATATATTGAAAATATGGAATAGTCGCTTTTAAATCTAATTTTGAATCCCGTAAACTGTTACTATATAAAAAATCATCATATAAATCCTTTAATTTTTTATCATTTTTACTTACTACAGAGATTTCAATATATAAGCCTCTGCTTTCATTTGTTATGCCAATTTTATCAGATTTAAAGCTATTTGATATTATTCTAGAGCCTGTTGGAATATTAATGCTCCAGCCATAATAACTATTTCCGATTTTAGAGCTGATTATTCCTCCAGTTAAGAAAGATAAATCATTTAATGCTCCATCATCCTCTAATACAATTTTGATGTTACCTTTTTTTATATCACTAGTAACACTTACTGGGAAGTTTTTCGAGATAAATTCTAAAGGAACCATTGTTCTACCATTTTTTACAATAGGCGCCACCGTATTCATGTAGGTTATTGAATTAGCTGTATAGCTTTTGCTTCCAATTGTTAATTCCGCATTCAACTCACCATAAATAATTTCGATTTTCTTATTAGCTTTTTGGTTTACTTCAGCTCCTATTGCCATCGTAACCCACGATAAAGGAATCATTATAGTTTTGTCTGAAATAAATGGAGTTTCAACCTTTGATTCTATACCATTTATAATGCCTTTATTACTTCCTACCTTTAGTTCGATAACTAATTTGTCACTGCCTTTAGCATATGTATTGAAAAAACAAGTAGTTAATATAGATAGTGTTATTAAAACGCTCAGTATTGACTTAATCTTATTCATAATCATGCCCATGCCCCACATTTGGTAGTAAATTCACTAAATTACTGGCATGGACTCGGTCCCCCTTCGTATTATATAGTCATAGCTTTTCTTTACCTTTTCTAGAGGTTAAGCTATGCTGTTTTAAGATACTGTGGATTAGTTCTCACCACCTACCACTTGATGGTTTAACAAAGGCTCTAACCACAGTCTCTTTGTTACTTTGTTAATCAGTTAGATACCGCATGACGGTTTATTTAGAACGAGGTTACAACTGCAAAGAGTACCGTGGTCCTAAACAGTATCAAATTTATTATAAGGAGTATTATCATGATATACGTAGGAATTGATGTTGCCAAGGATAAGCACGATTGCTTTATTACTAACTCAGATGGAGAAGTGCTTTTTAAAGCATTTACCATTCAAAACAATCTTGAGGGCTTTGTTAGCCTTGTTCAAAAAATTGAATCCACTTCGTCAGATTTAGGCAAAGTAAAAGTAGGTCTTGAAGCTACTGGACATTACAGCTACAATCTTCTGGGATTCCTTCTTGATAAAGGTCTGACCACCTATGTTATCAACCCGTTACATACCAATCTTTACAGAAAAAGTCCAAGCCTTAGAAAGACGAAAACGGATAAAGTTGATGCCCGTACAATTGCTATGATGTTAATGTCTGATGTAAACCTTAAGCCCTACTCAGATACATCTTACCACAATG
>JAEZOA010000149.1 GCA_023441625.1 Bacillota bacterium
TTAACTTCTCTACTGGATACGTACATGAAAATATGTTAATTCTATTGAACCGCCGTGTACCGAACGGTACGCACGGTGGTGTGAGAGGTCGGGAAAATTTATTCAATTTTCCCTCCTACTCGATTGAATACCTACTGCACTGGTACCTCTACAACCTCATCACCAATTTCCAGCATAATTGCTTCCATGGAATCTAGCATTATAGGGTTCGGAAAAATAAATCCCGAATGGAAGTTATAATCTTCATTCTGGTAATCTCCATATGAACTTAAACCGTTATAAATTGGCAAGTTTGTATTATCTTTTAGTTTGATAGAGCAGCTTTTAATAAGATTGCCATCATTAGGTGAGATGCCATAAAGATTTAAAGATATTGGAGATATTCGGATTTCTTTTATTATTGTATTATCGAATTTTAAGGGTGACTGCTTACTCAAATCGATTAATTTTGTACTGTCGGTATAGGATAATGGGAAGCTAAAGTGATATTCTGCCGGCATAACTATCTCTAAGTCTTTTAAAATATCAGTGTTTTCAAGCTTATAGGGATAGAACTCCATATTGTTTCGCTCAGCAGATACTACACCATCACAACGGGAATATGTTTCATTAGTTTTTTTGTTTCGCAGCAGAATCTCTGGAATTTCATAATAATTAGATGAATCAATGACTAATGTTAATGTACCATCAACAAATCCTATTGAATTAAGCAATATTTTACCACCATATTTATTGTCAAAGGGCAGATTTAGGTTGCTGTTCGGGAAATTATAAATAATTGGATTAAAATCAGTATCGCTATTATCAAGAGCTTTAACACCATGCTTTTTATAAATATCAGAAAGGTCTATATTTATTGGTTGGTAGACCTGAGGAGCTTTTGTAACAAAGGTAGCAGTTTTTCCAGCAATTGAATCAGAATTGTGTAAATCAAAAATAGCAGCCTTGTTAATTTTGTAGGACTGACCTTTATCGAGGCTACTGTGTACTGAAGCAGAAGCAGGGAGTAACCCTTTTGTCATTTTTCCTATATACAGTTCAGGCATATTAATTGAGTCTAATATAGCTTCGTCCTTAGGAGAAACTGAATATTTAATATAAACAAAGTTTCTATCTCCTATAATTCCTTCAATATCCATATTTATTCCGTTTTCAGTAAATTTATAATTGGGGGTAACACCATATTTTTCTAGAAAGTCCTGTTGACTTTGATTAAGCACAGTGTTGTTATCAAAGATATCATTATAAAAGCTCTTAAAAATTTCAGAAATACTTGTCTGTGTTGCTGCCGAAACTGTAACAATTGATAATGAAAGAATAACCACAACAGGAATAAGTATTTGGAAGGGCTTTCTGCGTTTATGAGATGCTACGTCTTGCTGTGGACTTGCTTTTGATATCACTTCATTTATAGCTTTTTCAGAAACGTTAATACTTGTAAATGCATTTTTATATATATCCTTATTAATATCTTTAATCATATAATAATTCCTCCTTAAGTCTTGTTTTTAGAAGCTGTCTTGCTCTTTGGAGCTGAGTTGCAACTGTTGTTTCCTTTTGTGCTGTTAACTCAGCTATCTCCTTTATCGTATAATCCTCATAGTAGTATAGGTGAACCACAGCTCTGTATTTTAGAGGTAAGTCCAATACTGCATAAAACAGTTCACTTTGCTCTGCTGTTTCAAAAGTCAAGTTCTCATTCTCAAGGGGTTGAGTTTTCTTGAACCAAGAGGAGAGCAGCAGCTTTTTGCTACAATTAATTGTAACTCTAATAAACCATGCTTTTTCATGGATTTTATCAGCAAACACAGGCTTCTTTTTGAAGTATCGTAGGAAAACCTCCTGAAAAACATCGTCTGAATCGCTTCTGTTTTTACAGTAAGTGTAGGCAATTTTGAAAACAGTACTTTTATATCGATCGATAATTTGCAAAGTGCTGTCACCTTCGTATGAAAGGTTGGTCACAATATTTTATCCTCCTTGTGAAAATTTGTTGAGCTCATATATATAACCTTTTTGAAAGTCAAAATATCACAAAGGAGAAAAATTTTTGGAGAATTGATAAAACAAATAGACTCTTTTCGTAAAAATTATGTACTATCAACTCAAAATCTTGAGTTGCTTGTTTTTTCCCATTTGTTCAATCCAAACCCTCAAACTGCATATTATAATATTTGGCATATAGCCCATTTTGGGACAACAGTGTATCATGAGTTCCCCGTTCTTGAATACCATTCTCGCTTATAACTATTATTTCATCAGCATTGCGTATTGTACTGAGCCTATGAGCAATTACTATGGTAGTACGATTTTTGGCAAGTTGCTCAAGGGACATCTGGATATGGCGCTCGCTATCATTGTCCAGTGCTGACGTGGCCTCATCCAGTATTAAAATTGCAGGATTTTTTAGGAATACACGAGCTATAGCTATTCTCTGCTTCTGTCCACCAGAAAGCCTTGTGCCACGCTCGCCAACAAAAGTATCATAGCCATCGTCGAGGCTCATAATAAAGTCATGAATATTTGCATTTTTGGCAGCCTCGACGATTTCTTCATAGCTGGCATTTGGCTTTCCATATGAAATATTATCACGTATACTGCCGGAAAACATATATACATCCTGTTGAACAATACCAATGGAATTGCGCAAGGATTTAAGTGTAATATCACGAATGTCAATACCATCAATAGTAATTGTACCGCTGGTCACATCATAAAAACGAGGAAGAAGCGAGCAGAGAGTGGTTTTTCCACCTCCTGATGGGCCTACAAAGGCTACAGTTTTGCCAGCCTCAATTGAAATACTAATATTATCGAGAACCTCTGAGGTCTTGTCATAGCGGAAGGATACATTATTGTATTCTATATGTCCACGTGGATTAATTAAGGGCTTTGCATTTTTTCTATCTACTATTTCTGCTTTTGTTTCTACAACCTCCAAAAAGCGATTAAAGCCTGAAAGGCCCTTTTGAAAGGTTTCTGTAAAATTAATTAGCACCTCAATAGGGTTTAGAAATATACCAATATACAGTGCGTAGATTGCAAGGTCAGTTGGCTTTAAGCTTCCATTTGCTATGAAAAAGCCCCCGCTTACCAGCACTGCCATATACAACATGCCTTGAAAAAAACTATTTCCTGCATGAAAGCCGCCCATCATCAAATAACTGCTTTTCTTAGAGTCAAGAAATTTAAGATTACTGTCACTAAATTTTTCATGCTCAAGATCTTCATTAGCAAAGGATTTTACTACACGTATACCTGAGAGAGTATCCTGCAAACGAGAATTAACATTTGCAATTTTTTTACGATTGTCCATAAAAACAGCACGCATTTTTTTATTTTTGTTCCAACTAAAAATAACCATAACAATGGTAACAACCAGCAGAATTAATGTCATTTGAGCATTAATTACGGTTAAAAATATAAAAGAGCCAATGATTTTTAGAGCTGATATAAATAAATTCTCTGGACCGTGATGTGCTACCTCAGTTATATCAAACAAGTCTGATATAAGCTTTGACATCATTTCACCAGTATTATTTCTATCGTAATAAGAAAATGATAGTGTTTGATAGTGGTCAAATAAATCCTGCCTCATATCGCTTTCCATACGAGAACCCATTATATGTCCCCAAGAGGTGATATAATATTGACATCCATAGCGTACTAAATACATTGTAAGTAGGCTAATGCCTATAATCCATAGTGTACTAATTATTTCAGAGGAACTGCGTGTAAATACTCCCTTTGTAAGTATATTCAGAATTTGCGGAAAGGCAAGGTCAATTGCTGAAACAATCAGCGCACAAAACATATCTATGAAAAACAGTGCTTTATAGGGTTTATAGTATTTAATAAATTTTTTAAATATAGACATAAGGAAATTCTCCAAGTAGTAATAGTTGCAGTAGAACATATTTTGATTATTATTGTATCCTATGTATGAATTTTTTGAAAGGGCAAAACGTGGTAGCAGCGACACGCTCTCAGCTTTTTAACTGGTTAAATTTACATATGAAGTAAATGTTGGTATAATTAGATAGTGGTTTCTCACTGAACCAAAGTACTAGGTTTAAGGAAAGAGTTAATACGAGCACATAAAAGATATTTTTTAAGGAGTAACCGATTATGAGGAAAATAGCTATTATACTAATTTTAGCAATGTGTTTTTCAACTTTTGGCTCTTTAGGTGATGGAAGACTTGTGGAAGCTAAAGAGACGACTACTTCAAAGGGGAATATAAAGATTATTGCCAATGTGGTTAACGTGCGTGAGGAAAAATCAACAAACAGCAATATCATTTGTCAGGCATCCAAAGATGATGTCTATGAATTGCTCGGTGAAGGAAAGGATTCTCAAGGTAAGGTATGGTATAAGGTTGGCGTGGATTTCGTTGTGACTGGCTGGGTAGCAGGTTGGTTCTGCAAAAAGACAAATGAAAAAATTACTACAGCTATAAAAAGTAAACCAGGAGAGTTGCTTTATAATTGCTCAAATAAGGATTTATTTGCTGGGTTGCTGTTAGTAGAGGATTACTCACTAGAGAATCTTTTAAAAATTTATGGAAGTGAATACAGTGTTCGTAAGTACTATTCATATACAGTATATGAATATAAAAATGGTGTTAAATTTGAAGTTGATGCAAATGGTGAGATCGTAACGGTTGCAGTGGGTGAACGCAGCTTTTACATAAGTCGAATTAAGAAAAAAACCTGTGATATTTTAAATAATAAGGGTAATGAAATTTTAATAATTTATTCTAATGTTAATTCTAGTAGCTTGATAATATTGGATGCTACTAATAAAAAGGTATTAAGAGAATATAGTACGATATATACGTATAGTTTGGATTTTGAAGTTGGAAACTTTGTAGGGGATAGCAACTTGGAATTGTATCTTTACGAGACTGGCAGTGGTTTTAAAAAAGGTATATATAAGGTAATTGGTGATGATTTTATTAAGGTATTTGATACCGATTCATTTAACTATTATAGTGATGGTATTAAGGCAAATATTAATAAAAATATTCTGAATTTGAATATTCATATTGGAAGCTACTCAGCCAGCAAAAAGTCAACTATACCTGAACGAGTATTTTACAATACCAAGGAAACAACCGATAAAAACAAATTATTATCGGTTGATCCGGAGTGGAGCATTGTACAAGAAAGTGGGAAATGGTACATTAAGGTCCGTTGTAACGTAAACATAATCATGCTTAGGTATTATTGGGGTCCGCCAGATGATAATATGGAGCCAAACGAAATCATGCAAAATGATTTGGCAAGAGTTGATTTACTGCTTGATATTAGTAGTGGTGCTCCAAAAATCAAGGAAACAAGCTATAAAATGAAGTACAATGATGATAGCCTGTTGAGTATAAGGCCAATGTTATATGAAGAGGGAACTTTAGTTAATGGCCCTGAACTTGGGATGGGCATGGAAGAGGCATATAAAGCTTTGGGTGGAGGAGAGATAAAAGAAGGAGAGTACTCTGACCACATGGAATTAAATGGGGTATCGCTTTTAGAGTTTTGTAGTGAAGTGGTTGGCATCTATGTAGAATCACCTAAATATACAACACACAGAGGTCTTAAAGTGGGCGACAGCATTCAGAATGTTGAAAGCTTATATGGTAAACCTGATGTAGGTTTTTCTGGAGATGATTATGTAGAGTACAAATTTTGCTATGAAACAATGGATGGAGAGCTGAAGGTTAATTACTATAGAACTTTAACTGTCTGTTATAAAGATGGCTTAGTAAGTGCTTTTGAGCTCTATCAAGTTATATTGGACTAATTTAATGCCAAAATAGAGGAAATATCAGATGGCTATTGCAGCCCGCTAAATAGAAAAACACACCTTTTAGATAAGGGTGTGTTTCTATAGGGCATACAGTATAAAGATTTACTAAAGTCAATTACTATCGGCTTTCAGTCAATAGTAATTGACTTTTATTACGGTTTTGCTTTTGTTTTTCCTGTTTTCGCTTTACCCTGTATTTCAGGAACAGGTTTAGCAGCATTTTTGGAAAAGTGTTGTTTGTGATTACTTTCGGTTCCATGTGGTTCACTTGGGTCTGGTCTTCTCATTCCTGACTTTGCCATAATCATCACCTCAACAATATTGTTTCATTTTTTGTGAAGAGTATACCCGTGTTTTATTTAAAGAATGTTTTTGGTATTTAAGTATGCTATTTATTTTTTAAATATAAAAAGTAATCGTTCAATTTTCTTGGGCCTGCAAGGACATCTCTGTCAATGTATAGCGAGCCATCCTCACGCACCTTAACACTCCATTTAACAAGAGAAATACTGCCGTATTCTATTTCAATTGCTGTTATACAGCGAGGATGTATACAGCTGCCATCATTAAAATATGGGGTTTGGCCTACCTCTGGAAACATGGGTTTATGGTTATGCCCAGCGATTAGCATCTGATTATTCAGAATTACCCATTCACTAAGTTTTTTAGCTACAGATATCATTTTTTCATAATTTTTAGCTGGACTAGTGGGATCATTTACCCCAAGGGCTTCCAGTGGTGTCCATATATACTTTACAAGAAATTTACTAACATTCCCAAAAGTACTGCTCATAGGGCTTACCTGATGACCATGAATTAAAAGTATTTTGTCGTTAGTTACTTTGTGCTTTAAAACTAAACCCTCGTGTACCTTTATATCTTTAAATAATGACATATATTCTTCTTCGCGTAGGTCAATATACCTTCTATAATTTTTTTCCACCAGACCATAGTCTTTCTTTTCCATATCGTGATTCCCAAATATAAGATAAAGTCTGCCAGCCTTATGGAATTTTGACAACATCCTAAATGAGTCCTTATGAATAAGCATAATTTCTGAAAGCTTTGAATTTTCCCATAGCTCGTCACCATCACCTAGCTCAAAATAAGTATAGCTTTCATTATAATAGTGGTTTAGTGCCGAAATAAAAATATTTCGGTTTTTAAGGAAATTATCTGTCCAACTACCATCTCCTCTATGACAATCACTCATCAAAACAAACTTTGAGGAATCATCAAATGGAATCTGCGGAGCGGTATTAAAAATATGAGTAATTCTGTCCAATTTGTCCATCAAATACCACCTCACATTGGTGTTTGAGCATTTTTACTCAAATAATTTTTAATACTGTCAAAAGCTTTAAATAGAGGTGAGGACTTACCTATATTCAGAATCTCTTTATACAACTCGGGGGATTGTTCTTTAACTGCTGTCAATTTATCAGATAGGCTAGCATAATCTTTTGTTATTAACTGATAGGTATCACAAAACAACTTATTTCTTGCTTGCACACTCATGTCTGTTGCAGCTGACCGTGAATAAGGTTGCTTTGAATGTGGCTTATCAAATCTTATTGCTACAATATTCTTTTTAGTTTCATATTCCCCCTCTGTATACCCTACGTCCTTGAGTGCTGTTAAAAATGCGTTACGCATACTCCTGTCTTTGAAGGTGATGTATAGATCTAAAACAAGTTCTGAGGGTTGTGAAAATTCACCCAGTTTAAAACCAGTTAACCACCAATGTTTCTGTCTCCTTGAAATGAGCATTTCTCCATTCTTTTTTAAAAAGAATTGCATATATAGTCTTTCTCTATCGCTTGCACATTTATAGAAGGTTCCATTGAAGAAATTCGGTATATTTAAATCTGGCCATTCTGATGTGTAGATCCCTATTTCACAACCAGTGGTCATACCATACTGTCCTTTCCAGAACTCTATTAACCATCTCTTTCCTCCATATGAAAAATAGATGGGTTCAGAATCAATAATCATCCCTAAAGGTGCGGCCGCTTCATCATATAGTCGACAATATCCCATTTTTCTTTGCCATGCCTCCATAGTAGAGAAAAACACATCTTTTTCGGGATTATAGGCATAGCCTGCAGTATCTATAATTTCTTCTAATGCTTCAAAATTAATTTTGCTCTCTTTTGCTGATCTGTTCACTGGAAGTATTGTAGTCTTGGATCTTTCATCTGAATTGAACCAATTGGTTAGATATCGGCAGATTTTAGGAGCAGAAATTATAGCAACAACTAAAAGTCCAAGTAGTAGTATTGGAATTAAAGTTTTTAAACTTATACCCACAAAGGTAAGTAAACTAACTTTAAACATAAAACACATCCCCCAAATTATGTTATCTACATTATAATATTCATTGGATTGTCATTATGTTAAGGATATTTTATAAATACAAAATTGGTATTTCATGAAAAAACTACTCAGATTTTAGGAAAGTTTTTTATTAATATATTAACTATTTATATTAATGCTGATATAATTTAGTGTAATAGTACATTGAGGAGGAATAAAGAGAAATGCCTATAACGGAAATACTATCAAGAAATGCTGAAAAGTACGGACAAGATATTAGCTTGATTGAAATAAATCCTGATTTACAGGAAAAACATGAGACTAAGTGGAGTGAGTTTGAATTGGTTGAAAGTATTCCTACAGCTCAGTTTAGGAGAGAGATTACGTGGGGTGAGTTTGACAGCCAGGCAAATAGGTTTGCAAATCTTTTGATGGGTAAAGGGATAAAAAAGGGTTATAAGGTTGCAATACTATTAATGAATTGTTTAGAATGGTTACCAATTTATTTTGGTATATTAAAAACTGGTGCAATTGTTGTGCCTTTAAACTTCCGATATACAGCTGAAGAAATAAAATATTGTCTGGAGTTAGCGGAAGCGGATGCATTAGTATTTGGAATGGAATTTATTGACCGAGTAGAAGCAGTTTATGAAACCATTCCTAAAGTAAAAACTCGATTATATGTTGGAGAAGATTGTCCTGCTTTTGCTGAGAGCTACGATGATATATTAGAATACTTTTCATCTCAGCCGCCAAAGGTTAAGCTTGAGGATGAGGAGGATGCTGCACTATATTTTTCATCAGGAACTACAGGTTTTCCAAAGGCTATCTTACATACTCACAGTAGTTTGTTGTCATCATGCTATACTGAAAATAATCATCATGGACAAACTCGTGAGGATAATTTTTTATGTATTCCACCACTTTATCATACAGGAGCTAAGATGCATTGGTTTGGAAGCTTGTTAGCTGGAAGCAAAGCAGTTTTACTTCGTGGAGTTAAGTCGAAGTGGATATTAAAGTCAGTATCAGATGAGCAAGCTACTATTGTATGGCTTCTTGTTCCATGGGTACAGGATATTCTAGATGACATTGACAGTGGTGAAATTAAGTTGGAGGATTATAAGCTCGACCAGTGGAGATTGATGCATATTGGGGCTCAGCCAGTGCCGCCAAGCCTTATCCACCGTTGGAGAAAGTACTTCCCAAATCAGCTTTATGATACAAATTATGGTTTGAGTGAATCAATTGGTCCAGGCTGTGTTCATCTTGGAGTTGAAAATATACACAAGGTTGGGGCAATCGGAATACCTGGCTACAACTGGGAGATTATGATTGTAGATGAATTTAGAAATCAGGTAGCCCAAGGGCAGGTGGGCGAGCTTGCTGTTAAGGGACCAGGTGTAATGAAATGTTACTACAATGATTCTGAAGCTACAAAGGCTGTGCTTAATGATGGCTGGCTGTACACTGGCGATATGGCTCGTATGGATGAAGAAGGTTTCGTTTACCTGGTTGACAGGAAAAAGGATGTAATTATTAGTGGCGGTGAAAATCTATATCCAGTACAGATTGAGGATTTTCTGCGTGCAAATAGTGCGATTAAGGATGTTGCTGTTATCGGTTTACCTGATCAGCGCCTTGGCGAAATTGCAGCGGCTATTATAGAGCTAAAGCCAGATTGCAAGTGCACTGAGGAGGATATAATGTCCTTCTGCTCTTCTTTACCACGCTACAAACGTCCTCGAAAGATTATATTTGCTGAGGTTCCTCGTAATCCTACTGGTAAAATAGAAAAACCTAAGCTTCGTGAGAAATATTGTGGAGGAAGTCTAGTAGCAGCACAAGTAGAAAATTAACCATAATGGAGTTAAGCATTAATCCCCATGATGTGGCTATTTTCTAACATCAAGGGGATTTATGGTTGAAATAACTGAAATAATAAAGAAGGGATGACCGAGTCCATGCCAGCACTTTAATGGAGTTTTGTGCCAAATGCGGGGCATGGACATAATTATGA
>JAEZOA010000174.1 GCA_023441625.1 Bacillota bacterium
TTCTTCCTATATATTATTGTTATGATGATGCCTTTTCAAGTAACTCTTGTACCTAATTATATTATGCTTAAAAGCTTAAACTTGCTGGGGAGCTATTGGGCTATCATATTTCCCGGAGCTTTTGCCACCTTTGGAGTATTTCTCCTTAGACAGTTTATGATGTACATACCTGATGATTACTGTGAAGCTGCAAAAATTGATGGAGCAGGTTATCTTAGGACCTTCTTTAGTGTAGTACTTCCTCAATGCAAGGGAGCGTTGGCGTCACTGGCGATATTAGTTTTTATAGATAACTGGAACATGGTAGAACAACCGTTAATTTTTCTAGAGGATGAAACCATGCATCCCCTTTCCATATTTCTTTCAAAAATAAATGAGTTGGATATTGGAATTGCCTTTGCATGTGGAATATTATATATGGTACCAACGCTTCTAATATTTTTATATGGTGAAAATTATTTTATAGAGGGCATAGAGATATCTGGAATAAAGTAATTACAATAAATCGGTTATAGGAGGCACTAAGAATGGCTGTTTTACAATCAGAAGGTCAAATTGATAGAAGGAAGAAAATAATAAGAAATGCGGCAATTATATTTATTACTATTATTGTTTTGTTAACGTTTTTCTCTAAAACAATAAATAACTTTTTGCTACCTGAGGTTGAGTGTGGAAGTGCGCGTCCTGGGACACTTACAACTGAAGTGCTTTCGAGGGGCGAAGTAGTCCCTATAAATACTGAAACTATAAATTCATATGGCAATTGGAAAGTAAATGATATTAAAGTAGAAGAGGGTACGACTGTTAAAAAAGGCGATGTATTAGCAGTCATTGACTCAAGTGATATTATGCTGGATATAAAGAGGTTGGAATTAAATCTCTTAAAGATGGAGAATAATCTAAAACTGTATAAAAACCAGCTGCAAGACAAAGATCTTGACCAGTACATAGACGATGTGGAGGTAGCTCAAAAGGCTGTTAAAAAGGCTGAAAAGAAGCTGGAAGATCAGAAAGCGTTATATGCTTATGATGCTGTGGCCCTTGAAAGTGTTAATGATGCGCAGGAACAGCTAGATAATGCTAAAAGAGACTATGAGCAAAAGCAGAAGCTTTTAAGCAAGAAAGAGGAAGAAAGTAAAAAAAGTGGTGATGATTATCAAATAACTCTTAGAGAAAAAGAGTCAGAAATACAGGTCTGTCGTCTTGAACTTGAAAACAAAAAAAAGAATACTCCAACGAATGGGGTTATAAAAGCCCCTGTTGATGGAATTGTAAAAAGTATATTTGTTAAAGCCGGGGCTACTACAAATGGTGGACAGGAACTTTTTGAAATAGTAAAAAATGAAGCTGGTATGCATGTAAAGTGGAATCTCACTAGTAAGGAGTCAAGTCTGGTTGATGGAAAATACTCTATAAAATTTACTGTTACTGAACCAGAAGAGATTGAATTCAGTGGATTTATTAAAGAAAAAAAGTATTTATCCGATGAAGGGACATACGAATACATAGCTGAGATTAAAGATGTTAATGAAACAATAAATATAGGGCAAAAGGTTGAAGTTCTGATACAAAAATCAAATGGACCATATCAGACGATAGTTCCTAATAGTAGTGTAATAAAAGAAGGCGGGAAAGATTGCGTATATGTGCTAAAGACAAAGGATGGCATAATGGGAGAAGAAAATTATGTTCAAAAGCTGGAGGTTACGGTTGACGATTCTGACGATTTCAATAGTGCGATATCTGGCGGAGGTCTCTCCGAAGAGGATAGGATTGTTGTTTTTAGCAGTAAGCCGCTTTCAGACAAAATTCAGGTAAAATTGGGGTGAGGGCTTTGGACATAAATAGAGTACAGCGTTATTCTTTATACAAATTACTTGTTCTGATAGCATCGCTGTTTTTTTTGGTTATTAGTTCAGCCAGCATATCCTTATATATAAGTAATGAATATATAGATGACTATGAAAACAGGGTTGAAATTAATATTAAAAGTAATTTCTCAGAAGAGGCAAAGACAATAAAACAAAGTAACATAGAAATGCTAAAACAGGCTTTTTCATCAGGTGAGCTTTCATACATGAATGAGCTGTCTGGAATAATTGAAGGGGATAATGCAATTTACCCTGTAAAAGCAGTGCTGTCAGGAGAAAACACTGAGAAATTCTTAGGGCTTAATTTATTGCGGGGAACTTTTTTTAGCAGCGAACAGTACCAATATGGCAGAAGAGTTGCGGTAATAAGTGATACAATGGCTTATAAGCTCTTTACTACTCATCATGTTATAGGTAACGAAATATACATATCTGGTTTAAAATACAAAATTATTGGTCTTTACAAAAATAAAACCTCACTATTTTCCTTACTTGCTTCTGATGGAATTGAAAAGGTTTATGTTCCTTTTGACAGCATGTCTCAAAATAGTGTGAAAACTATAAATACTATTTTTATTAAGGAAAAGACGCTGGAGGAAAATTCTTTTAGGGAAAAAACAATTGATAGAACCATAAAGGACATCCTTCGAACAGATATAAATCCTTATAAAATTAATGACTTCTACAATAACTCAATTTATACGTCTCAGCCATTACTGCTATTTATTTTTTTTGTAGGTGTTTTGTTAATGTGTATTTTATTAAAGTACTTTTTTAAGTATATGGGATTTGGTAATAATTATTTTAGAAATGGCATTAAAAACAACTATTTCTTAGAGGTTTTGTTAAAGTGGAAAATTCGTATACCTCTGTTTTTATTATTTGCAGTGCTGATAGTATTATTTATTTCTGCAATATTTTGGAATGTAAGGTTTAAGGGAGCTATCCCTGCTGAATTTATTCCATCTGATAATGTTTTCGACTTTAGCTTCTATGCAGATAGAATAAAAGAGACTATTTACAGAGCAAACAATAATGCCGGATATTTACCTACACAGCTTGAAATTGTTTTTAGTAAAAATTTAATAGCCACGTACGTATTAGTATTGTTTCTAGTTATAAATTTAGTATCTGTTTTGTCAGCTATTAAACTGAGTAAAATTGTTAATGAGTCCTTTGCTAAGCAAATTATTGTTTTAATTATTGGTTTAGTTGTGGGCTTGGCTTTATCATTTATTTTGTGTCTGGTATGTGGGATTAAATTTAATTTCCCGGTCAGCGAAGTTGCAGTTCTGCTTTTGTTTTTGGCCATTAAGCTATTTGATGAGAAAAGGATTGATGCTAAATTCAGTCAGTGTTTGCATAAAACATTTGAAGCTTAGCTGTGGTAAGCAAAATTTCAAAATTAACTGAAATACTCTATATAGGTGGTTTTTTCAGTTGTGTTAATGTCACATTATTAATGACCAGCATATACTGAACTAGAGACTTAGCTCATATAGAGTCATGGTTATTTCCACTGAAAATATATATGACTAAAGGATTAAGTCAATATTTTAGATTGTGGGAGTGGTATTTTTTGAGAATACATGTTGTTAAATCAGGAGAAAGTATATATACAATTGCTAAGCAGTATAGGGTTTCTCCACAAAAAATTATTTCAGATAATGAGCTTTCAAACCCTAACCAACTTGTAGTAGGTCAAACTATTGTGATACTTGAGGGTACCCGAAGTCATAGGGTCACGGCTGGAGAGTCTCTCTATTCTATTGCCAGAGATTATAAAATCAGTTTAGCAGAGTTGCTTGCAGCAAACCCCCAAATTACAAATCCTTCCATGATTAGTGTAGGTCAGGTAATAACCATTCCACCTGTGACAATAAATTTTGGTTCTATAGAGGTTAATGGATATGCCTTTCCTAATATTAATATGGAGGTTCTTAGAAAGACTCTTCCTTCACTAACCTACCTTAGCATATTTAGTCACCAAGTAAGACCAGATGGGTCTTTAAGTACAATACAGGATGAACCTCTGATTCAGGCAGCAAGAAATGCCGGTGTTGCTCCTCTGATGGTAATAACAAATATTGAGGAGGGCGGTAGCTTTAGTAGTGATTTAGTTCATACAATTCTAACAAATACCGAAGTTCAAAATACTTTATTAAATAATATAACTAATACGTTGAGAGCTAAAAACTATTTTGGACTTGATGTGGATTTTGAGTATATATATGCAAATGACCGGGAGGCTTACAATAATTTCATCCGTAGAGTTACTACCCTTTTAAGACCTCTTGGATATTCAGTTACAATTGCCGTTGCTCCCAAGATATCAGCTGACCAACCAGGGGTTCTCTATCAAGGTCACGACTATCCAGTGCTTGGGGCACTTGCGGATCATTTAATAATTATGACCTATGAATGGGGATATACTTATGGTCCTCCAATGGCTGTAGCTCCGCTAAATGAGGTGCGTAGAGTTTTGAATTATGCAGTGACTGCAATACCGAGAGAGAAAATCTTCATGGGCATACCAAATTATGGGTATAATTGGACGCTGCCATATCGACCTGGAACAGCTGCAACAGCACTGTCAAATCCTGGAGCAGTAGAGTTAGCCTTCAGAGTTGGAGCAGAAATACAATATGACCCAATTGCACAGGCTCCGTTCTTCAGATACTATGAGAATGGAGTACAGCACGAGGTGTGGTTTGAAGATGCAAGAAGCATTCTTGCAAAACTAACCCTTGCAAACGAATTCAGACTTGGGGGCGTCAGCTACTGGACTATTGGAAGGTATTTCCCACAAAATTGGCTTGTTCTAAACTCAGTATATACTGTTAGAAAAGTCCTATAATAAGAATTCAAATTAAGGTCTGTTGCAAAACAAATACAATATACGAGAAAAAGTTTTAATAGTACGGAAGTGCTATCTAAACATAATCTCGCATGACTATATTGTATCTGATTAGAGTTTTGCAACAGACCTTTAAAATATAAATATATGGCTGGTTTTAACAGGAACTACAAAATTAACAAACTAAACTGAATTTATTTTAGATTTTTAGATTTATTGTTCGGATAATGCTTGATATTATTAGTTATTGTGATAAAATATTTTTGTAATTTTGTAAAAACGCAATTCTCGCCTTAATAACCTGCAAAAAATTGAATAGGGGATTTTTTGATTGGATAATATAAGTATGCGAGAAAATTAGGAGGGGAAAAAATGAAATTTTTAGAAAAACAGTTTCATCTCAAAGAAAATGGTACAAACGTTAGAACCGAAGCTGTGGCAGGTATAACAACCTTCTTTACCATGGCTTACATTATTTTTGTAAACCCAACTATTTTAGGACAGACAGGCATGCCTATGGGGGCAGTTTATGTTGCAACAATTCTTGCAGCAGTAATCGGTACTCTCATTATGGGCTTAGTTGCCAATGTTCCTTATGCACAGGCTCCAGGTATGGGCTTGAACGCATTTTTTACATTCACAGTTGTTTTTGGACTAGGATATAGTTGGCAGCAAGCTTTAGCGATGGTGTTTATTTGTGGTATAATTAACATTCTCATTACAGTAACTCAGGTTAGAAAAATGATTATAAAGGCAATTCCTGAATCACTTCAAATGGCTATTGGAGGAGGTATTGGACTTTTTATAGCTTACATAGGCTTTAAGAGTGCGGGCTTCCTACAGTTCACTTCAGAGGGAAAAGCATGGTCACCTTTGACAATTGTTGGTTTAGGTGGGGGCAATGACGTAGTAACTAAAGTGACTGATACTGTTCAGACTTCAACTGCAGCAACAGTAGTTGCAGAAGGTTCAACTGTTGTTCCAGCATTTGTTAATTTTACAAGTCCTGTTGCCCAGCTTGCTTTAATCGGACTTGTTATTACAGTGGTTTTGATGATACTCAAGGTTAAGGGTGCTATTCTTATAGGTATTGTAGCAAGCACAGTTATTGGTATTCCAATGGGTGTTACAAGTCTTTCGATGGATACTCCATACAAGGTATCAGATATTGCTCAAACTGCATTCCAACTAGATTTTGTGGGACTTTTTAGTGATCCTAAGACAATTCCTGTAGTTCTTATAACTATATTATCATTTACTCTTTCTGATACCTTTGATACAATTGGAACGTTTATTGGAACCGGCAGAAAGAGTGGTATTTTCGATGACAAGGATGAGGCAGAGCTCTTTGCAGGTAAAGGGTTTAAGTCCAAGATGGACAAGGCTTTGTTTGCAGATGCTACAGCAACCTCTATTGGTGCTCTTTTAGGTACATCAAATACTACAACTTATGTTGAAAGCGCTTCGGGTATTGGTGCTGGCGGTAGAACAGGTCTTACATCTGTATTTACAGCTATCTTATTCATAGTCTGTCTCATATTCGCACCTGTGGCAGGGGTTATTCCATCCGCGGCAACTGCGCCTGCTCTTATTATTGTAGGTGTACTTATGATAAGCTCATTTGCGAAAATCAAGTGGGATGACTTTGCTGAAGCTATCTCAGCTTTCTTTACTGCTGTTGTTATGGCATTTGCCTACAGTATTTCAAGCGGTATATCAGCAGGGTTTATTATCTATGTACTTGTAAAGATATGCAAGGGTAAAGCTAAAGAGGTTCATCCAATTATGTATATAGTTGTCGGCTTGTTTATAATAAACTATATAGTAAGTGCAGTCTTTCTCTAAATAGATTTGCAAAAAGGGAGCTGATGCAATAGTGATATCAATAATCACTATTGCACCAGCTCCTTTTTATATATGGCGCATGAAGTTAAGTCTACCCAAGACTGAAAAAATAGTCATCCAGTTTAGCTTTTAATTCCTGAGTAATTTTATTAACTATATTAAAATCCATTGCATCTATGTATATATTCTCTAGTTCATCATGAAGTTGTTTTGCATCATTGAGATAACGGATACCGTTATTTATAGCAATTTTGTAGCTATATGATATTTCGTTTAGCTGATGCTGATACTCCTCATCAGTTCCAGGGTTGATTGCCAAATAATACATATCAATAATTTCATCTGACTCTCTATTTGGGAAGAACTCATGTGGTGCAGTGCTATCAAAAACAGCAATACCAAGTTCTCTTATTATAACCATATCAAGGCTGTTTGGATCAAAACCACAATGGTATATTTCTACATTATAGCCTTTAGACTCTGCTGCTAATGCTATTTTTTTAAGCATGGTAGATTTCCCACAACCAGGACGACCTTTAATAAAATATCTTTTTTCAATGTCCTCGGTTAAGTTCATTACAAAGTTCACTGGGCCTTTGGGGGTTGCACCACCGAAAAATCTGTTTTTTACAATGCTTTTTTTATCAATATTATTATATCCGAATAATTTATCAATTGTTGAGGCTGTAACTTCGTTTAATATATTAAAATCAATATTGTCCAGATAAATTTTTTCCCACTCATCATGAATTTTAAGAGCTTCTTTAAATTGATTATATGTATTTGAATAGCAGGCAGAAATTTTGCTTTTAATAGCTAATATCTCATTTTTATGTGCTGAAAGTCTGTTGCTGTCCCAGGCTATACCAAGGTTTACATAATCCTCAATTGCTCCAGGGGCTTTTGGTTCAATGATATGGGGTGATGTGCCGTCAACAACCCCAATACCCAACGAAGGTACTATTACTCCATCAATTGAATCATTATCAGAGGCACAGTGTATATACTCTACATCGAAGCCTCTATTGTACCATTCGCTTCCGATGCTTTTCATAAGAGTTGATTTTCCAGTACCTGGGCCACCTTTTAGAATGTAAAGTCTATCAAGCTCTTTAATATTATCTTCAAAGAAGCTTACAAAACCTAGAGCTGAGTTTGCACAAGCAAAATAATTAATTATTTTTGCAGACAAAAAGATTCCACCTTCCATAATTTATCAGTACAATATAGTGTATGCAAGGGAGCGATATAATGATAACTAATTAGTATTATGCAGTTTTTGAACTAAAAACTCGTCTTTTTACAAATTTATAGGAAAAATGCATTTAAATAAGTGCATAGCGAATGCTAGTGTTTGACTACATATATAGTGCTTCTGGAGGATAACGCTCTCTGTTTAAATCATGTATAAATATGCAAACATGAATTTTTGTTATATTTAAATTGCAAAAGTTAAAAAATATTTATCAATTCTTGATTAAATTAGGTTGAATTTTGTAGTTGTGTATGGTAGTATTGTTAGTGAATAAATTAACAAAATCTATTGCTTAAGTTAAGTGCTGAATAGTACGGTGTTAATCACAAATACTAATCATTGATAGCAGTATATTTTTTATAAATTGAAGGGAGAATTTTAATGACAACTAACAAGAAATTGCAAGCGTGGGTTAAAGAAGTGGCTGAACTGTGTCAACCAGACCAAATTTATTGGTGTGATGGTTCTCAGGAAGAAAATGATCGTTTATTAAAAGAATTGGTAGAAGCTGGATTGGCAAAGCCTTTAAATCCAGAAAAGCGCCCAGGATGTTATGCTTTTAATAGTGATCCCTCAGACGTTGCTCGTGTTGAGGACAGAACATATATTGCATCAAAGACCAAAGAAGATGCTGGCCCAACAAATAACTGGGTTGATCCAAATGAATTAAAGGATACGATGAAAGATTTATACAAGGGTTGCATGAAGGGAAGAACTATGTACGTTATTCCATTTTCAATGGGACCTATTGGATCAGACATAGCTAAGATTGGTGTTGAATTAACTGATAGCGCGTATGTTGTAATTAACATGCGTATTATGACTCGTATAGGTAAGAAAGTATTGGATACTCTAGGTGATGGAGAGTTCGTACCTTGCTTACATTCAGTAGGAGCTCCTCTTGCAGAGGGTGAGAAAGACACAAAATGGCCATGTGCTCCAATTGAAAAGAAATACATCAGCCACTTCCCAGAAGAAAGAACTATCTGGTCCTACGGTTCTGGTTACGGCGGAAATGCTTTATTAGGTAAAAAGTGTTTTGCTCTTCGTATAGCATCTGCTATTGCTCGTGATGAGGGATGGTTGGCTGAGCACATGCTTATCCTCAAGCTTACAGATCCTAAGGGCGCAGTAAAATATATTTGTGGTGCTTTCCCAAGTGCTTGTGGAAAGACAAACCTTGCAATGTTAGTTCCTACAATTCCAGGTTGGAAAGTTGAAACTATCGGTGACGATATAGCTTGGATGAAATTCGGAAAAGATGGCAGATTGTATGCTATAAACCCTGAAGCTGGTTTCTTTGGAGTTGCTCCTGGTACTTCATTAGATTCAAATCCAAATGCAATGCATAGTATAGAAAAGAACACTATATTCACTAATGTTGGTTTAACTGATGATAAGGATGTATGGTGGGAAGGTATGGGAGTAGATGCTCCTGATCACTTGATCGATTGGAAAAACAACGATTGGACTCCTGCGTCTGGAACAGCTGCAGCTCATCCAAACGCTCGTTTCACAGCACCTGCTAGTCAGTGCCCAGTTGTGGCTCCTGAGTGGGAAGATCCTGCTGGAGTACCTATTTCAGCTATATTAATCGGTGGACGTCGTCCTAGCACTATTCCATTGGTACATGAAAGCTTTGATTGGAAGCATGGTGTATTCCTTGGTTCAATCATGGGTTCAGAGATCACTGCTGCTGCTATTTCAGACAAAATCGGTCAAGTTCGTCGTGACCCATTCGCAATGCTTCCATTCATTGGTTACAATGTATGTGATTACTTACAGCACTGGTTAGATGTTGGAGCTGCTTCTAGTGAAGATAAGCTTCCAAAGATATTCTATGTTAACTGGTTCCGTAAGGATAAAGATGGCAAGTGGTTATGGCCAGGTTACGGTGAAAACAGCCGTGTTCTTAAGTGGGTTTGTGAAAGAGTTTCCGGTGAAGGAAAAGCTGTTAAGACTGAAATCGGATATATGCCTACCGAAGATGCTATTGATGTTAACGGTTTGGATGTTTCTGCTGGTGATATGGAAGAACTTCTCAAGGTAAATAAGGAAGAATGGTTAAATGAAGTTGAATCCATCAAGGCTCACTATGTAACTTATGGTGAAAAGCTGCCTGCTGAGTTGAAGAGCCAGCTTGAGGCTCTTGAAGCTAGATTGAAAGCATAATTAACTGAATAAATAAGAAACTTTAAAAGCCCGTTGGATAATGAATCCAGCGGGTTTTTTGTAGAATAATCACAATAATCATCTTGATTCTCAAATGGCAATTATCATCTGATTTTCATATGATATACTAGATAATTTTATTAGGGAGAATTCACATGGAAAATGAGTTCAATTACCAACGAGATAAAGTAGATGTAAGAGATATACGATATACTGCGGACGTATATCCTAAAACAGATATAGTAATTCCGAAAACTATAGATTTAAGACCTAATTGTCCACATGTCTATAATCAGGGAGATCTGGGGTCGTGTACTGCTAATGCAGGTTGTACGTGTAGAAGCATGTTGTTGAATAATAACCAAAGTGATTTGTCAAGACTGTTTCTATACTATGTTGAGAGAAAAATGAAGGATAATGTTACAAAGGATGCTGGAGCTTCATTAAGAGACACCTGCAAAGCAATACACAAGAGGGGTGTGTGTGAAGAAAAATATATGCCTTATAATATCGATAAATTTGCAAAAAAACCATCACAAGAAGCCTACCATAATGCAAATAAGTATAAAATAACAGCATATAAAACTTTAGGTTCATTAGATGAAATAAAGCAAAGCCTCGCACTGCGGATGCAGCCAGTGCTGATAGGCATGGATGTATATAAAAGCTTTAAATCAGAGGAAGTGGCTAAGACTGGAATTATGACTATGCCAAAAGAGGGAGACGAAAAACTTGGAGGCCACGCAGTTTTGGTAGTGGGCTATAAAGATACAGTGAAAAAATGTGGAAGGGTTATTAAGCATAAGGTAAAATCGGGGTATTTAATTGTTCGAAATTCATGGGGTAGTGAATGGGGAGATAAGGGTTACTTTTATATGCCATACAAATATGTCTATCTAAAGCATACCTTTGACTACTGGATTATGGAATAACAAAATTTAAATTGACAAAAAAATACTTCTGATATAGAATTAAAATATAGTTCTTTAGAAGAACTAATTTGAGAGGTTAAGTGTTGAAAGAACTACGATAAATAAAAAAAGATGAGGGGGACCGAGTTCATGCCAGTACTTTAATGGATTTTTGTGCCTAATGCGGGGCGTGGACAGAATTATGACAGCAAATGAAGGGTTCAATTTTGAATCCATAATTTTTAATTATATTGATGAATTTAAATTCTTGCTTTTTCCGAACCAATGGAGCAATGCATTCTTAGACTATTCAAAAAATGAAATATTAGCACTTCTATTTTTGTATAGAAACAAGACTGCAAATATGACCGAGATTGCTGAGTATATTAATGCACCATTAAATACAGCTACTGGTGTAGTCGGCAGGCTTGAAAAGAAACTAATGGTTGAAAGAAGCAGAGGGAATGAAGACAGAAGAGTAGTAAATATTGTTTTAACTGAGGTAGCTGAAGATTTCATTAATCAAGAGAAAAAGTACATTGAATACTATTTCAAAGAAGTGTATAAGGTACTGACCGAAGAAGAAAAGGCTGCTGCTGTGAGCATATTTAGCAAAGTGTTAACTGCTTTTAAACATGGAAAAGACAACTTGAATGGTGAAAATAAAGAGGTTAAGAAAGTTAAAAGAATAATTGTAGAATAGAGTAAAATGATAAATTGATAGCTTTTATTTTTATTATAAAGTATATCTTAGAGTATTTGTTTAATGGATTGGAGAATATACATGAAGGCATTAATAACAGGGGCAAGTTCAGGTATCGGACGTGATATGGCTATAATACTTAGTAAAAAGGGCTATGATTTAATTCTTGTTGCACGTCGGAGAGATAAGCTTGAGGAGCTCAAAAAAACACTAACGACCCATGTTGAGATAATTAGCCTTGATATATCAAAAGAGGAAGCCTGTTTTTCTCTATATGAGCAGATTAAGTCAGATGACATTGAGATTGTTATAAATAATGCTGGTTTTGGCATTTTTGGAGCATTTGATGATATAGATATTCATGATGAGTTAAGACTGATTGATACAAATATTAAAGCAGTTGATATTTTAACAAAGCTATTCGTAAGGGATTTTAAAAGAAAAAACTCTGGCTATATATTAAATATTGCTTCATCAGCAGCTTTTTTACCTGGACCATTAATGTCTAGCTATTATGCATCAAAGGCATACGTGTTAAGACTTACGCAAGCTATTTATGAGGAGCTACGTAGGGCTGGTAGTAAGGTGTATGTAGGGACGCTTTGTCCAGGGCCTGTTGATACCGAGTTTAATCAAACAGCAAATGTAGCATTTAGTCTCAAGGGATTAACAAGTCAGTACGTTGCAGAATATGCTATAAAGCAGATGTTCAAGGGAAAGTTAACTATTGTACCAGGAACTATTATGAAGTTAGCTCGATTTTTCGAAAGTTTTGTTCCAGAGAAGCTACTGCTCAAAATGGCATATAATATGCAGAAAAAGAAGGAAGGCTGACAAACTAATAAGCATACTAATATCACATACTTTGGACTGTTCAATGTTCTCAAGCAGTTTAGCATAAAGCTGGTATGTGGTATTTTTTAAAGCCAATACTTCGGATAAGGAACTATTCATAAATCGAATTATAGAAATAAAACAATATGAAAATACAGCATTTGCTTAAAAATAAATCAAATTTTGATAATGCTAAATAAGTTATGATAAATAAATTATTGGAGGAATTACTTATGGGAAGAATAATCATTTTTACAGGAAAAGGCGGAGTAGGCAAAACAAGTACTGCTGCAGCACATGCAGTGAAGGCAGCAAAAGAAGGAATTAAGACCTTAATTGTAAGTACGGATATGGCACATAATTTAGCGGATATTTTTATGCAGGAAATTAAAGAAGAGCCTGTAAAGGTGTCAAATAATCTAGATGCATTAGAAATTGACTCAAATTATGAAATGAATAGGCATTATGGAAGTATAGCAGGAGCCTTTGGGAATATGCTTAGGTTTAAAAATGAAGATAATAGTGAAGCTATGGAGGATATAGTTGTATTCCCGGGAATTGAAGAGCTATTTTCTTTGCTTAAGATAAAGGAATTATATGATAAAAATATATACGACTTAATTATAGTGGACTGTGCCCCTACAGGCGAAACTATCTCTCTGTTAAAATTCCCAGAACTTATGTCATGGTATATGGAAAAGCTATTCCCTATCGAAAAAGTAGCTATGAAGGTATTGCGGCCTATTGGGAAGGTGGCTTTTAAATTAGATATGCCTAGTGATAATGCTATGAATGATATTGAAAAACTATTTATAAAGTTAGGGAGTTTGCAAAGTCTTTTAAAAGATAGAGAAATATGCAGTATAAGACTTGTCACTATCCCCGAAAAAATGGTTGTAGAGGAAACTAAGAGAAACTATATGTATTTGAACTTATACAACTTTAATGTGGATGGGTTATATATCAATAGGATAATACCAGAGGATGTTGAAAATAGTTTTTTTGATAAATGGAAACAGCTTCAAAATAAATATTTAGATGAAATTACTTCGGTATTTTCAAATGTACCAACCTACAAAATAAAATGGTATGAGATTGACATAAATGGAATTGCTGGACTCGAGAGGATTGTTACAGATTCCCTTCAGGATGAGAATATATTTAAGGTTTTGAAAACAACAGTAAACGAAACATACAATAAGACTGAAAAGGGTTATAGACTCGATGTTTACTTGCCTTTCACTGAAAAAAAGGACTTTGAGCTTTTTGAAGCTGGAACAGAAATTATAGTTAAAATTGGAAACTTTAAGCGAAATATTCCTATACCTAATGCTATTAGAAGGTACACCCTAACTTCTGCAAAGCTAAATGAAGAAGTGCTTAGTATAAGCTTTGAATAAGGCTATATTAATTATACATATACCAAGCTGTTAGTAGAAATGATTCAACTAAAAAAGCTTTAAGGGGTATTAATTATTAAGGAGGATTTGTATGAATAAAGAGTTTATTAAGAAAATTATCATGGCTGAGAAACTTAAATATGAAGCCATAAAGGAAATAATGCCTGATAAAATGAGGGAAAGGGTAGATTCCTTTGAAAAGGATGCATTTAATTTGCTAAAGGAGGTTGCTCTTGAGCTGATTAGAGAGGGTGTAAAAGAAGGAAGCTGCGAAGATAAGAAAACAGCCAAAAGGGTCAATGTAGATTTTTCTTAAAATGCCATGTTTTTAATACGTGTATACGAAAAGGAATCTAAGGAGGGAAAAGTATGAGAATAATATTATATACAGGAAAAGGCGGAGTGGGTAAAACAAGTATTGCAGCTGCAACAGCGTGCAAAATTGCTAATGAGGGCAAACGGGTGCTAATTGTTAGCACAGACCAAGCACACAGCTTAAGGGATTCTTTTGATATGACGCTTTCAAACGATCCTTTAGAGATTTGCAATAATCTCTTCGCTATGGAAATTGATTCTTTTATAGAGAATGAAAGGGTTTGGGGGAATCTAAAAGGTTATATAGAAAAACTCATGGTGCTAAAAGCAGATAAGTCCATAGAGAACGAAGAATTATTAGTATTTCCTGGCTTAGAAGAACTGTTATCTTTGATTAAAATAAAGGAAATATATGATGAAGGAAAGTATGATGTGCTAATAGTAGATTGCGCTCCAACAGGTGAAACAATGTCATTGCTTAAGTTCCCAGACTTATTTAAGTATTGGATAGAAAAGTTTCTTCCTGTTAAAAGGAAGGGGGCTAAGCTTGTGAAGCCGTTAGTGGAAGCTGCTTTGAAAATTCCTATTCCAGATGATAATACTTTTGATGAATTTGAAAGACTATATGCAAAAATTGATGAGCTTCATCAATTAATGCTGAACAAGGATAAGGTTAGCATTAGAATAGTGACTACTCCTGAAAAAATAGTTGTGAAGGAGGCAAAAAGAAGCTTTTCTTATCTCCACCTTTTTGACTATAATGTGGACGCAATTATAATAAATAAAATCTTTTCTACAGTTTCTCTAAATGGATATTTTGAAAAATGGGCAGCTATTCAAAGTGATAGTATTAAGGATATTTGTGATAGCTTTAACGGTATTCCGATCTTTAAGCTAGAACTTCTAAACGAAGAGCTAAGAGAATATGAGAAGCTCCTAAAGGTTGGGGATACAATTTACGGTGAAATGAGTCCTGAAAAGGTTCTTTTCGAAGACAAAATATTTACTGTTGAGAAGGAAACTGAAGGGTATAATTTTAGAATTAATATGCCTTTTGTTGATAAAAAGGAATTAAAGCTTTCCCAAAAGTGTGATGAAATAACAATATCAATAAAGAATGAGCGAAGATGCTTCGTATTACCTGCTAAGCTACATTCTAAAGAAATAACAGGGGCAAAATATGATGGGGGTATGCTAAATATTCATTTTGTATAAAGTACATACAATCATTTACGTGTATTATACATAAAATAATTTATTGTTTGACAAAATACAACAATCTACTCATAATATTCTTATATATGAACTTCCACAATAAAAAAAGAAGATAATAAATCTCAGAGGTTGAGGTATGGAGTGGGCTGTTATAGGCTCACTCTCTGTTTAATGGGATGGTGACATGCATGATTACAATTACTAATAAAGAATTTCAACAATTAGCGGCTTATATTAAAGCAAATTATGGTATAAATTTAAAAGAAGAGAAGAAAGCACTTATAACAGGACGACTATACAATGTACTAATGCAGAATGATTTTAGAAGCTTTTCAGAATATTTTCAATATATAGTAGCAGATAAAACTGGAACTGCTGTAGAGATACTGATTAATAAAATAACTACAAACCATACCTTTTTTATGAGAGAAGCGGATCATTTCTCTTATTTTAATAATACTGTGCTTCCTAATATTACAAGAAATCGGAAGGATAGAGACTTGAGAATATGGAGTGCAGGGTGTTCTTCTGGTGAAGAAGCATATACATTAGCAATGATCGTTGATGAATTCCTTGGAAAAGAAAAAAGGCTGTGGGATTCAAAAGTATTGGCTACTGATATTTCTAGCAAAGTACTTGAAATAGCGAAGAAAGGGATATATAGTAATGATGGGATAGTCTCGATTCCTGCTTCATGGAAACTCAATTACTTCAAAAAAATTGATGAAGAAAAGTCTGTTCTTAATGATAGCATAAAAAATGAAGTAATATTTAGAAAGTTTAATTTAATGGATAAAACTTTTCCTTTTAGACGTAAGTTTGATGTGATTTTCTGTAGGAATGTAATGATTTACTTTGATGAAGAAACAAAATGTGAACTTGTTGATAAATTTTATGACTTAATGGAATATGGGGGTTATTTATTTATCGGACATTCGGAGTCTCTTAACCGAGAAGTAACAAGGTTTAAGTACATAATGCCTGCTGTTTATCGAAAAGAATAAGTTCGGGAACTGATTATGTGAGGTGAGAAAATGATAATTGGGAAGAAAATACGTGTACTGGTTGTAGATGATAGCCTGTTATTCCGTGAAATATTGTCCAAGGGAATTTCTTCTGATCCCACTATTGAGGTTGTAGCGAAGGCTATTGATCCATTTGATGCAAGAGATAAAATTCTTAAATATCAACCTGATGTAATGACCTGTGATATTGAAATGCCAAAAATGAATGGTATTGAGTTTATAAGAAGGCTTCTTCCACAATATTCTATACCCGTAATAGTAGTCAGCAGTGTAAGTGATGCCGTTTTTGATGCTATGGATGCCGGTGCTGTAGATTTTGTTGCCAAGCCAAATGTCCAAGCGGTAAGTAGTATTGAAGAGTTTTTACAGGACTTAATAGTAAAAATTAAGATAGCTTCAACTGCCAAAGTTGGTAAACTAAAAAGAATAAATGAAACAGATACATTTTTAAACCAAAAGGCTAAAGCTGGTAAAATCATAGCAATTGGTGCCTCTACAGGAGGAACAGAAGCATTGTATAATATTCTAAAGTCTCTTCCAACTACAACACCTGGTATAGTAATAGTTCAGCATATACCACCTGTTTTCTCTCGTATGTTTGCAGAAAGACTAAATAAACAAACACAATTACAGGTTAAAGAAGCACAGACAGGAGATTATGTTGAACAAGGAAAGGTACTGATAGCGCCTGGGGATCAGCATATGAAAATTATAAAGCTTGGTAATAAATATAAGGTTGAGTGCTATGGCTCTGAAAAAGTTAATGGACATTGCCCGAGTGTTGACGTACTCTTTGAGTCAGTTGCAAATATGGTTGGGAGCGATGCTATTGGAGTGATATTAACAGGAATGGGTTATGATGGAGCAAAAGGTTTGCTTTCCATGAGAAGGAAGGGGGCAAGAACCATAGGACAGGACGAAAAATCCTGTGTGGTATATGGCATGCCAAAAGTAGCCTACAATATTGGTGCTGTTGAGAAGCAGGTATCAGTTGAAAAAATACCTCAAGCGATTTTCTCAATGCTAGAAGCATAGAAATATTTATTTGTGAATTTAAGATACATTTAGATAAAAGACCGCTGTAGAACAATAGTACAACGCGCATATTTTCATGCGCATTGTACTATTGCCTATTAGCAGAGTTAACTCTTATTAGATAATACATCTGCAAGGCTTGAAGTATCGGTAATAGGCGGCATGCATAAAAAGTCCTGACAAACATAGGCCACTGCTTTTTCATTTGATGCACTGTATTCGGAGGCATATGGTACAATTTTAGTTAGCTCTTGCGTAATATTTGAAATAGAAACAGTAAAAGGATGATATATACTATTGTAGGTTTTAATCATATCATCACAGTCTGAGCCAGTAATGACAACCTCCGAGGAAATATCTGTTGATGAGTATAGATAGCCACAAAGCATATAGGTATGTCCTGTTGGAACTGCTTCTAGCTCTGAACTAAAATAATTTATTATTTTTACGGCTTCCTTTTCGAATTCAGATTGTCCAGTAATTCTAGCAAGTCGGAGTAAATTCATTACTGCTACAGAGTTACCAGAGGGGATAGCACCGTCATAACATTCTCTAGGACGGGTAATGAGTTCCTCCGAGTCATGACCATAGAGAAATAAACCATCTGTATTATCTCCAAAGAGATCTAGCATTTCCTCATTTAATTTCAAAGCTTCTTTCAAATAATGTGGCTCATATGTTGCTTCGTATAGCTCCAGCAAGCCCCATATAAGAAAGGCATAATCCTCTAAATACGCTGGCAATGCGGCATCACCGTCTCTATATCGAGCAAGTAATCTCCCATCGTACCTGACTAGCTTTTGAAGTATAAAGTCAGCACAGTGTTTAGCAGAGGTTATATATTTTTCTTCACCTAGGGTTTTTCCGCAGTATGCCATAGCGGCTATCATAAGTCCATTCCAGGCTGTGAGAATCTTGTCATCCTTGTAAGGATGAATCCTATTTTCTCTGTAGGTGAAAAGCTTTTTGCGACAGGCTTCTGCAAAAGCTTTACTCTCCTCTGGCAAAGTCCCTGTGTCAATAAGATTGGGGATGTTCATTCCTTCAAAATTACCAGCTGGAGTAATGTCAAAGAGATTACAGAATAGTTCTCCGTCATTATCCCCAAGAATACTTTTTATTTCATCAACCGACCATACATAAAACTTACCTTCCACGCCTTCCGAGTCGGCATCTTCAGCTGAGTAAAAGCCACCTTCAGGTGACGTCATGTCTCTTAAAACATAGTCAAGAATTTGGTGAGCTGTCTCTGAGTAGTTACTATTGCCTGTAGCGAGAAAGGCCTCAGCGTACGTAAGAGCCAACAACGCATTGTCATAAAGCATCTTCTCAAAGTGCGGAACAAGCCACCTTTTATCAGTAGAATATCTACTAAAGCCAAAACCAATATGATCATATATTCCACCATTTCTCATAGAAGTTAAGGTCTTTTCTACAATTTCAAGAGCATAGGGCTCTTCTTGAGAATACCAGTAGCGAAGTAAAAACAACAAATTATGAGGAGTGGGAAACTTAGGCGCAGTGTTAAAGCCACCATAATTACTATCAAAGCTATATTTTAGCTGAGAAAAAGCATCATGAATTATATCTGAGGTGATATAACCACCTTCTAAACGTCTATGGCTTTTTTCATAGGCCAATATCTTTTCTGCTGAATCCAACAGCGTTTTACGGTTATTCTGCCAAGCATCACTTACTGCACCAAGAAGGCTCATTAACCCCATCATACCCATACTATCCTGTTTAGGAAAGTAAGTGCCTGCATAGAAGGGGTGCTTCTCTGGAGTGAGAAATACTGTTAATGGCCATCCTCCCCGACCCGTAAGGGATTGGCAAACAGACATATAAATGCTGTCTATATCAGGCCGCTCTTCACGGTCAACCTTTATACATATAAAATTCTTGTTCAGTAACTTCGCAACATCTTCATCCTCAAAGGATTCGTGCTCCATTACATGGCACCAATGACAAGTTGACAGTATACACCACTAAGAATAGCCTATGGACAAGAATACAGGCTTGCTTTCCCTTGATGCCTTTTGGAAGGCTTCATCACTCCATGGAAACCAGTCTACTGGATTATAAGCATGTTGTAATAAATAAGGAGATTTTTGGTTTATTAGACGATTTGCCTTTTTATATTTGTTATCAATAAATTCTTTCATTGTAGATTCCTCTCAATATATATATTTTATAATATTATACCCATATTAAACAGCTAATATTTCAAATAAGCCATTATTTTTATCCATTAGTATATGACACCATCACCCTAATGTAGGATGGATTTTAGACCCTATTTTCTATTGTTTTAATAGAGATTAAGAATTAAGTAAAAGGTGGGTATAGAGATGCATTATCTTTCTATAAAGACTTACTGTAGGGTATTTTATTTAATCGTACATGGCTTTTTGAGGGTGCATATATATTAAAACAATCATGTATATTATGTTGTTGTTAAATACATTATTAGTAAATTTTAGATATTGTTGAAGGATTACACATTATTTTGGCGAATATAAAGACTAGAGGGGTGATAGTGTGAGCATTTGTAAAAAATATCAAATGGAAATAGAGTTTATTTTGAGAGATTTAAAAGAAATTGAACGTGGTGATATATATGAAATATATAAAACGCCTGGAGTAACAAGTGCAAAAACGTATGCTAAAAATATTAAGAAGAACTTTATTGATTTGATTGATAAGATAGAAAATCAAAAGGAGAGTACTGGAGAGATAGTAAGTAAGGCGTTTCACTCAAAAGATAATAAAGGTGATACTTGAATTTAAATGATAATAATTATCAATTATCACATCTAATCACATATCAATGTTATTGAACGACCGAATATTTAATATTTAGTACCAATGGAAAGTATTAGTATAACTGCATTATAGAAGGTTATAAAATGGCTTTATTTTGGTATATACCCTATAAGCACTTGATATTAAGGACATTACCGATATTATTACGATATTAATTTTTTAATTTACAAGTAATTAAATTGTTGGAGGAGATATTATGGTTAAAAAAAATGATGCTAAAAGCCAAAGTGTTTTACGTGCTAAAATAGATAAACTTGATACACTAATAGATAGCTATATAAATAAAAATATTGTTTCAGGTAATACGGTTGAAATCGGAAATTTATTTACAAAATGGTGCTTATACTACTTATTTGAAAGAAGTGAAGACGAACAAGAAGAAGATATAAAATATAATGGAGCAAATGATAATAGTATTGATGCCCTTTTTGAGCAAGGGGATAAGCTATTTATAGTACAAGCAAAATATAACAATTCTCATAAGTGGGAGGCTATACCTAAATTTGTTGCTGATATTAAAAGGCTTGCAAATAACATTGTAGTTGGTGATAGACAAGAAATTAAAGAAGCATCAGCACTTATTCAAAATTATATTAATGAAAAGAAAGAGATAAGTCTTTACTATATTACAAATAATAATATAGATGTTACTTTTGAACGACCAAAAGTTAAAAACTTATCGGAAGAATTGGAAGGAAACTATTATAATTTTTCACTAAATGTTTTTGGTTTGGATGAAATAAATGAATATATTGAGGATAAATTAAATGATATTCCGAAAAAATATGATGGTGCAAAACTATGTCTAGGAATATGTTCTGATGCAATTGAAGCGGATGATACACTTATTGCACAAGTATCACTAAAAGATTTTTTTGACTTCGTAAGTAAGGGGGATGAGTTCCTTTATTATTCAAATATAAGAAATTATTTAAAAAGAACTGATGTAAATAAAGGAATTGAAAATACATTACGCAATGAATCTAATAATTTTTGGTATTATAATAATGGAGTAACTATTGTTTGTGATGAATGGAGACGTATTAATAGAGTTGTAAGTATAACGACTCCTCAAATAGTAAATGGGTGTCAGACTGCTAATTCGATTAAATTATTCTTTAAAGGGATTCCTAATTTGGAATATGACAAGCATTTTGGAAAATTATTAGTTAAAATAATAATGGATAGAGGAAGAGGTAAGCGTAATTTAATTACTCAATATACTAATAGTCAGAATTCTGTTAAAGGTAAAGATTTTTATTCATTAAATGGATTCCAAAGAGAGAAAAAATCAATGCTTGAGGAAGTAGGCTATTTTTATGAAATACAATCAGGCTCAGCCTTAGCTGAAAAAAGTAAATTTAAAGGAGAGGAAAAGTATAAATACCTCTTGCCCGATAAATTTGATAATGTGATATCTGCTAAAGATTTAGTTCAATCCTATGTTTCTGGAATTAAACAACATCCAGGAATAGCATATGGAAAAGCAGGGGAATTAACACCTGTAGGAGATAAGTGGAATTTAGTTACAGAAGATGCTCCCTTTAGCATTGAGTACTTTTTATATTCATACTTAGTATTTAAGTATGCAAAAACAAATCTAGATTACAATTCAAAGTCGAAAGATTTTAAGCGTTCTGCAAGTTTATTTTTCGTTTATACATATTTTAAAATGTTAACGAGAATTCTTGTTAAAGCAGAACAATTAGACCCATATAATGTAACACCGCTAAATATTTCATTATCACAAATGAAAAAAGTTTTTCTTGAAGAAACTTATAATAAGGAGTTACTTAATACAGTAAATAGAATTTTAAGGGATTTCTTCAAAAAAGACTCTACTATATTAAGGCTTATAAGTGACAACTTAATTAAATTTTTGAAAATTGATGTTGAAAATGTTGAAACTAATGAAATATTGCTAAAATACATTGATATGGAAATAGAGGATAATGAAAATTTTATATCATTTTTTAGGTAGTATTTTGTAAAATAAAACAATCCTTTTCGTTTACAAGTATTAATCCATTTTTCGTAATAGAGTATCTAGAATTAAATGTCTATAAATCATATGGTTAATAAGACAGTTCTTATCATATCAATTATTAGATTGCTACTACTATATACTAACATTTTATTCCACATATAACCATATATTACGAAATTAGTCTAAATTATCATAAATGTTTTAAATTTCAACTGCCCAATTAAAGGAATTAAAATGTATAATGTTGAATATGGTAAAATGTAGGAATATGCTTATAGTGATAAAATAATTATACGGCTTTGGTCGCAACGGTAAAGGATTTTATCCATAAACTAAAGTATTGTAAGGAGGAATTGCAATGCCAAATACTGGGGAAATATGCTTCCTAAAATTTAGAGCCCATTGCATTCGAGATGGTTATTCTACACATAATATGAATGTGCTACAAATTTATTCTGAAGCTGGGCATTGGTTACTATTTCCAAATGGTTGTGATATTCTAAGTGGAGATTAGTCTTGCAGTATATGTACGAGAAGATTTATGTCTATGCTTTCTGAAAATCCCGATTTGGATACACGTGAACCAATTTACCTCTAAACTCCTAATGTGAAGTTTAGACTAATTTTGATACTTCGTGTGCAATGAAGAATATACTCAAGGGGAGTGAAATACTTATGTTAAAAAACAAGGGAAAATGGCTATTGATTTGCTTAGTTATGATGTTTTCTGTTAGCATTGCAGGGTGTACACAATCGAAATCTAATCAAAAAAAGGTTAACGTGAGCGAAACGCAAATTATTAAACCGATATTTGATGCACCAAGTTATAGCAGAATAAGCAAATCGGACTTGTTCTCAAGGTTAGGTAAGACAAGTGATGTTGAAAAATGGAACAATAAAACTGCAAAAGAGACATTCCCAATGACTATATACTCATATGACGACAAAGACAGTACCCACTATGAGTTTATTGTTGCCAATGATACCGATACGGTTGTAAGAGTTACGATGTATTCGGCTAAAAATTGGGCGGGTAAAGGAACAGATATTAAATACACAAAGAAGTCAATGAATGAAATGCTTGCACTATTAAATATAACGCCAAAAGATTCAGCTAAAGTTACTGCTGATACGGGTGTAGCTTATAGAATAAGCCCTGTTTCTGATAAGGTTGGGGATGTATGGTTTCTTGAGCTAAATAAAGATGATTCAACTTTTGGGATGGTGAAGATTACATATGATTTGAATTATTTTGACTAATAAAAGACAAGATATTAATGGGGTGGTAGAATCTGGGAGATTGTACCCCTTTGTTTATATACAGTATTGTTAAGGCAAAATTGAACTAATAGAAAACAAAAAGGAGAAGGTTATAAGCCATCTCCGCATTTTGCCTAATACTATTAATATTTATAATCAACTCATATTCATTGACTTGCATTGTATTATTTTCAATACACTTATTTATTTCCGTAATTATAGCCTTTGTTGATAATTCCTTATTGAATTGGTCAATAGAAGATCGGCCTGTCTTCACCAATCGCCCGCCCAAAGGCTTCAGGCCCCCATGGGTACCAGTCTACTGGATTATGGGCGTGTTGGAGAAGATAGGGGGACTTTTCATGGATTAGTCTATTGGCTTGTTTATTAGTTGACATGTGGGCATCACTTCCTTTCATAATTTTATAGTTTATTGGTTTTCATAAACATAGCATCTGCATTTTCAAGGACAAATTGCCTTAAAATCAGTTTTTTTTATTCCATAAAGCATAATATCTATAATAATTTCAGTATAAAATAGTATTTATCCATGGTATAATTTATTTGTAAATAAATGAGAACGAGGTGCGACTTTATGACTCTTGCAGAAAAGCTTATTGTGGAATTTGAACAGTTGACAGAAGATAAGAAAAAGGAAGTTATAAATTTTGTTGAATTTATAAAAATTAAAGAACAAAGAGAAATTGAGAATCTTATGGATGCAGTAATTACTGAAAATAACGAATCTCTCAAGGAGTTAGCAAAATAATGAGATTTCTAAGTACTGACAATATAATTATTTTTCATGAGAAAATTATTAAGGAAACTGGTGGAAGTTTTGGCATAAGAGACAGAGGTCTTATTGAGAGCGCTTTAGGTAGAGCTTTTATGACTTATGATAGCAAAGACTTATATCCTAGTAATATTGAAAAAATTTCTGTTATATCACATAGCCTTATTTGTAATCATGGATTTATTGATGGTAATAAAAGGATTGGTGTAGCAGTTTTGGTGCTTATGCTCAAATTAAATAATATAGATGTAAGATATACTCAAAACGAGTTAATTGATTTAGGTCTTAAAACAGCAGAAGGATTTTTAAAAGAAAAAGATATTTCAAACTGGATTAAGAAACATGTTAATGATTAAAACGGCTCCCTAAAGGACATTTATTTTAGAGTTGTCTATCTTTCAATATCTGAAAATTTCTCATACAAATCTTTGATTAAGTTAAAAATATATAAATGGTGTATTTAGTAAACGTGCATACAATAATTTTTATCGGTGGATACTTCTTTAGCATTGCTGTGGCTATCGTAGATGCCACCAGTGACAAGAAGTACCATTATTTACGAATCAACCCAACACTAGGAATACCCAATAGAAAGGAAGATAGGTTTGTCTTCAGCCGTAGCTTTTTCTAACGCTTCTATTCCCCAAGGGTACCAATCTACTGGGTTTCCTGCATGCTGCAACAGGTATGGACTCTTCTCATTAGCCAATATAATTTTCATGGGTTTGGTCAATTTTATCACATCCCTTCTAAAGGTTATTTTTAACTTTAAAATGTCTATTTACCAAGTCTTCAATAGTCTTTTATGGATGTGAAATTATTATTCAGCGGTTGTAGGGAATTAGTCCCAAATTTACTAAACAGAAACCACTTTTTTAAGCGGTTCCTGTTTAGTGTTTGAAAATGTTGTTTATTTGATCATATAACTCCTTTCCTTGACTTGTTAATACCCATAATATAACATATTAATAATAATTATTTATAATATTTAGTGAAGGATTATATGAAGAAAAAACTGATTTTTAAAATTTGTTTTATATTGTTAATTTCTCTTGGGGTAATACTTTTATTGAATCAATACTGTATTCGTGACAAAAAGCCTTTACAATTTGATTCCGTTAAAAAAGTTGGTATTGAAGGTCTACGAAAGTATTATAGAATTCCTGGTGTTACCTATTGTATTATAAGAGATGGTAAAATTATTGAAATAAATGCATTAGGTTATATTTTTGAAGGTTCTGATAAGAAAGTATCCATTGAAGATAAATTTCAAATTGGTTCCTGCGGTAAATCCTATACAGCTTTAATTGCGGCAAAGCTAGTTGAGAAAGAACTTATAAGTTGGGATACAAAAATCTTTGACTTGTTTCCTGAATGGAAGAATAATTCAAACCAAGCATATTATTCGATTACTTTGAAAGATTTACTTTCACACAAGACATCATTACAACCGTTGAATACATTTATTGGAAAAGCGGATTCTTCTAGTAAGAAGGTTATTTATACAAATATACCTGATTTTACTGGTAATCAACAAGAAAGAAGATTGCAATTCTGTAAATATGTGCTTACTCTTCCACCAGTCAAAAGTACTGATATAAATTATGCAAATTCTGGATATAGTATAGCGGGAATAATGCTGGAAAAAGTATCGGGAAAATCGTGGGAAGATTTAGCGATGGAAACCGCTCGGGATATTGGCATTTCAATTAGTTTTGGTAAACCTAATACTATTGATAGAGAACAGCCTTGGGGACATAAAGTGGGCTGGTTTGGTAAAAGAATGCCAGTATCACCAGAGGATTATACTCTCTTTATAGACCCAATATCATCTCCAGCAGGAAATATAGATATATCAATCAATGATATGGCGAAATATGTTAACATTTATCTAGAGGGGCTTAACGAAAAGGATGGATATATAACTTCTCAGTCCTGTAAATATCTACTTGGTGGCATTCCGAAATACGCAATGGGTTGGTATAATGAATCTGGTAATGAATCTTACTTTTATCATTATGGTTGTGAGGGTACCTTTTACTCCAATGTTATGATATTTAAAGAATTGAATTCTGCAATAATTATCCTAACTAACGCACCAGGATGCGAAGATACTAAGAATTTCTTAGATGACTTACGCAATTACCTTAAGGGCAAATTTATTTATGGAAATATAGAATAAAACTTAATTTTCTTTAGCATAAACACAAGTTTTATACCCCCCCATACTATAGTATAAGAAATCACTATCTGTATGAAAAAGCAGGCTATGTAAAGATTGGTGAGAGTGAAAATAAGTTTGCATTTTTGTATGAGAAACTAATGAAATAAGCGTTTTAAGGAGATCTCATTTATAAGATTAATATTGCTAAAAATATATTTTTGTATTCAGACGGCTTGTAAAATTAGGCATAAGAGAGGATAATACAAATTTTTATATTGACATTTTTCGATTTGATGCATATGATACTATCATATCGAATATTTTAGATATGAGGTGGACTGTGGTATGAATAATCAGCATTTAGATAATGCCAAAGTGTTTAAGGCATTCTGTGATGAGAACAGACTATGGATTCTTGAACTTTTACAGAGTGGAGAAAAGTGTGCTTGTGTTTTACTTGAACAGCTAAATATAGGTCAATCAACTCTTTCACATCACATGAAGATTTTAGTTCAAAGTGGTATTGTAGCTGCTAGGAATGAAGGAAAGTGGACTTACTACTCAATTTCAGCAGAAGGTGCAGCGAAAGCGATTGACTTAATTAATGAGCTCACTACTGTTAAAAACAAAAGCTCTGATAAATGTAATTGTTTATAAATGGAGGTGTGTGCAGTTGGAGAATAAAGTTTGCTGTAGTACTGATTCTAAATCCAAAACGGTAAGGATTAAAGCTAAAGTCAAAAAAACTAATCAATTGGATTCATTACCTTCTATTGAGAATAACAAATCCTGTTGTTGTAGCGGTAATGAAAAATGCTCAAGTAATCCAATCACACAGTATAGCAAAAATGACCATTGGATAATAGGTGAATTAGAAACTGATGTAGGAATTGTACCGCAAGTGTCAACACAGTTAGTCTTTAAAGATACCATAGGAACATGGAAAACCCGATGGGGCATTGGCAGAATGGACTATAAGGTAGCCCCCGGTATTTACGCAATAGGAACACCTGATAAAGATTCCAATGTTCTGGTAACTGCAAACTATAAACTAACCTTTGATACACTTAGGAAGGAACTCGAAGGACTCAATGTATGGGTTTTGGTGTTAGACACTAAGGGTATTAATGTTTGGTGTGCTGCGGGGAAAGGAACTTTTGGAACAGCAGAACTCATTAATCGCATCAGCAAGACTAAACTTTTCTCAATAGTATCCCATAGAACATTGATATTGCCACAATTAGGTGCGCCTGGAGTCAGGGCTCATGAGGTAACCAAAAGCACAGGTTTTAGAATAATATATGGTCCTGTAAGAGCAAATGATATCCAAGAGTTTATCACTTCTGGCATGAAAGCAAATGAAGAAATGAGAACTGTGAAATTTAATATGATGGATCGACTTGTGCTTACGCCTATGGAGTTGGTAGCTACATTCAAGATTTCACTAATGATATTTGGGATTCTATTTTTATTAAACCTTTTTATAGTCAATCCTTTTGGGGTTATAGACTTTTACGCATATGTGGGTGCAATAATAACAGGCTGTGTTTTAACTCCTGTCCTGCTTCCTTGGATACCGGGCAGAGCATTTGCATGGAAAGGTTGGCTCTTGGGTTTGTTGTGGACTTTGGTGGTAGTACTTTTGAATGGAGGTATTGCGACTCCTTCATTTGGCATTATTAAAGAATTGGGTTATCTTCTTGTATTGCCATCAATATCTGCATTTTATGCTATGAATTTTACAGGCTCTTCAACATATACCTCTTTTTCAGGTGTTTTAAGAGAAATGAGAAAAGCTATTCCAGTAATTATTATCACAATAGGTCTTGGAATCCTTTTATTGTTGGTTAATGGCTTTATAAAGTTTTAGGAGGTGGAGAAATGAAGCATAGATATTTAAGGAATGTAGCTACATTAACACTTAATTCAGATAAATGCACAGGATGTAAAAGGTGTATTGAGGTTTGTCCTCATAAGGTTTTTGGTTTTAATAATGGAAAGTCAGAGATTATACACAAAGATGGATGCATGGAATGTGGAGCTTGTGCTAAGAACTGTCCGTTTAACGCATTGAAAGTAAACCCCGGTGTGGGTTGTGCTTCTGCAATTATCAAGGGATGGCTTACAGGAAGTGAACCAAGCTGCGACTGTTCAGGGGGTAATAGCAGCAGTGGATGCTGTTAAACTAGTATATGAAGGATGCCTTGATTTGTGTGATTATTATTGGAGGTATAGCGATATGAAACATTTTATTTCGTTGATTGACTATTCACATGAGGAGTTAGTTGAAATCTTAGACAGGGCAGATTATTTATCCAATGCATGGAAGGAAAATAAAATGCCTAAAAGTTATTCCCAATTTAATGAATATTTTTCATAAAGTATAATATCTAAGTATAAAATAAATGGCTACCAACATCGAATTATAAATATGTCGAGAATAATATTGATATAGAGTGTTTCCCGTTTCATGGAGATAAGCGTCTGCCTGATTTTAAAATTGAGATTTGGATACCTGTCATAGAGAATAAAGAATTAAACGCAAAACCTTAGTTTTTTAATGATAATTTCCATAACTGCATAAAGAACGTAGGATTTCAAGTTTATTAGAGGGCTATCAACAAATATTTTGCATAAAGCTTTCTAAAAATATAGATATAAACTATTTACTCATGATACAATTATTTCCTAGAGGAATGTACGTAATTAAGAAAATTTAAAGGAAATATTAGAATAAATAAACACTGGTTTTGCTGATACAAATAAAAGATTTGATGAAATCTCTTAGCGAACAGTAAAAGTTTTGTGAGGTGAACTAATTAAAATGGAAAATATAATATTAAGGAATGAAACTCCTTCAGATTTTAGGAGTGTTGAAGAATTAACAAGAGAAGCTTTTTGGAATCATCATGTACCTGGATGTGACGAACACTATTTATTGCATATAATGAGAGACTCTGATTCATTTATAAGAAAATTGGATTTTGTTGCCGAAATTAATGGAATAGTTGTTGGAAACATTGTATACACAAAAGCTAAAATAATAGGTGATAACGGCAAAGGGTGTGATGTTATTACATTTGGACCCATATCTGTACTTCCAGAGTATCAGGGCAAGGGTATAGGAGGTATGCTTATTAAACATACAAAGGAACTTGCGAGAGAACATGGATATAGGGCAATTTTAATTTATGGTGACCCTAAATATTACAGCAAATTTGGCTTTGTTGAAGCTAAAAATTACGATATCAGAACTTCTGACAATATGTATGCAGTTCCACTTCAAGCACTTGAACTATATGAAGGAGCACTATCGGATTGTGGAGGATGCTTTTTTGAGGATTCGGTGTATGAAATTGACGAAGCAGCTGCAAAAGAGTTTGATAAAGGTTTTTCTGAAAAGGAAAAGAAAAGCGGATTGCTGACGCAGGAAAGATTTAGTCAGTTAGTCAATATGATAAAACCAAGAAAATGATAGCTGCACAAGCAATGGGCGCGTCTGTTACTTACATAAAGACATAAAGATTTAGTGTACTTATCTGAAAATACATCAAATCCAATAATCAATGCCAGGACCGAGTTTAGCCAAGAATATTTACTTCATAGGCAAAATGCTATTTTGGAAATGATTAACTGTCAAATAGACAGATATGAGCGATGAAAAATTGTATCAAGAATAATGCATACAACTCACCCTATTTATAAAAAATCGCTGTAATCAAAAAATCAGTTCCGTATTTTTCATTTGAAATCAAGCCATTATCTGACCATTTTCCAAATCCCGCTTTTTCAGCCAAAGGCCTAAGATCCCCATACAGAGAAAATACCCCTTTTGTCCATATCTTTATATAACCACATTGCTTTATAAGTTTTTTTATTTCACTTAAGTTTTTATTAGCAACTCTATTTACATTTAAAGTATCTTTAGTAACTTTAAAAAAATCCTTATAAAACAATGTACTCTTACAATAATGTGCAAATAATATACAAGTAACATTGCCACATATCACAATACTACCTTTTAATATAACGTTATATTTACAACTAATTTGGTAGGCTTTCATAACTAAATCAGTGTCCATTATTTTATCATCCTTTTGTTTAAATTCTTTCACATAGCCCTTCCTTGATTAAATTAATCCGGTTCCATTTCTTAAAAAAATTCCCTCTCTCACATTTTTGCACTCACTTCAAGTTTAATATTCTCCTTTACCATTGTAATAGCAAGAATATCTTCAGTATTAAGTATTATTTACAAATTTGATATTATAGTATGAACATTATTTTTAGAATAAATACAAACCTTGTGGGTGGACTCATCACATATCTTCAATAATTTAGACGAGTAAAAGTTTACTTGAAGAATTTATGCCATATATCTAATTATAAAAACTTATAAACTTATAACTCCATTATACAATTTTCATAAATATTAAGTTTTCTACAAATACTAAATAGATAGTTAGTATAGTGATTATGAGGAGTTATTCAATGATAAGAAACGGAGGAAACTACCTCTACTATGTTTATTTGTATGTAGATGGACAATATAGTCCAACAGAAGCAGCTATGCGAAACTATATTTTTAGACGTGAACTTCCAATTGCTTTAGAAGCCATCAGATATGGGGATAGAGAATTTTTTAGTATGTATACTGAATTAGATTACTCTCCGATAATAGTTTACTTTATGTCAACGAATACTGAATTTAATAGAATAGAAAATTGGGGAACTTTTTCTGACTATGATATTACCTAAGATCCAACTTGAAAGCAATTTTTATCCATTTAATTCTATTAAAATAGAATTAAATATTATACAATAGTTTTTATAGATATACATCAGTTTTATGATATCAAGACAAAGCTTTCTGAATGATTTATAGTATCAAGACAAGGATAACTTATATGACCGAATCGAACGTTTCCAAATAGTAAATAAACAAAAAATGCGGTTAACAGTTAGTTATATCCTACATAAAAGAACATGAAATGTCGGGTTCATTTTTTTATTTCAACTATACTATGATTAGGAGGGAGGTCGTAGAATGGACTACTTGAATAGAATGAATGAAGCACTTGATTATATTGAAAGAAATCTGGATGGAGAAATCGATTATAAGAAAGTGGCCAACATTGCCTGTTGTTCTGTTTCACATTTTCAAAGGGTGTTTTCGTTTATAACTGATATATCCTTATCAGAATATATTCGTCGCAGGAGAATGACGTTGGCTGCTTTTGAGTTGCAAAACAGCAATATCAAAATAATTGACCTTGCAGTAAAGTATGGTTATGAATCACCAGATTCTTTCTCTCGTGCATTTCAGAATTTACATGGGTTTATACCATCAATTGCACGAAATTCAGGAGTATCTTTAAAAGCCTATCCACGATTAACCTTCCTAATATCTATTAAAGGGGATGTTGGAATGAATTACAGGATTGAAAAAAAAGAAGAATTTAGAGTTGTTGGTGTCATGAGGCATTATCAGGGACCTACTGATGATGAAAGCGTGGTTCCTGAATTTTGGAACCAGTTATATGGCAATGGCATGGTGGAGGAGATATCCAATTTATCGACGGGTAATCCTGTAGGCGTCCATGGCTTTTTACAGGTGATGGATGAAGGAAAGGTGGATTATATGATTGCGAGTGTATCTGAAAAAGAACCGCTCGCTGGCATGAGCAGTAAAATAATACCCAAATCCACATGGGCAATTTTCGAAGTTGATGGCCCTGTAAGTACAGCAATGTCAGATGCATGGAAACGTATTTTTAGTGAGTGGCTGCCAACATCGAATTATAAATATGCCGAAAATAATATTGATATAGAGTGTTTCCCATTTCCTGGAGATAAGCGTCAGCCAGATTTTAAATTTGAGATTTGGATACCTGTCATAGAGAATAAAGAATTAAACGCAAAACCTTAGTTTTTTCAAAGATTGCTAAAAAGAAATTCTACTGGATATGGTATGAAATTGACAGTATACCAGCCCAAACTACACCTAATAAAATTATTGTCATGTGTTCCTAAAAATAGAGTCCATGGACAAGGAGAGATAGTATATCTGCCTCCTTGTCCTTTTCACAAATGAATTCTATTTTTCATATGATCTATCTATTTCTTTTGCAAGTAGCCCAGGTCCCCAATGGCATCACCTCCCTTGTTACTTCTTAATTTGAATACCGCTTTATTATTCTTTTATTTGCTATATTCTGCGTAACAGTATTATTGTATAATGATGGGTATAGTTACAATTTATTATAAGAACTAAATCTACAAAATGCGGCATCAAATGTCGAGACGATTTGCCTTAATAAAGATATGATTGAACTGGGAGGAAGAAGATGGATTGGGTTAAACAGTTGAATGAGACAATAAACTATATTGAGGAAAATCTTGCAGGTGAAATTTCCTATGAGACCATGTCAAGAATTGCGGGATGTTCTGTTTACAATTTTCAAAGAATGTTTTCATATATTGCGGATAAACCGTTGTCCGAGTACATAAGAAGTAGGCGTTTAACAATGGCTGCTTTTGATTTGCTAAACAGTACTGAAAGAATAATTGACATTTCATTGAAGTATGGATATGAATATCAAGATTCATTTTCCCGTGCATTTAAAAGTTTCCATGGTGTACTTCCTTCTAATGTCAGAAACGAAACTGTTCAATTGAAATCCTGCCCAAAGCTCTCCTTCCAAATAACAATTAAAGGGGAAAATCATATGAATTATCAAATTGAACAGTGGCCGGCATTTAATGTAATGGGGATTTTACACAAAGTTAAAACATCAACGGCATTTGAAGTTGTTCCGCAGATTTGGGAAAATGCATGGAAAGACGGAACTATGAAGAGGTTCATAGAGAATTTCCCAGACTATAGACCGGCTGGGTTTTTAGGGATTGCTTCTGAAGGGCAATGGGGAGATTCAGAGGAAATGAATTATATAATTGCCGTAACAAACCATGTAGACGTGCCTGAATGTAAATATGTGCCTGCACTTGAAGGGATGAGCGAGATTACTTACCCTGCAGCAACTTGGGCAATTTTTGAAGCTAATGGAGAATTGCCAAATGCAACACAGAAGGTCTATAAACAATTTTACACTGAGTGGCTTCCTAATTCAGGATACCAGCTGGCTGACCTGCCGGTTATTGAGTGTTACATGCAGGAAAATCGGCAGGAAGTATGGATTGCAGTGATTAAAAAATAGAGAAAAGAGAAGAAGGTATGAGTTATTCATTTAAGTCAGATTGTTATAGAGAAGGCAACAGGATATTTATAAAAATACCGTTTAATGTATGGGAAGTTTGTGGCGAGAAAGGGAATATTCCTGTTAAGGTTGTTATTGATGATATAGTCTTTGAATGTAAACTTATTCCTAAAGGTAATGGGGAGTATGTAATTCCAGTTAACAGAGATGATTTTGGAAAATTAGGATCAAGAAGCAATTACAGCGTTCAATTTACCTTGTTGAACCAGCTGACAAGAATAAACAATAACAGCCCTTATAACAAAGACAACCCAATAAGACATATTGACAGTATCAGCTACTTAAGTCAACCTGATAGTGGAAGTTGTGGTCAAACATGCCTTGCAATGCTTGCAGGAATTTCTGTTGAAGAAGTTACAAAAATAATGAAAAGTACTAAATGGCAGGCAAGCATGAGCAAAGTACTTGAAACCCTTGATTATTTTGGTTTTTCATATAAAAAACCTGTTTATACTCATGGTCAAAAAGTAGATTTTCCAAAGTGTTGCATTATAAACGTAAGGGGTATACCTAAAAGCCACTTATTAGTTTATTTTGATAACGTATTTTATGACCCAACTTCAGGAGTTATGCATGAATATCAATATGATAGTATTATCAGCTATATAGAAATTACATAGGCGAATCTAGGAACTCTGTTTATAGTAATATTTGGAGGATTGATTTATGGATACACTACCAACCTACAGTAGAATGTTGGACAAGAACCATAGTCCCAGTGAAGACTTTTTCGTAAGCTAGCCGCAGAGTACTATAATGACTTCGAGGAAAAGCATATTGAGATTGAAATCAATGTACCCGAAACAAAGATATGGGCAAATATTGACATGACTGAATTTTCAAGGGCATTGTCAAACCTGATTATCAATGCATATCGACACAATCCAGAAAATGCAAAGGTGATGATACAGCTTGAAAATAATATCGGTGTAAAAATCACTATTGCTGATAACGGTTATGCGATAAATGATGACACAATCTTTGACCCCTTTGTCTGTGACGATGAATCAAGAAGCACTATGGGCGGGAGTGGTCTAGGACTTGCAATCGCTAAAAAGATTATAGAACAGCACGGTGGAAGGCTGTATGTTGATAGCTAATAAGGGGATATACAAAGAGATTTGTTGTGGAATTATGAGCGTGAGGGTATATTATCAAGCACTAAACAATATTAAGTTTTAGTAATAAATATATGAAGGGATAAATACTTTAAAATTTATGTTCAATCTAAGTAATATTTATCATCCACTTACAGCCAAGCCATTTATGAATAATGAGACATATATTGAGGTTCAGCCATGTGAAGATTTAAAACCCTACATATGCTGCTTTTGGGGTATGCCAAAACCTTATTCAAGCATTACTACAACTGAAATGGGGTATAAGCTTGTAATACCTGATACTTGCATGGATATAATCTTTAGTATTAATTCTAATAAAAACCAGCTCAATGACTTGTTTGTTGGAATAAGTGATACCACATTCAAAGATAATAATGCTTCACCTACAATAGCTTGCTTTGGCATTAGGTTCTACAGTTGGGCTGTACCATTGTTTTCCGACGAGTCTATGAAATACACTCTTAACACATTTGCTCAAGGCGAAGCTTACTTTAAAAACTTTAAGTGTGATTTACAAGAAATACTCATTAGTAATTCCTTAATTTTTGACAGAGTAGAAAAGCTTGAAAAATATCTCATTAAAAGGTTAGACTTGAACAAACAGAATAATAATGTAATGAACTCAATTTATAAAATTCTAAAGTCAAAAGGTACGGCAAGTATATCTGAACTAGCCAGTTATACAGCAGTCAGCCATAGGCAGCTCGAAAGATTGTTTCTTGAATATGTGGGTGTTTCACCAAAAAAGCTTTCGCAGCTTGTTCGCTACCAATATCTTTGGCAGGATATTTTATTGGATATAAATTTTAATATTCACGATAGTGTCTGCAAATATGGGTATACTGACCAATCATATTTAATTAACGATTTCAAGAGATATCATACCCTGTCGCCTATCAATGCAAGAAAATTTGCTTATGAAACAAGGTGATGTCGATTTTTTACAATACAACAAAAACAAGTAATGGTAATATATATTTAAATTTTGCTGTGTGGTTAATATATGACTAAGAAGTACTTGCCAAAACATAGTCATATAAGAAAGGTACATATCATTTTTGAATTTTTTATTTTAAAACGAGAGATGGTGATTTTTTGAAAAGAGCATTCATGCAGATTTATGCCAAAGGCAGTGCTGAAGCAGTTGAACTTTACCAGAAAGCTTTTGACGCTGTTATAGGTTATCACGAAAAAAATCCTGACGGCTCATATCTTCACATGGAACTTGATGTGTATGGTCATGTGATCGCTGTTGGCGAGGATATTGACGGAAACAATGAACGAATTACAGGAAACACAATGCAGTTTTGTCTCCATTTTGGGGAAGACGAGGAGGAAAAGGTAAGGAAAGCATATGAGGTTCTAAAAGAAGGCAGTAAAATCAACGTACCATTGGGTCCTTGTATGTTCAGCCCTTGCATGACCGATATCGTAGATCGCTTCGGTGTCAGGTGGTGCCTTTTTGTGTAAATATAATAAGATTATGAACAATTCTTATGATAAATTTTACGAGGTGGTATTTTATGAAGAAATTATCATTACAAGACTACAAAGAAATTAGGTCATGGATATATCGTAATGCAAGGCCAATTGAATTGGCGATATGGCAGTATTACTTTGAAAGCGGCAGTAAAGAAGCAGTTCTCTCCGCATTATCATTCTATCAAAATGACGACGGTGGGTTTGGACATGCCTTTGAAGCAGACAGTTGGAATCCAAATTCATCACCATATACAACATTGATGGCAATAAATGTATTAAAAAATATTGACTTTAATGATTTACAGCATCCGATAATGCAAGGAATAATTAAGTTCCTCGAAAGCAATGCTTATTGTTCTGAGGACGGATGGTATTTTAATATACCATCAAATAATGATTATGCTCATGCACCTTGGTGGACGTACAATATGGAAGCCAACGCTTATGAAGGAATAGGAGTAACTGCAGGGATTATCAGTTTTATATTCTTGAATACAGATAAAAACTCTCAAATATTCAAAAAGGCCTTGATGCTCTCTGATGTTATCATTGGTAAGCTTAACATGGAAAATAACTATGGAGATATGGGTGTCGGTGGATATTGTGTGTTACTAGAAGCTATAGAACAAGCAGGGCTAACATCCTATTATGACTACAAATCTTTAACAGATAAGGTAAAAAAATCTGTTTATAATTTCATAGATAGAGATACCTCGAAATGGGCTCAATATTCTCGAAAACCTTCTGATTTTATCTGCTCTCCCAAAAGTATCTTTTATAAGGACAACGAGGACATTGTATTAAAAGAGCTTGATTATACAATTGAAACAAGACCAAAGAATGGTGTTTGGGATATTACATGGAGCTGGTTTGAAAACAATGAAAAGTATTTAAAGGAATTCGCTATAAGTGAAAACTGGTGGAAAGCAAGCAAAGCTATCGATAAATTAAATTTACTGAAGAACTTTAATAGGTTGGACGACGGAATAATTCATTGCTAATTACTTATATTTGAAAAAACAACGCAAGTTGCAAACCAACGTTGCTTATGTTAAACAACGCAAGTTGAAAGCCAACATTGCTTATGTTAACAACGCAAGTTGAAAGCCAACATTGCTTATGTTAACAACGCTAGTTGAAAGCCAACGTTGCTTATGTTCACAACACAAATTGAAAGCCAACGTTGCTTATGTTAACAACACAAATTGAAAGCCAACGTTGCTTGACAGATTTCGATTGACATGAGAATTTTATATATACTAACCTCGGAGATTATAACATTATAACACTATTGTCAACTAATAAATAAATAATAGTTGACAATAGTGTTCTGTCTATGTATACTTCAACATATACTAATTATTGTTTTATATAACAATGTTGCAGTAGACATAAATGCAGTTTAATAATTAAAAGGGGATAAAAAAATGACGAATAAATCCAATGTTTATAAAATGGCAATTATCGGGGTCATGGCGGCTGTAACCTGTATTCTCGGGCCTTTATCACTCCCCATTGGTGTGGTGCCAATTTCATTTACAAACTTAGCAATCTATTTTTCCCTTTACATACTTGGTATGAAAAAGGGTACTATCAGCTACATAATATATATGTTAATTGGTTTTATTGGATTACCTGTATTTTCTAATTTTACTAGCGGTCCTACAAAACTCTTAGGGCTAACTGGTGGATATCTTATCGGATTTATCTTTATGGCTCTGTTGTCAGGGTTTTTCATAGATAAATTTTTTGAGAAAAGGATTTTATGCTTTGTAGGTATAGTACTGGGTACTGCTGTATGCTATACAATTGGTACTACATGGCTATCATATCAAGCTAATATGACATTAAGTGCTGCTCTTGCTGCAGGAGTGATTCCTTTTATTCCTGGAGATATAGTTAAAATTCTAATTGCTGTTTTTATAGGCCCTCAAATTCGTAAGAGATTGATAAATTCTAAATTTGTAACGATGTAGATATGTGACATTATGTATTTAATAAATGCATTCTAAAACAACCTGTCTCACATTATAAGTGAGCAGGTTGTAATAATTAACATAAGCGATGTTGGCTTGCCGACTTGCGTTGTTTTTTGTGGTATAAAACTACGCTGCTGATTCATCTTATACCATCATATAGAATGGTTGCTATAAAGCTCATTGTTGAGCACATTATGCCCACAGTTGCACATATGATTGCTGTTGATATTACATATGGCTTTGCCTCACGGGGATTTACAACATGAAAAGCTAATTTTTCAGCAAGTCGGCCTACAATAAGTATTTCTAGTAAAAATGCGAAAGCAAACTCAATGGCAATTATTCCTCTAGATGCTACAAACACTTTGTTAGACATGCCTCCCATAGCAATGGCAAGATTATAAAATACAAATAAATGAACCGTAATTGTCACGGTCAAAAAAGCAAAAACTACTCTTTGAAATTTTGATGTTGGCATTAGAAAATACCTTCCTTCCTTTTGTTTAAATAAAGTTTTAGACATTTTAAACAACAAAAAACGACACATAGAGTTTTGTACCGTAATCAGATTTACGTGCAAAGCACCACATGTGTCGTTGTTTTATGTGCTATTTAATTATTGCTATACTATAACATGTTATTTAAAGAAAAGTCAATTGAATAACCTCAATGGAATAAGGTCGAATAAGGTACTTGATTATAATACAAAAATGTTATATATTTATAACATAGAGTTATAAATATATAACATGGGGTGTAGATTATGAAAAATAAATTGGGATACTTAGGTTTGTTAGGGTTTCTGGGCATATTGGGTGTTATTACAGATAATAGGGCTTTTCTTGGTTTTTTTGGATACTTAGTTTATTTTAGATACTTTAAGGTTATACCTGATGAATTATTTATGGAAAATGTAAAAAAAGCAGCAACTCCTGCATTTTTCATATCTATAGTGATAACAACAATAACAATAGCCCTTACGGCAATAATTAAAGATAAAATAATATTATCCATTGGATTGCTAACAGGTTTCATAATCTCTTTGTTAATGTTCACAATAATGTTAACTATTTATGAGTTCAAGGAAAGTAGGAATGAATAGATAATGATAATTAAAACAAAAATTAAAGAATACAGAGCAAAAGCAAGCATGAAACAGGAAGAACTTGCAGCTATAGTAGGTGTAAGGAGAGAGACAATAGGTCATCTTGAAAATGGAAAATATAATCCGTCATTAAAATTAGCATTCGATATAGCTAATGTATTTAATACTACAGTGGATGAAATGTTTCAGATTATTGAAGAATAGTTTTGAAAGGATAACAGTATGCATAGACTATTGGTATATGTTAGTAGAATAAAATGGGTAGGTCTTATTGGATTAATTGGGGATATTTTAGGTAATCCATACTTAAAGCTATTTTGGCTTTTTATGTTATTAGGGCTAATTGAAATATTTTATAATTTACCCGTCTTTTTACAAGGCTTAAAGCAAATATTTTTTATACCTATTACATACATTTCACACGGTTTTCAGTTGCCATCAGCGAATAATTACATATGTAAAAGCAAATATATCCTACCGTTTGAAGGAAAATGGAGTGTAGTCAATGGGGGTGTTAGTAAGGAAATGTCCCATACATGGAGCATTTTACCTCAAAGGTATGCATATGATTTTTTAATTATAGATGAAAATGGAAGGTCACATACAGAGGATGGGAAATTAGTTGAAAGTTATTATTGTTATGGAATGAATATTGTTTCACCCGCTGATGGAGAGGTAGTTAGTGTTTGTGATAGATATGGTGATAGCAAGGTTTATGCAGATGGTACTGTGGATTGTAGTGCTTGCGATATTCGTGGAAACTATATAACGCTTAAGCATAGTCATGATGAATATAGTACCATTGCACATATTATGCCTAAAAGTATCCTTGTTG
>JAEZOA010000175.1 GCA_023441625.1 Bacillota bacterium
GTACTGCTGTGTACATCTGCTCTCGGGGTAGCTGTAAGTCCTACTACATAAGCATCAAAATAGTCAAAAATAGCCTTGTACTTTTTAAAGATACTTCTATGACTCTCATCAACTATGATAAGATCAAAATGAGCAGGAGAAAACAAAGGACTACCATCTTCATTTTTTGCACTGTCAATACTATTTAGCATGGTTGGATAGGTTGAAAAAACTATTCTAGCATTTTTATCTTCTTTATTTGATAAAAGGTTGCAAAGCGACATATGTGAAAGATAATCTTTAAAGTCATCCTTTGCCTGTGTTACTAGTGCGGTTCTGTCCGCCAAGAACAGTGTATTTGTAATATATTCTCCTCTTGAAAGAACATCAGTCAAACTTGAGGCGGTTCTAGTCTTACCTGTTCCTGTCGCCATAACAAGAAGTGAGCGCATATGACCTTTCTCTATGTTTTCACAAACAGCCCTGATTGCTAGTTTCTGATAGTATCTATCAGTAATTTTATCATCAATTTCTATCTCATTGAGTTTCTTTCTTGAAAAGCGTCGATTAAATAGCCTTTGCAAATCATCTCTTGAGAATACACTACTAACAGGCCTTTGTGGACCAGTCTTATCATCCCATATAAAGCAGTCATAACCATTAGTATTAAATATAATAGGTCTGTGTCCTGTCATTTGCTCAATACAGTTGGCATACAGCCAAGCTTGATGTGTACCTTTTCTAGCATCCAAGATTGTCCTTTTTGCTTCAATTAAAGCTAATGGCGTTCCATCTTTTCCCCAAAGAACATAATCTACAAAACCGTTTCCAGAGCCAGATTCTTTAGGCATACCAACAACAGGCATTTCTTCTTCCACACAATCTTTTCTCGCGCTCTTTGAGAACTTCCAACCCAACATTTTTAGGTCAACATCAATATATTTCTTTCTTGTTTTGAATTCAGATATATCCTCAGTCGTAAATTCTCTTTCTGCCTTGTGTTCATCCTTGTTTGCTGTATATTCTCCACTCTTTTTCTGGAGTTCTGCCACAAGCCTTGCAATCTCTTTGTCCTTTTCATCTATCAGCTTATAAGTTTTATCTTTAAAGTTCTTTAATTCATTTAATAATTTGGCTTCAATTTTCTTAGCAAGTTCAATATTGTCAGTTGCTTTTGGAATTAGAGTTTCATTAAACTTTCTTTCCTCATAGTCCGAGCCATAGCAATAATCAATCCACTCAACAAATTCAAATAAAATAGAAAGTGAAAGAACTGCATCACTATGAGAAATGTCCTTAGCTGTATGTACTCCAAGATTTCCTATTTTAATAATGTATTTTAGTTTTCTCCATGTGGAAGGATCAACTGCATATCGGAAAGATTCTTCATGTATTAAAGCCTGCAGGTTGTCCTTATATGGCATATAAATAGTAGAATCGGCAGAATACACCCATTTAACCGCTAATTCAAATGCTTTCCTGCTTCCAACAGCTGACATAGAGGGGGAAGTTGACAAAACATTTTCTGCATCTATACATGCATTCGCAAACAGCTGGTACTCAGTAATTCTTTTTAGAAATTCAAAATTAGTTGCCATATAATTCACCTGATTTCCAATACAATTTGTAGTCTAAATATTGTATATCTTGATAATAAACACTACAATGAACTTATTTTCCTTTATTGGGATATAAATTTACTGTAACGAATTATGCAAAATATGTCAAGACTGCAAATTAGTTTGTCCGTGGTAATGTATCTAAAATTTCATCTTCAGGTTGGGTGTTTAATCTTCGAGTATTATAGATGGCATACTCTTGTAATACCTTGCGTTCCATCTCCTCATGTGAAACTTTACCCTTGCCTTCTAAAATTTTTCTACGTCTAAACTGTAAAAATTCATTGAGTGAATTATCCCAGTCTTTCATCGTCATAGGTGTTTTGCTTCTTGCCATATCCTCTGCATGGTCAAGAAACATTGTAACAATACGATTAAGATCTTTTATTTCATCTTCCTGCAAATAGTTTTTTGAAATATTAATATCACCTTTACGAACAACAGCTCCTACAAAAGCAGTAAGACCCATATTATCCTTAGAGCTATCTACCCGCTTAGAAATAAGTTCAGCTGCTGTTTGTCCTGTAACAGCATAAAGTAATTTGTTTTGAACTGTTGCAAAGAAATCTTTTGTACTTTCAAGAGCAGGGTTATAATCCACTGATAAGCTATAAATATCCTTAACTTTCTGGTAGAATCTCTTTTCTGATGACCGAATATCACGAATGCGTTCTAACAGCTCATCAAAATAATCTTCGCCAAATTTCTTAGGATTTTTTAATCTCTCATCATTCATTACAAAACCTTTTTGCAGGTATTCCTTCAGAATTTTGCTTGTCCAGTTACGAAACTGCATACCGACATTAGAACGAACGCGATATCCTATGGCAAGTATCATATCAAGGTTATAGAATTTCATATCTCTTGCAACATCACGGCCACCTTCATTTTGAACTAGTAAGTAATTCTTACTAGTTGAAGTTTCTTCAAGTTCTTCTTCCTTGTAAATATTTTTTATATGCATAGTTATGTTTTGTGGGGATGTTCCATAAAGCTGTGCGATATTAACGCGACTCAACCATATCGTACCATCCTCCATATAAACATCAATTTTAGTTTCACCTTTTTCGGTTTGATAAATAAGGATTTCTCCTTTTTGGTTTGGCTCCATAATAGCACCTCCAGCTTTATATTATTGAACACCCTCACCTTGACACTTCTTTAATCAAAATATTTACTCATAAGACTGTTGAATAGGTTTTCAGCCTCTTTAATTGATTGCTTTACTATGGCTTTTTGCTGTTCTATGTTTGTTACTATGGTGGCGAAGCGGGTTTGGAGAACTATGGGTGGAATCATATGTTTAAGTCTTCTTTGAACTGTAATTGGAACTTGATTTCTTGTGGTCTGCCCCATATTCTTAGTATATTGATTTTTAAAAAAATCTGTTTGCATGAAGTACATTAAATATTTGTTATTAATTAATTTATTGTTGCAACGATAGTATGTCAATGATGTACTCAAAATAACATATTCATTGCTAGTATGAAGAACAGCAACAGGTCCAACCGTTGCATTATGAGCAAAAAGGACATCACCATCTTTTGCTACGCCTTTTTTAAACTGTTGTGCCCTCGATATGCTTATGTATTTTGCATTATTAAAATTAACCGTACCGTCTATGATACAGTTCGCTCCTATATATTCTACACCACTATCGACATACTCTTCACTTCTTGGATATAAACTCCCATGATTGCCGTCTAGATGCTCTAATATATATCTATTATCAAGCATTTCTTGTAATGTATATATATTCCAATTACCTAAATTATCATAGGGGTCACCAAACATATCATAAAAATTTGCTTTAATTAAATTATCAAGCTCCTTAAGCTGTTTTTTATGACCATCTATTATTTCTTGTGTTTTATCTAATGTATCTGCAATATGCTTTTGAATGTCGAGTGGTGGTAGTGGAATATAGAATTTTCTAATATTATTTAAAGACAAAAATTTCTGCGTTCCACCCCGGTTTTCTTTTTCTATATATTCAATAAACAAATTACATTTTAAGCAATAATTAATATAACGATTTATTACTTTGCCACTATTAAATTTAATTAATGCAACATTCTTTATAGCAAATTCTCTTGTTTTATCAACAATAATAGGATTTCCTATAGTTCCTATCATTGGCATTAAAATATCTCCATTATCAACATAAGATCGCTGATTAATCTTAATATAATCTTCTTCAGAAATATATCTTACATTGTCAAAATCTATTATACCATTTGAAAGATTTTTTGATGTAATTAGTGGATACCCTACTTCAATATATTTAGGAGAATCGTGTGTCCCATCTCTTACATCACAAACTGTTTCAAGTTGTACCATTTCCCACCTACTCATCCTCCAACAACCCCCTCAACTCCTCCATCTTGCTACCTAAATCCATAGCCAATTCATCAAGGCGTGTCATTATAACTTCTGGACTATCATATTCAACCTTCTCATATTCAATCTCTTTGTATCTGTTGATGGATAGGTCATATTCATTGTTCTTAATATCCTCCTTATCAACAAGGAAGCTTTGATCTGTTCTTTTTCTGTCTGCTTCATTTGATAGATTGTGAAATCTGGTAATTATGTCAGTTATATCTCCGTCATTGCCTAAATCATTTCTCTTATCATCCAGAGAGAAACCGTCTGACTTCATATCATAAAACCATACTTTTTCTGTTCCGCCTGCATTCGTCTTTGTAAATACAAGAATTGCAGTGGAAACGCCTGCATACGGCTTGAATACACCACTTGGCATGGATATAACAGCCTGTAGATTTTGTCTCTCAACTAATTCCTGTCTAAGTGATTTATGTGCCTTCGTTGAGCCAAACAATACCCCGTCTGGTACAATACAAGCACATCTTCCACCAGTATTGAGCATACGGATAAACAATGCAACAAAGAGCAGTTCTGTCTTTTTAGTGTCACAGATTACTTTTAAGTTGTCATGAATGCTTTCTTCATCTACCGTACCTGTAAAAGGTGGATTAGCTAAAATAATATCAAAAGTATCAGAAATGTCATTTCGTTTTGATACACTGTCGGCGTAATTTATATCTGGATTTGAAATGGAGTGTAGCATAAGATTCATTGCAGATAAACGAAGCATAGTTCTGTCTGTATCAAAACCCGTAAATGCAGCTCCCTCAAATTTTCCCCATTGTTCTGTTGTCATTGTACTTTCATACTTCTGTCTTATGTATTCAGCAGAGGAAACCAAAAAGCCAGCAGTTCCACAAGCAGGGTCACAGATTCTGTCATCTGGAGTAGGAACTAATAGTCTAACCATCATATCACGAATATGCTTTGGGGTTCTAAATTGACCATTCTGACCTGCAACTGCCAGTTTGCCAAGCATATACTCATACAAATCCCCTTGCATATCAAGGTCTTTTATGTCATGCTCATACAACTCATCGAGTCCAGTAATCATTTTTTGCAGTACTTGTGGAGTTGGTACAAGGAACATAGCATCTCCCATATATCTTGAGAAAGCCGAATCCTTATCATTATTCATTTCTTTAATGAATGGAAACACTCTTTGTCCTATTATCTCGAAAATTTCTCTTGCATCCTTGTCTTTAAATTTCGACCAACGCATTGCCTGTCCTTCTGGAGTCTGTGGAAAAATCTTGTTTGGTACTTCTCCACCCAAGGCTTCAATGCTCTCAGTTTCAATTTCCTTTTCATCTAGTGAACGAATAAACATTAAATAGGTCAATTGCTCAATTACAGTAAGAGGTTGCGTAATTCCTCCTGCCCATATATCAGTCCATATTTTATCAATTTTATTTTTAATTTCGCCAGTTATCATCTGCTGAATCTCCTTTTACTAAAATTATATTTTAAATAGCACCATTTTTATTAGTTAAATAGAATTCATTTTGTTGTTTATTACTCCCAAATCAAGATAACAGGAAAGCTTCATAGCCCCTCAGATTTATGTACTTAACTTTATAAGATTCTTGCAATAAGATTCTTGCACTATATATATCATTAGCATTCGTATTAATGTACTCTACCATCATATGGAATCCACAAGCAATTCAAGCAACAATATTTATATTATACTTAACATTATTCCCCCCACTTAGCCAACGCATCTGCAAGGGCTGAATTGATTGGTTCCCCTGCATCCTGTTTTTTTAGGAATTGTGTTACCTCTTTCTTATCTACCTGCTCACCCTTGCGTTTTTTGAAGGCGTCTAGCTTTTCCCTATAACCACATAAACAATAGAAGGACTTATTGTCTCCCTCTCCTCGTATCTCCATCTTTTTGTGGCATTCTGGGCATCTGGCATTTGATACAATAGTAACCGTTTTTCTATACCCACATTCTCTATCAGGGCAGACAAGCATTTTTCCCTTTTTACCATTTACCTCAAGCAGATTAGCACCGCAAAGTTTAATGGTAAAATATACTTTCTATTCAGATAATAATAATATGTATCATAATCACACTATTTCAGTAATATCAAAAAAATATCAATATATTATATCAATAATAATTTTTTCTAATAATGCTCAATGTAACATAAAGTTAGACATTCCTTTATTTCAAAATACTCCAAATAACTTTATACATAAAAATACCATCTAAGGAATCATTATTACTGTCATTAATGTCTAATATCAAATCACTTTTATCTTCATAATCTGTTTTAAGATTCTTTAAATATATTTCTATATCATCTAGCTCATTTTTTATACTTGATTGAAATTCATTAATATTTGCATTCTCAGTTAACACTTCTTTATACTTGTTTAAAATTTTATTTTCAACTCTATTTCTATAATCTTTTAAAATTTCACACGAATACCCTGTAACATATGGGTCAATATTAATAATAAGCCTCCTTACCATTTCTGCCTTTATTTTCTTAGGATTATTGCTTATAAAATATTTCAACTCCATCCTTGGTAGTAATATTTGGTCTTTAAACAACTTTTCCAAGTTTTCTAATTCTTCGTGACGGTATTTTGCATATTGACTATCTAACTCAAGTATTTCTAATAGCTTTAATAAGTTATATTCTAATGTAAATTCAATTTTATTACCATCATCATCTATTTTTAATTCATCACAAGCACCGACCAAATTAATTTTCCTGTATTTAATTGAAGTTATCTTCTCAAATCCTTTTTTACAGTTGATACCACTACACAAATATATTTTTTCTTCACCCTCTAATTTTTTTACCAAACTATGGCAATTATTACAAACTAATAAATTGGGGTTTTGCCCTATTATAAAATATACCCTTGACCATTCCTGCAAATCATCGCTAATTCTAAGAAGGTATGCAATGGGGTCTTCAGCGAAACAAGGCTTAACCCATTTTGAATTCTTCCCCTGTATAGAATACTTTCTGGTATGTAAAAAAATGGCATGGGCAGCTAATTCTATTGAACATCTGTCTTGATTTGTTAAGCCATGAATGATTCCTCCGTGATAGTAACTTAAAAGTAAGCATACCGCAGACATCATTCCATGATCTAGTTCTTCATATTTTTTTTTCAGTTCATCATACTCAACCATTTTAAACAAATAGCTATCATACAATAATGCAGAAAGCTCTACAAAATCCATTTGGCTTCTCTTGTCAAGAATACGTAAATATGGCATGTACTTATCCATCCTTGCCGAGAATCTATAATAATATGAGATAGGGTATCCAATATCGTGGAACAGAGCTGCTATAAACCATGTTTTTTTAATAACTTCTGCAAAAAAAACCTCTCTTGATATACCCCTCCCTTTAGTTTCTTTATCCGCATAAATATTTATATAAGAAGAAAATCCAAAATCTTTATAGTTATCAATAGCACCAACAATATTTTTATATAAATCTATTTCCCAAATAAGCATAAATCCAAAATAAGCATTGCGTATTTGATGAAGAAAATGGTCTCTATATACTTTCATTTTGCCTTTTTCAAAATCTGCTTCAAGGAACATGTTCCATTCCATCCCATAAAAATGCTTACTGAAAAGCCTATCAGCACCTTCAACCCGAACCACCTGCTGTAAGAAATTCAATGTTTCATCAAAGATAGCTACCTGTTGATCAACATTTGCATTTTCACCGAAAATCAATTGCAAATTTTTCAGCATAGTTTCATAATCTTTTTCAATATTTCTTGACAAAAAACATGTAGAGTCATCAAAATCAGTTATGCTCTCTTTCTTTTCTTTTTCCAACATGTTGCCAATATTATCTGCCCAATTATTAAAAAAACCCATCATTTTTTCATCTGATATTTTTACCATTTTATTCATCTCCAACCAATGAACTAAAAGCATTGTCCATAATCTTTATTGCTGTGCTACTTCCGCTCATTCTATCTGATCTGCGGAAAACATTTTTACCTGCTGTCTCGCTATACTTTTTATATAATATACTATTTTCGTTAAAACTATTTAGTGATGGCTCATGACTATCACCTATTTTTCTCATTAGCTTAACATAATAACCATTATAACATGTTACAACTTCTTTTGTGAATTCGTCTTGTGTTATAAATTGGCCCCTAGGTGCTTTTTCATCCTTACTTCCAAAATAATTATTAATATCGTTAAATACTACCCTTATATCCTGTTGGTTTACTTCAGAATCCTTTATCATATCAACCAGAGTTGAAATTGTTGTAAGTACATGGGAAGTTTCTAATGTACTTACAAATAAATTATAGACCTTTTTTATGTTATTGTCCTTATCAGAAGAAATATTTCTCAGATACTTGTAAATTGACCTTGGAAAATCATCATAGCTTGGTGATGAATCAATAATAATAGCATCATATTCTTTTCCTTTAATAAATGCACTAAGTAGCTTTTCGCTACGCTTTAAAAAAACATTCATGTTATGAGCCTTATCATAATTATGGTTTCCCTTAAGAAATTTACTCTTTTCTTTTGGATCTGCGCTTAATAAAATACAATCAATTTGTAAGTTTGAATCAACCCTATCAATAGGGTTGATAAATTGTTTGAAATCATCGTATGTATCTGTTTTACAATGGGCATTATTAAAATATTTCAAATTGGAATCTTCTTCAAATATTACATATTCAACTCCAGTTCCTAATATATCTAAATCTATATAGCAAACCTTAGGTACAGATAACTCTTTTCCATCCTCCTTCTTAATTGGATTGTTTATTTCTTTCATGTATTCGGATTCCAAATTATACATAATAGTATAAGCAATTGAAAGAGATACTGTGGTTTTACCACAGCCTCCTTTTACTGAATTAATGCAGTATATTGTACATTCTTTATCATTCATTGCCCCGCACCTCAAATCTTTCAGTGATATATGTTATATTCTCGATAAAATATTTTAAATTCTCATGCTCACGATACTTAACACATTCTAATAAAAACTCAAATTGTTGTCTTGAAATGTTAGCAGACTCTACCATTCTATTTAAGACAGAAAGTCTCTTTTGAGACATGCTTTCCGCACCAATATATTTTAATATCGAATATATACTATTTCTGTCTAAAGACGGAATATACTCCTCATTTAGATAAGATTCATTGTAAGAAAAGGCATTATCCAAAGTACAATTTACACCTTTCCCATATATATTCTCCAATGAATAAACAAAAGCTATATCCTCAATACTTTTGGAGCTTTTCAGTAATACATTAATTAGATTTTCCCTAAAAAAGTGATCTAAACTTGATTTTGGAGATATTGCACACTTTATAAAGGTTTCATATATTTCATTCACAGTACTTCCTAACAACTCATCGATACTGCCATTATCCTCTGCATTATCACTTTCATCATTATGTATACTATGGTATCCAAAACAGACTCCTACTTCAGGAAAACTTGAATACCTGACTGTGAACATTAGTCCTATACACTTTTTTAAGCTATCATCATCGGGTAAATAACTGTAAATACTATTTATCAATTCTTCTGCACATATATCTATTACTTGTCCTGAATCTTCACGAATCTTCTTATTTTGATTCGAGGCTATTCTTTTCCACCCTATAACTTTAATGCTTATATCCTCACTTATGCCTTCATCAATATTAATAATATTTTCATGGTCGAACAATTGTTCGTCAACTTCTGTACAGCTTGATAAAAACAACATATATTTATCCTTATTTTGGCTTTTTATAGTATTACTAATTTTTGAAATAATTTGAGGATTTAATTTATACTTATCCCATACTCCAAAAACCAATTCTTTAGAAATTATTGAATGTTGCAAAGTGTTTATAGCATGGGGGAGTAAAGGCATCGTAACGCGCTTACTTTCATTACTATATGAAAAGCTGTTTATTTCATTAGAAAAGCTTCTGTGTTTTAAAGAAATAATCATGTTATCACTTGGCATCTCATTAAATATAGGTTCCAAATACATAAGCCTGCTATCTAAAAAAATAATCATATCGGTTTCTTCAATTATTGATTTAATGTATTTATTAAACTCAAAGCTTTCATTTAAAAAATCTATTTGGCATTCCAAATTGTTCCTTGCCATTTCACCATTTTCTAAAGAGATTAGCAAATTTTGCTTCATTCTGTTTTTGTCTTTTACTAATAGCCTAAGCTTAAATGACTTTAAATTTACTTTTAACGATTCAGCCTTTTTTAGCAACCTTGTCAATGTAGATTTTAAAGCATTTATATCAGCATCACCAATTAAGCAAAGCCTTAGCTCATTCTTATATGGGAAACTTTCTATGTATAATAAAAGATATTGATATAGGCTATTAGTATCAATTTTTCGAATACTATCCACTTTCTCATTCAGAATATATTTAGAATAATACGGAAATCCATTGTCTTCTTGTGAAACAGAATACAGATTTTTATTATAAATGATAAAATCATTAAGTAGTCCGTTGTTCTCAAATTCTAATATCTTTGCTTTGTAAATATTCATTTCATTTATATTATTTAATGCCTCTTCCAACCTATTTTTCATTAAATGGAAGTGGAATATCATAATCGGATTATAATAGGGAACATACAGCTCATCGTTTTTTTGTACTACGTCCACATTAAGCAAATCTGAAATAATATCACTCTGTGCTATTACAGAAATATAGTCTTGGTTTAGTGTAAACAAATACTTTATTACATCAAAAAAAGCGTTAGTGTAATTGCTTGATTTATCAAGCAATTCATTTAATCTGACAGGTGAAGTTGGATCTTCCAAAAAAGCCTCTCTCCCGTTATAAAAAGCAGTCAATTTCTCAATCAAATCACTCTTTGTACTCCCATCTAAGTTTAAGTTTTGGCAATGGTTAATTAACCCCTTGAGCAGTTCTTCACTTTTTTTTATATTTTGGAATATTTCTTCAAATATCCGATATTGGTTTTTCACTTTCTCAAAATCAATATGAACTATTTTTATCTTATCTTCATCATTTTGTCTATATGGAATTTCAATGCTTTTTACTATTTCATCTTTTTCTTTTAATTCAATAATGTCTGGAAGTTCCATAGATTCATTTTGTGTTAGTCTATCAATCTCCAATGATATGTTGTCTTCATAAGTTAATTCAGAAATTGCCAATTCGTATATATTGGTATATTTAGGAGTATTTTCATTTCGCTTTATCATTTCCTTTTTTTTCTTTTGGCCGCCTTTCATTATCTGTCCAATATACTCATAACATACTTTTTCAAAAGCTTCATTATAGGTTCTATTATAAAACATAGCTTTCAAAAGTTTTCTTTGTTCCTGCAAACTTCCGTATCTTTCATTTAGTTCTTTTGGAAGTTTTTCTGTCCTTATTAAATCTATATCACGGGCAGATTTTATTTTTCTCTGAATTTGTATAGGGTTGGAATTGTTGTATATAGCCCTCAAGTGAGACTTTTTCAAAATATTACCCCAAGCAGAACTCCATATACCCAAAACAAATAAATTTGAATTAAGTGATAAACTAATATTGTTGTATACAGCATATGATGAATTTACTTCATAAATATATTTAAAAAGGACACTTAACTCTGGTTTAATAATTTCAACTATATTCATAACAAATTTTTTAATTTCTTTATCGGCTATCCATTTAAAACCATTATACGTTTCTTTTATTATGCTCCATAGTTTATCAAAGCTAACATCCTTAAGGTCTATTTGGTTAAAATCCTTCAAAGAATCTATGCTTTTTATACTACCATTTGTTAGAATAACAATTTTAGCTATTTTTTTATCATTTCTTGCTTTTACGATTTCATTGAAGGAAAACTCATAGCCCTCCGCATATACAGGAAGGACATGGTATTCGGGGGCTACATTCTTAAACCAATCCATTTTATCTGTTGCCTGTTTAACTATTTCTGTTTCCAGTCCCGAAATGCACAAAAACAAATTTTCGCTTTTATACTCTTTTTTAATAAATAATAGAATTACCTCGAGTACCTTATAATAAATATTCATATCTGTGGTACACCTCCTACCTTGCCTGGCATACATACAATATAGCTTGTATCTGATAGCTTTAATATTGCATTTATGCTTTCAAGTGTATATATAAAAGCTTGGACGTTCTCCGTAAACTCCTGTTCAGAAGGCACTTGGATTGAGTTTTTATTCAAATAGCCCTTTAGCTTGTCTGAAAATGATATATATATCCCATACCTCTTTTCAAGCCATCCCAAAAATGCCGTGAGTGTTGCAAATCCCGTTTCAGAGTGTGTTTGAGTTAAAAACAGCATTAGGAGCATTTCAGTAATTTCTCCAGACATAGCAAAATATTTTTTAGGTATTCTATTATTAGGGTGTACTATTCCAGCCTCCTTTCCTTGTCCACTTAACATGGAAGACACCATCCTTACTGAAGAACTCATCTTTTTGTGTAACTCAACTATCGCTCGTGCCATTTCCTTATGTTCTACGTATCTTCCCTTTTCGTCTATTTGGAAGTATTCAATGAAGTGCTTTTCTATTTTTTTTGAATCATTTGTTCCTAATGAATCCATTTTAGATATTTTTGAATTTTCAAACCTTTGTTCTTCCTCGTCCTGACGAATCGATAAATTTCCCTCCGTATCTAATTTAAATTGAGTTTTTCCATACTTTTCTTTAAGAAGCATTTTATCAAAAAAAACCTCACTCATTCTAAATATTTTTTCTCTTATATCAGAAAAACTGCCCAGTGCAGCATGATGAAACTTGCCAGATTCAGTTGAAAAGCTCGGCATTCCTTTTGCCAGAATGATTGGGTTTTCGTCTTCAAAAGCCTTATTAATAAGGTATAGAGTTTCATAAAAATTCAGTAGTAGACTGAAAAAGTTTATCTTTCTGTAAATATTCATCTCCATAAAGCAGGAGCTTTTAATAAACAAGTCAAAATCTTCCCTATAGGTATTCAAGAACTTATTACTAATACAAATATCGAAATCGTCTTCTTGAATTTGTTGTGGCTCTGGCTCATTAATTACCAAATTGTTATCACTTATATTTTCGATAACATTATCAATTATTGAAATAATTCTTCCATATGTACTGTTCGATTTTGTATTAAAAAGGAATCTCTCTATGTTTTTTTTATCATCATCATATTTTGTTTTATTACTGGCATCTACATATAATAAAAGGTACATTATATTCCTAGTCCTGGCTTTTGCATCCTCGTCTTTATATAAAAGTTTTTTTGTAATAGGTATAAGAAATTTACCATTATCACCATCTGAATCATAGCTATAATATATGTATGAATTAATCCACTTAAAAAATGATTTATAGAGGTTTTCTTTCTTATTTTCATCCTGCTCCTTACAAATAACGTCCCCTAGCTCTTTAAGTTCTTCTTCCTTCAAAAAACCCTTTAGCTCTGAAAGCTTGAATTTTTTTTTGCCTATTGAATAGCCATAATATGTAACCAAGAAATCATTTAAAACCCTTATTCCAGGAATCACAGCTTTGTTTACTCCTATAAAACTTGCATATGATGAAGAATCCTTATTTGTCATAACCTTTCACCTACTTTCCAATCGAAATATTAATCTTTTTTGCTGAGGATTTGTTGTTAACGAATTTAGGCTGCTTAATAAAGGAAATATCAAAATTTTCAATACCACTTTCCTTACTGCCTATCCATTTTATACTTATTCTATGTTTAGCATCTAATCTATCAAATATTGATTTTGTAAAGTTAACTATATTGGCATTGTCAGATATACTAGCTGATTTTGCTGAAAACACGTCATCCTTTGCTAACATTATTTGTTCAAAAAGCTTGTAATTTATTTTGAGTGTAGGACAGTCTTCAAAACTTACTATATCATTTTCTTCAACATCTTCTTCAGAATCTTCCCAATAAACGAAGCAATAAAACTGGTTAATATCCCCCAAAACTTTTCTTTTCATTTCAACATTAGGGTTTTTATAAAAGTTCTCGGTGGATAACATCATTGGTAGTTTTTCTGGTGGAGAATACTCAAGTCGCACATTTTTAGTTATCAGAGGAGGGGAGTCAAATAAAATTAGCTGTGCATCACTCTGGTCTGGATTAGATATTTTATTCAAACCCAGTTCCAATTTTAAAACTGTTGGGGCATTATCCATGCTTTGAATGCAGTTATTCTCTTTCAAGTCATCTATAAGATTTCTAAATTCTTTCACATACTTCACTGGTAAGAAATCATATAGAGAATCATAATCTACAATTAGTTTTTGTGGTGAGGTGAAAAACAAATACCTTTTTATTTGATTAAGCTTCACTAATATATTATCAGCACTATATTTAAAGTCAATTTTATGTTCTGAATCATCAATTTCTTTAAAATTGACTTTATAATCAAATTCAGCTAGATCTTTTTGAGCAACATCAAGCTTGGACAATTCAGTCAAAAGCCTGTTATTACTACCACTATAACTAAAAATATTGTTGAAATAATAGCTATCGTCCGTAACTCTGGAACTTTTAATTTCTTCACAGGTTCTGGCTTTTGTAATAAAGTACGAGACTACCGAAAGCAGATCTCTAAAAGTAATATGCAACCCCATTAAATATAGAGTATCAAATAATACACGGATAGCCTCGATTACATCAGGCTTGGTCATATTTTTTATGTTATATACAAAAGGGCATCCCTCATAAGCTAAACACTCTGCGCAATGTTCTAGCCTACTATAGTCCAAGTACTCAGTTATAATATTATAAAACATGGTAGACTTTACATCTTCATTAGGCTCTTTCATAGCAAGATTTCTTGAGTTGAAATTGAGTTTTATACAAGTATTTTCATCTTCAATCATATTCAATAATTGATGTTTATTTTGATGAATTATTGAATTAACAAATATACCACTATTTGCAGCTATTATGTACTTCTTTGTTTTATTTTCAAGCGAAACAATCAAATCCGTTAAAAGCTCTTCCTTTTGTGTAGGAGTATATTCTGAAAAGTCATTAATAAATTCCCACGACTCATCCAATACCTTCTTCATATTAAATAGAATCCTAGTCTTACCATCCCCTGCATCTCCAGTTAACAATATTAACTGTTTACAATCTAATTTACTTTTGATATATTTTTCAACACCTAAGTCAATTTGAAATTTATCATTTTCATCCTGTCTTTCATCGTACTGCTCAGCATGGTCAATATATTCCGAACAGTATTTTAATAACCATTCTATTTTTTCTGAAATATACATTCAGCAAACCCCTCCTTTAAAATTCAATATTTAATTTTGCTAAAGTACTTATTGTAAATTTATCTAAATATTAATTTATATAGGTATATATTTAATTTAATAAATCAAGCATCTTCAACATTATATACCATAACTTACTATTTTTCCATTTGATATTCTCCATTTATTTAACAAAAAGCACCTACAAAGTAGATGCTTTTTATTAAATAAAACTAAAATAAAATTTTTCTGTCTCTTAAATTACTTTTTCCACTTAGCCAACGCATCTGCAAGGGCTGAATTGATTGGTTCCCCTGCATCCTGTTTTTTTAGGAATTGTGTTACCTCTTTCTTATCTACCTGCTCGCCCTTTCGCTTTTTAAAGGCGTCTAGCTTTTCTCTATAACCACATACACAATAGAAGGACTTATTGTCTCCCTCTCCTCGTATCTCCATTTTTTTGTGACATTCCGGGCATCTGGCATTTGATACAACGGTAACAGTTTTTCTATACCCACATTCTCTATCAGGGCAGACAAGCATTTTTCCCTTTTTACCCTTTACCTCAAGCAGGTATTTGCCACACTCCGCGCACTTTTCTCTAGAAACATTATCATGCTTAAATTGCTCTGAATTGGCGATAACTGCTCCAACCAGTTTTGTTGCATAGCTCTTCATATCACCTACAAAGGCACTTGGATTAACCCTGCCTTTGCTAATTAGCATAAGCTGCTGCTCCCATTTTGCTGTAAGCTCAGGGGATTTGAGGTCTGTGGGAACCAGTCCAATTAGTTGAATCCCTTTAGAGGTAGGGTATATTTCCTTACCCCTTCGCTCAACATAAAAGGTGTTAAATAATTTTTCTATAATATCAGCTCTTGTTGCAGGGGTACCAAGTCCACTAGTATTCTCCAAGGTATCCTTTAGCTCCTTGTTAGCAACAAACTTTCCAGGGTGCTCCATTGCAGTTAAGAGCGTCGCTTCAGTGTATCTTGCTGGTGGCTTGGTTTTGCCATTTATTGCTCTTGGAGAAACAACCTTTGCTCTTGAGCCTTTTTGAACATCCGGTAAAGACTGGTCATTGTCCTCATCGTCTGAATCTTCCTCAAGTTTTCCGAACCCTTCATAAACAGATTTCCAGCCCCAAGACTTAACAATCCTTCCTCTGGCAGTAAAGGTTTCTCCAGTTACATTAAGCTTTACAGAGGTTTGCTCATATTCAAAGGGTGCGCTAAGCACTGCGATAAAGCGTTTTACGATTAAGTCGTAAATGTTTCTCTCCTCTGGGCTTAGAGCTGATAAGTTTACAAATTGCTCTGTAGGAATAATTGCATGGTGATCAGACACCTTACTATTATCTACAAAACGATTAGTCACATTTATTTTGTTTCGCAATATGCCCTGTACCAACTTAGCATACGGTCCAATTGCAATGCTCCTTAAACGCTCAGTTAGAGTTGGAACAATATCAGTAGTTATATAACAGGAATCAGTTCTCGGATATGTGACTAATTTATGGGTTTCATACAATTTTTGCATTATATTTAAAGTTTGCTTTGCAGAATAACCATACTTACGATTTGCATCTCTTTGAAGCTCTGTCAAATCATAGGCTAGTGGAGAAAGCTCATTCTTTAAATCTTTTCTAACCTCTACTACCTCGCCCATTTGTCCTGTAATCTTCTGGACTATAGTATCAGCCTGCTCCTTGCTAAAGGTTCTCATTTGATTTGATACCTTGTCCTGCCAATGTACTGTAAAGCCATTAAATTGAGCAGATATACTCCAAAAATCCTTCGGAACAAACTTCTTTATTTCATCCTCTCGTGCTACAATCATTGCTAAAGTAGGTGTCTGAACCCTTCCCGCAGATAGCTGTGCATTGTGTTTGCAGGTAAGGGCTCTAGTTACATTTAAGCCCACTAGCCAGTCAGCCTCTGACCTACTTTGAGCCGAGTAAAACAAATTATCATAATCTCTGCCAGGTTTCAAATTTGCAAAACCCTCTTTTATAGCCTTGTCTGTCTGAGACGATATCCATAACCGCTTGATTGGTTTTCTAAATCCAGCTTTCAAAATAATCCACCTTGCTACTAACTCTCCTTCACGTCCAGCATCTGTAGCAATAACAAGTTCATCTACATCAGCCCTATTCAAAAGTCCTTTTACAATACCATACTGCTTTGATGTCTGCTTAATAACTACAAGCTCCATCTTATTTGGCAGCATTGGTAAATCTTCAAGATTCCATGACTTATACTTGTTTCCATAAGCTTCAGGGTCGGCAAGAGTCACCAGATGTCCCAATGCCCAAGTGACTATATATTTCGAACCCATTATGTAGCCGTTGGCATTTTGATTGCAATTGAGCACCCGTGCCAAATCCCTTGCTACAGATGGTTTTTCAGCTAAAACTAATATTTTCCCCATTATTTTTAATCCTCTTCAATGTTTATTTTAAGTTATCCCATTAAATATTCAAACCTCTTCCTGTATTGCTCCATTGTTCTTAATGGGTCTAGTTCAGAATCTGTTTTCATATATTCCTCAAGCTCTTTACTTAAATCTACCGCTGTAATCAAATCATTTATAGCCAAATCCAATTGTCCCTGATTAACATAAAAGCAAGCCCTATTATAATATAAAAAGGAGGTTTTGGGACAGTTTCTTATGCCCCTTGAGATTACCTCAATAGCCTTCTGATAATCCTTCTCCTCTATATAAATTACTGCCATATTTAAATACGTATAAGAATATTTTTTATTTTGTGCAAGGGATTGATTGTAATATTCTAAAGCCTTGTTTGAATAACCCAGTTTATTCATAATAACTCCAGCATTAAATAGCGCCTTAAAGTGGTTTCTCTCAAGCTCAAGACCCTTTCTTATTGCAATCAATGCTTTATCATATTTACCTAGTTCTTCATATACTGCAGCCAGGTTATTATATGTCCAAAAGTGGCTAGGATCAATTTCCACTGCTTTTTCATAATATTCCGCAGCCTCCTCCTTTTTCCCAGCTTCATCACATGCATTTGCAATAAAGAAATAGGCCTTTGAGTATTCAGGACTTAATTCAATAGACTTTTTATAGAAATCAATAGCCTCATCATATTGTTTTTTATCTTCCAAAATGATTGCAAGGCCATAATATGCTCTAGCCTCAAATGGATTTATCTCAATAGCTTTTTGATAGGTTTGAATTGCTTCATCTTTACGTCCTAGAATATCAAGATTTAAAGCAATATCTAGTAAAATATCAATAAAATCTACCCTCAGCCCCTTTTTAAAATATATACCTAGTGCCTTATTATAGATTTTTAACGATAGCTTAGGAAATATGTTCACTAAGAATCTAGCAGAAAAATACAATATATTGAAAAAACTTAAGTACAAAATTATCACTATCCCGTGTATGAGAATTTAAAATCAACCTGATTACTAACAACTAAAGCCTCTCTAATATTATTCTATGTTCAACTAATTTCATTTCCTTTATTCTGGCTCTAACAGTTTTTCTTTCATTATAAATGTTCTTCAACAGAATTTCATCATTATTTGGTATTACTTTATCCACCGAGTCCAGAATTAATACTTCAATTCCGTTCTCATCAACTAAATAAACATTAGCTTCACACATTTTTATCACCTCTTAAAATTTCACCAACCATATTTATAGCATCATCTATGTAATGAGGAAGTGGTTGATTTTCTGTGCCTGCAATCTGAATATTACATCTATTTAGTGGTATTAACACCTTAATGGCTGGACTTTCAGATACAGCTCTGGCCATCATAGGCGTAAGCTCGCCCAACATAGAATTTGCACAAACAATTCCAACAGATCCTAATATTACATTAACCTTTGGAAGGTTAAATACAATAGCATTTTCTCCTGATGCGCCTTCATTCGCTCCAGCCTTTAACATTAAAGATGTTGCTAGTGCATTTGTACCCAAAGCCAACACTGCAATCTCATTACCAAAAGCATTTCGAAGTTTCTCAACAATTAGCTTGCCAATTCCTCCACCTTGTCCATCCACTACTGCAATTTTCATATTTCCTCCATAATAGCTAACTGCATTTTAACTTTCATAGCTCAATAGGTCTTCCATCGCTTCACATAGCTGCTCCCTTGCCCACTTATCACTATTCTCCCAAGGGTATTTTCTGAATGAACATTCTATAATCATAATAATAAACAAATATATTCTATAGATAATTGAACGAATCTTCTCGTCTTTTTCCAAATATGTCCTTCCCATAAAACTATTCATAAAAGCAGCATTTTGTAAAAGGAAGCCGCATACTGGTTCTAGCAATAGATCTCCATAAATAGCCCGTTCATAGTCAACAACACCCCTTATTTCTGCTGTTTGTGAATCAACAAAAATGTTTCCCTTCCACATGTCCTTATGCACTAGGGAAGCTTTTTCAACCATGTCCAACACATTACTATGCTTTTCAATCAATTGATATATTTCATTATAATCATAGGGCAGCCTAACCTTATTATCCCTGGCATCTAACAATAATTCTTCTATCATAAATAAAAAGGCTTCACTCCAGGTTGTGAACTGTTTATCCTTTTTTGAAATATCACCAAAATAATCTGATTTAATACCTGTAATTTGTTCTGCATATTTACCCAGCTCTGAGGATATAGAGGTTCTTTGCTTTTCATTCAACTCATCATAAATACTATCCAAAGTAGTACCTTGTAAGAAATCCATAAAGAAGTACTCGTTTTCAATAATATCTCTATCCCTGTCATAGAATAACACCCTAGGTATTGGTACATCTGTATCAGAATTTAATCTGCCTAAAACAAATACTTCAGTTTCCATTATACTTTTCTCATACCTCATCACATTTGCGTCAATTGGGGGTGATACCTTAAGCACAATTTTCTGATTATCACGGATATTCAACATATAAGTAGCATTAAAAAAACCTTCTTTTAGCTCTTTTATTTGATTTATAATAGTGTTTTCTCCAAATGCCTTTTTGACTAATTGAACAATCTTATCTTTTGAAATACTTGTTTTGGTATTCTTCATAGCATTTACTCCTAATCACTATGTTAATATACTAACTCGTCTAAATCAGGTTTTATTATATCAGCCTTCACATATCTTTACCAGCCCCACAAATAGGACAACTCTGAAGTGCAAGTGGTATTTCAAGCCCACAC
>JAEZOA010000016.1 GCA_023441625.1 Bacillota bacterium
TACAAGACCATTGTAAAAAAAGGTATATATTGTAAAAAATCTGAAAAATGTTGAAATAACTGGTTTTTACGGCTGATTTCGCTGATTGTGAATAAAATTCGCTATATATTTTGTGGGTTATGTGGAAATATCTCAGAACATAGAGAATATAAGTATTATACACCTGTGGATAAATATGTGGACAGTGTGATTAAAAGTTGTTAGTTTTGTAATATTTATTTTGGAAATGAATACAATGAGTTTTCAAATTAGGTAAAATAATTCCTACTACTGATTCAAAGTCAGTTGTTTATATTGATTATAGTATTCAATAACCTTTTGTACATAGTTCTGAGTTTCAGCGTAGGGAGGGATTCCACCATATTTTTCTACACTATTTGGTCCAGCATTGTAAGCTGCCAAAGCCAAGCTGATATTACCGTCAAACTTAGTTAATTGTTCCTTTAAGTACTGAACACCACCATTTATGTTCTGAGAAATATTAAAAGGATCCCTTACATTAAGCAAATCCGCTGTATCAGGCATTAACTGCATAAGCCCCTGAGCACCAGATGATGATATTGCAGTTGGATTAAAAGAAGACTCTTGCTTCATTACAGCACGAATCAAATCTTTATCAATACCATATTTAGTTGATGCACTATCAATACTAGAATTTATTAAATTCATTAATTCTGTTTTATCACTTGGAATATAAGCTGTGGAATTGGAAAGTGCTAAACGCGCCTTCAATACATTGGTGGTTTCATCATTCCCGAATTTATCTAATAAATCAGTTAATTCACTTTTGCCGAATAACGATGAAGAGCTATCTCCGGTTAAACTATCTAGTAATGAATCCTCCAAGCCTAATGCAGAAGAATCTAAGCCCAAGAGAGAGGCATCCGATAAGTATTTTTCAAAGGATACATCAGAAGTGCTGGAATTATCATTAGTGCTCAAACCTCGAATGCGACCAGCTAGCCTACTATTAATCTCTGCTATTTTCTGAGCAAAAATTGCATCAATATCTAAATTCATGTTATCCTCCAATCAAGGCTATGTAAAATACACAAAAGACGTATGGACTATTATAATACAAGAATCTTTTGGATAATAGTTTTAAAGCATAATATTATATCGGCAGTTAAACTCAGTTACATTATAGAAATGTTATAAGGATAATAAAAATAATGCTCCTCATCTATAGAAAGGTTAATTTTTAGTTTTAATTAACAAACATCAATAAGCATTTTTTTTGAAAACTTAGAACAAGCATTTCTGCTAAAACCGTCAAATTCTCTTGCAGAGAAGAGCTTACATTGTCCAAGCTCTTCGCGGGGGGAATCTAATCTTACCAAGAAATTTTCGCAATGAATACATTTAAAATTATTGCAGGAGGATAATTCAGAAGCATCCTTATACTTAAAGCAAACATAGTCAGGAGTGACCACTCCATGATATTTACACAAAATATCCTTTGTCAAATGAAGGGGTAATCCTCGTTCACAATTATTACAACATTTTGACTGCTTCATATGTGTTTCCCTCGTATCCTAAAGTTTGTATAACCTACTTAAATAGGCAATAGTATTAAAAGTATTATAACATTTATCGATATAATAGTAAAAAAATGGGAAATATATATGCAACACTTTTAAGGTCTTATTTTTCTTTAGAGATAAACTGCAATTGAGATATATAAATTAATTGAGAATTAATTGAGAATTGTAGAAGATATGCTGATTCTTCTTCAAAAAATTTGAATTCTAATGTATAATAACCATAAATAAATTTAATTTCATTTAGGAGAGAGCGTGAAAAATAGAAGATACAAAACAAAAATAAACCGCGACCTCCATGTAATTTTTTATTACTATTTGAGCCCAAATCGGGCATGGAGGTTAGTATGAAAAAGCCAATTATTTTAAGAACTCGATATATTCCGTTTGAAACTGTAGATATTTCTAGTGACGAAATGTTGTTTAGAAGCGATGACATTTTAATAACTAGATGGAAGGCTATAAGACCTAGGGCAGATATTTCTGGTGGAATATCATATACATTTTTAAGAGATGGAGTCAAAATAAGTAGGTTTTATGATGCTGATAAAAATTTTGCGTATTGGTATTGCGATATAATAGATGTAGAGTATGATAGCACTAATGATCAGTATACTTTTTTAGATTTACTCCTTGACGTAAAGCTGATGCCAGATGGAACTATGAAGGTATTAGACGCGGATGAACTTGCAGTTGCACTTGAAGAGGGGCTAATTACTCAAGAACAGGCTTGTAGGTCCTTAAAGAAAATGGATAGTATATTACAGAGTGTATACAAAAACAACTTCCCGCCTGAAATTTGCATGGAGGAGAAATACTGGGAAGTATAGATTATTTGTGACTGCTAATACTAAGAAATAATATAAATATATCAAAACTTAACTTGGAGATAATTGATGGAAAGAATTATTGATTTGCATACACATAGCTATGCATCAGATGGAAGTATGAGTTCTGTTGAACTGGTACGTTACGCAAAAAAAATAGGACTTTCAGCAATTGCATTAACCGATCATGATACAGTTGATGGTATAAAGGAAGCACTTGAAGAAGGAGCTAGAATAGGCTTAGAGGTCATACCGGGAATAGAGATGAGTGTTAATTATAAGCAAGAGATGCATATTCTGGGATATTTTGTTAATATAGACCATTACACAAAAATAGAAAAAGAGCTCGGGTTAGTAAAACAGGGTAGAGAAAATCGCAATAAGAAAATAATAAATCGGCTCAATGAATTAAATATTGATATCAAAGAAGATGAAATTAATGCAATGGCAGGAAGAGACATAGTAGGTCGTCCACATATAGCACGTGTATTAGTATCAAAGGGACATGTCAAATCCATAGAAGAGGCATTTGATAAGTACTTAAGTAAAGAGGGGTTAGCATATTTTAAGAGGTTTGAATTGCAGCCTGTTGATGGTATTAAGGCAATTAGAAATGCAGGAGGAGTACCTGTATTAGCTCATCCGATTTTTTTAAGTAGAAATTACAATGTTATGGATAAGATTCTAAGGGAACTTAAGGAATACGGTTTAGCTGGTGTTGAGGCTATTTATAGTGAAAACTCCAAAGAGGATACAGGTAATTTACTAAGGCTGGCTATAAAACATGGGCTACTTGTTACAGGTGGAAGTGATTTTCATGGCACCTTTAAGAGTGGAATTGAATTAGGAACAGGAAGAGGTAATTTAAAGGTACCCTATGAATTACTTGATAAGCTTAAAAGTTATGCAAGAAATAAGAAAATATGAGTTTCAGGTTGTAATAGGAATATTGCCGGGAGCTTCCGGGTCATACTTGAGTATTGTAAAAGCGGAGCAAGGTTGTTAATTATAAAGTCTTTAAATCAATTAAAACACCCAGAACTTACTTCATTTATGGCTTTATGGAACTTGACCTTAAAGCAGAGCAATGCTATAATTAGAAATGTCAGATAAATACTTTTTGAGAAGCCCTTTGTTTGGAGGGTTATTTTTATCCAATTTCTACGATTTATAGTGGAAGAACTAAGAGTGTTTATCTTAAATATTATTTGCAGTAGGCGGTTAGAGATGGTAAAGGAAGCATATAAAGTTGTTGCACAAAATAAAAAAGCTCGCCATGATTACTTCATTGAGGAAACATTTGAAGCTGGTATTGTGTTGTCTGGAACAGAGGTTAAGTCTATAAGACAAGGCAAGCTAAATTTAAAGGAAAGCTATGCTTCTATAGTAGGTGGAGAAGTAATACTAAGTGGGATGCATATAAGCCCATATGAGCAGGGCAACATATTTAATAAGGATCCTTTACGAGACAGAAAGCTTTTGCTGCATAAATCAGAGATAAATAGACTGATTGGACTTACTCAGCAAAAGGGGCTCACTTTAGTTCCTATTCAGGCATATCTTAAACGAGGTATGGTGAAAATTGAGCTAGGTGTAGCACGAGGCAAAAAGCTATATGACAAGAGGGATGATGTGGCTGCACGTGACGCTAAAAGAGAAATTGACCGCAAGCTAAAGGAGCAGCAGAAATACTGAGTTATCTTAGTTTATAATGCATTAGGGAAACAATTGATTAGTTTACAGAAAATAGAACTTGATGTTTTTTATCAAGGATGTTATCATGATACTGCATTTTGACAATTGAATATTTAATAAAAAAGCTTAAACCCTTAGTTTAATGCAATAATTACAAAAGCTGTTTTGCTGAGTAATATTGTCTTAATATATTTATACATGGGGGCGTAATGGTTTCGACGGGATTGTTGAGACTTGATAAGCGGGTAGAGGATTCTCGTTGGCCTCTTAAAAAACGAGAAACTAAAATTAAACGCTAAAAACGATAATTTCGCTT
>JAEZOA010000155.1 GCA_023441625.1 Bacillota bacterium
CAGTCCTAGGTTAGCTGCACCTAGGGTAGCTGGCGTCATTAAGTCAGTCCTTTTGCATAGGAAGGTCAAATGCTAGCACTAATTCAGCCGTAGCCTTGAGCTGAATCGGACTTTAAAGGCTACCGAAGTTGATACCCGGCCTGTGGGGGCTCAACCTAGGGAAACGTAAGGTTATCGTCCTGCAAAGGATACGTAATCTTGCACAAAGCATAGGCTACACCCGTAGAAGTTCTTGAGGATATGGTTTCGGACAGGGGTTCGACTCAAGTAAAAAAGAATCGCCTTGTAGGGTGACCTGCAAGTGAAAACCTGGCTTTATCGGTGAAACCGCAGCGTGTAATGACGGCGGCAATACCGAGAGGTATGTGGGGAAACCCAACAGCCTCGTATCGACTCATAGGCGACCGAAGAGGCCGTACTAGGATGGAAGTTTTCTGAGGATATTCCTCAAATATTTGCTTTCATAATACGCCAGGGGACTCATTGAATAATGAGTTCAAGATATAGTCAGTACCATTGGAGACAATGGAAGGATATGTCCCCTCGCCTCCACCACATAAGAACCCATACTTTGATACAAAGTATGGGTTCTTTATTGTTTATGCGTTACAGTTGAACTGTAACAATTTTATTTTTCTGTATTCAGACACTCGTTAAGGACGAATGCCTTTTACAAATTATTTACAGCAACTTCATGAGTCCTGTTTTAAGAAAATCTATAAAATATTATTTACTCGTCGAAGATGAACCAGATATTAATAATATTGTAATGATATTGAAAAAGGTATACAATTTATTAGATAAATTATTTACATGAGGATTTTAGAAAGGAGATAAATCTTAATGTTGCAAAATAAATGTAGGATAAATATTAAAAAATTATGTTATAGATGCATGGCTGTTTTTCTTGCTATTACACTATGCACTGGACTATTGAATTCTGGTTCTTTAAATTTGTTACCAAAAGGGAGCGTAGTATATGCAGTAACAGAGTATGTGAGTCAAGAACAGTACGAAATATCTGCCGCATTAAAGGCCGGTATTATTACTGAAGAAATTGCAGGGAGGACAGAATCGGAGCTGACGAAAAAGGATCTGTGCTACATGCTGGACAGGTTTTTAGAGAAGAGATTGGATGCAAAAATAGAAGATATTCTTAAGGATACAGATATACTGATTAAGGTATTTGATAATTCAGGTGCCTATGGTAACAAGGGACAATTGGATTTAAGTAAGACAACTCTTCATACAGTTTATGGTTGTACCGTAAAGGATATGGTATTACAGGGGCATGAGGATAACGTAACGAATGACTTGTATCTACCAGGATTAACTAATATGCTGAAGGACTATTGTGTATTCCGGAAGAACGCAGGTAGTGATTTAATTAACAGGGAAGATGCGGCAGAGCTTATCTGGCAAATTGCCCGAATGATAGGATTTGACAGGGACAATTATGAGCAGGATTACGTTAATTATGGGGGGTATCGCTGGGAAGATACAAACAGCTTTGCTGCCTATTTTGTATGCGGAACCGTAGATAACAATGGAAATCGTATTATGACTGCAGAAAGTCATGATGATACAAAGGTATATTTTGAACCCAGGAAACCGATGACAACAGACGAAGGTATTAAGGCAGTCTATCGTTTGTACAATACAGATGTACCTAAAATGCTGTCGCTTGAGGGTGTTCCTGAGCTGACAGTATCGAAGGAACTGCAGTCATATATTAAGGATTCCAAGCTTCCTAATGCCACATATGACAACTTGCCATATTGGACGGGGGTAAACCTCACTGGTAAGGATTTGGTGAATGATGCAAGTGAATTAAATGGAGAAACCATCCATGTATATTCAGAAAATCAAATCCGGTATTTGTCAGAGCTTGGCTTCAACTGTGTGCGTGTGATGCTTGGATATCGAATGCTTTCTTCTTATTATGACGAAGAAATGATTATACTTAAGCAGTTGGAGAACATCGATGACCTTATCAAATGGGGAGCAAAATATAACGTCCACATCATGCTTGATATGCAGGTACTACCAGGGTGGGGATGTTCCACCAATGGCTTGAAAAACAGAGATATTGCAATCGATACATACGAGCAGGAGCTATCTTTGCGCTACTGGAAGATGTTTGCTAAACGGTATAATAATATACCTAATAATATCTTAAGCTTTAATCTGCTAAACGAACCATATCCTGTTGATGATGACGGGGATGGCATTTGGATCGGTGACGAAGAATTTTGGAATGGATTTCTTACGAGATTAACAGAGGGAATCAGAAGTGTTGACAGGAATCGATTGATTATCGCTGATTCATATGTGCACAGAGTTCCGTTTCAGGGCTTAAGGGACGATAAAATAGCTCAATCCGTCCATATCTATGATCCTTCGGAATTAACTTGCAACACTTATGCCGGGAAGCCACCTTTTGAATATACAGGGAAATGGCCAATACCAATAGTTGATCATCTGGTCTATAGCAAGACAGATCCTAAATATATTCCTTATATCATTGAAGGTGATTTCCCAGCAGGAACGAGGATAACGATTGACCTCAAGGGTATCAACTCAGATGGAAATGAGATTAAGCTGGCTGTTGATATGGATGGATTGAGCAGTAAGGTCATTACCAGTGAAGTAATTAAAAAAAGTCAGTTGGAGAAAATTACGTTAACAACGACTGAAAATGCGAATAGTTTTAATATTTATGCAAATCCAGTAGATGGTGGATTTGTAAGTTTGTCTATTAAGGATTTAGTGATAGCAAAACCTAACGGTACAGTAACGGACTTCTATATCACAGCGCTTCCTTTTGGTTCAGAACATGGAGATAGCAGAGGACACAGATTAATAATCTATGAGGATGGTACCTACGGATCTGACTCTTATATCGGCAATGACCAGACAAAAGGTATTCAGGATGCCTGGTATCATTATCTGTTTGACGATTACCTGAAGCTAAGGACAGAAGGAAAGGATAAAGTCGACTTCCTCTGCGGCGAGTTCGGTATCATTGCCAATACCGAAGAAGAATATGCCTTAAAAGCCTATGACACCTTATTGAGTTATATGCAAAAAAATAAAATCGGCTGGCAGGTATTTGCTATGACAGGTAACTTTGGATTCTTGTATAGCGGTTATAAGAATACCGTACTTCAGGAAGGTTATCCCCTCAATAAAGCAAGGCTTCATATCCTACAGCGCTATATGAGTAAGCTTCCAATCACGGAGGAAGTTAAGAATATAACGATTAGCAAGACCTCACTCCATTTAAAAGTAGGGGATTCCTATCAGCTTACCGCAAAGGTATCAAATGAAAAGACTGCAACAAATCCTAGGATTGGTTGGTTTACTACCAACCGCAGTGTTGTTATGGTAGATTCCGAAGGAAAGTTGGAAGTTAAGAGAGGCGGTACCGCTACGATAACTGCAGAAGCTGTAGATGGCAGTGGTGTTATGGCAAGTTGTGTTATAGAGGTTGAAGAGGAAGCTAAACCGAGTCTTCAGATATACAGCTATAAAACAAAAGATAATTACAATGCTAGAACGAATGCGCAAAACCTAGGAGTATATAGTACCTTTGAAGAAGTTAAGAAAATCATGGATAAGTTGAAGGATAAAAACGCTTATTATCGGGTTAAATTAATGAATAACGTGAAAGTAGATAATATAACCTTATCATCCTATGCGAAGGAGATTATGATATGTGGCAGAGAATTAGAATGGAAAGATGAGGAGCATAGCTTTGATTATTCAAAATTGTCAGTAGGTGGTAAGATTACAGCTAATACACAGTTAATGTTTCAAACGCTCGAAATTAGTAGTCAGAAAGAAAATGGCATTATATATTTAATCGGTAACGGCAATAAAGTCACCTTAAATAACTGTAAGATCAACGGAAAACTGGATGGAGGAGGTAGTAAGGGAAATAGTAATATTCACATTAAAGAATTTGTTAAGGTAACGGGAGAGCTTAGGAATATAACCCATCTGACCATTGGTGTCGGTATCAAAGTAAACGTGGATAAGAATAATCATCTAGATAGTAGCAGCTACGAATATGAAGTAGCCTTGTTAAGAATGGATGGAAGGATCAGCAATATTACAACCCTCTCATCCTATGAAGGGCGAATTGCATTGACATCTTCCTCGGAAGCTACTTTTAACAAGATTGATGGGGTCATGCTCTTTATATATATGGGCAAAGCAAAGCAATTATCAAAGGTAACGTTCGATGGTGATTTGGTGATGTATTATGGACTTAAGCTTATCGTAACAGATAACGAAAGTCTGAAGGATGCATATAGCGCTAAGCCGTTAAATCTGAAGAATGGTGATAAGCTGGCTTCAATCTCACCGAGGGTTTCAAGAGATGGCTTTGAAAGAATAGGCGTTTCAAAGGATACCACGAACTGGGAGGACATACAGATAACCTTAAGCGGTGACAGCCTACTGGTTGGGGCATATACTACTTACCGGATTGTTTTTAATGCAAATGGCGGTAAAAATGCTCCAGAAGCAAAGCAAGTAATATACGGCGGGACCTATGGAGAACTCCTTTCACCAGTGCGGGCTGGATATACTTTTGCAGGCTGGTATACAAAGGCGTCTGGTGGAACCCTCGTAAAAGAAACAACCATACTGAGAGAAAAGGTAGATAAAGTACTGTATGCTCATTGGGTAAAAGCAAAAAGCAAGTAAATATTAAGGGTCATGGAAGTGACAACCATATTTACATATCCTTTGATGGAATGAGCAAAACCAAGAGCAAAATAAACCATGGTATAGAGGAAGCAAAAAATCAAAGGGAAAATATATCAAGAGTAATAGAGAGCTTGTAGGTTCCAGAAAATGTATTAAGAGGGGATGGAAACGATTTAGCAGCTATAAAAAATGCTATAAGCAAAGGGATAGACAAGCTCTCCAGAATGAACCAGCATATAGACTATGTAGTGCGAAGGTTTCAAGAGGTTGACAATGAGTGTGCAAAAAGCTTCAGTAAAGCAGGCTATGAAATGCAGGAGCTCTTTTTATAAAATCTATTCTTAAATATTACTTTTAATTATAGTGCCATAAACTCATCATAAAATCTCTGTTTTTGAAAAAAGATTAGACTCTATAGAGGGACATGTTCTTAGGATTGAAAATACTAATGAAATAAAGAAAGATATTAAAGACATAAAGGAAACTTTGAATGTACATGAAGTAAAATTATTAGAGGTAAAATAAATTGACCGCCCAATAAGGCGGTTTTATTTGTGCATAATTAAGTGATAAGCACTAACTATTTACCACATCTAAACACATATCAATGTTATATGACTAACCGAAATTCTCTGGTAAAGACCTCTGTCCTTCAAAACTCAAGATGATTAAATTCAGTAACTGAAACAATAAGAACAGCATAGTTTATATTATGTTTAGCTGTTCTTTTTTAATTTTATGGAATATTTATTCAATTTAATTAATAGATTTGTAGGAGTGGGTTTTATGAATTGCTATGATAACGCTATGTGTCAGAGAATAAAAACAATAGTGGCAGAAGCGGAGAACTATATCAATTTAATATATGCAGCACCCTGTGTATACACCAGAAATATGCTTATGTATCAACTCAAGGCAAAAATGAATGAGATTGATTTTCTAAGTAACATGATATGCTGTCAGATGAACCAAGTGCAGGTAAGCCCTATAGCATTGCCACAGCAGAATCAGCAGAATCAAAGAGACCTTACGCTTGACGAACTGGCGAAATTTAACGGGAGAGATGGAAATCCTGCATATGTGGCAGTAAACGGAACAGTGTATGATGTCACAAATAATGCCGCCTGGGCGGCTGCGTCACACTTTGGTCTTATAGCAGGAAAAGACTTAACAAGTGAATTTGCCTCATGCCATGGAGGTCAGACATTATTAAGCAAATTAAAAGTAGTTGGGAAGTTAATATGATGAATACAACACAAACTTGTCCGGAATATGCAGCCCGGCTTCAGACAGCATCGGATTTATTTAGTAAAGTTAAGGATGAAATCAGGAGAGGTGCACTGGTTAAGAAGAATCTGGTTTGGCTTGAATTAACAGGTTGTTCAGGCAATATCATTTCTCTTTTGGATGGAGCGAATCCTGATTTCAAATATTTAATCTCGCAGATGACAGATTTTATCTATAATAACAGCTTGATGGCGGCTGAGGGTGATGCCGCTATGGAAAAATTGATGAGTATTACTGATAAAGACTTTATCCTTGCTGTTGAGGGAGCGGTGGCAGCCAAAAACAACGGCTTATATAATGTGATTGGTCGTTGGAGGGGTGAGCCGGTTACTGCGCTTAAAGCAATCAAGCTACTAGGGGAAAAGGCTTCACATGTTATAGCACTTGGCGCCTGTGCCACTCATGGAGGTGTTTCTGCAGCAAAACCAAATCCAGCTGAATGTGTAAGTGTCCAAAGTGTACTTAACAAAAAGGTTATAAAGCTTCCTGGATGCCCTTGCCATCCTGACTGGTTTCTAGGGACACTGGCACATATACTTTTATATGGTGAGCCAGAGCTTGATAGCAGGGATAGGCCGTTATTATTTTATAGTACATTGATCCATGACCGTTGTCCTAGAAGGTCATTCTTTAATAAAGGAATCTTTGCAAAAAAACTGGGAGAAAGTACTTGCATGTTCAAATTGGGTTGCAGGGGGCCTGTTACCCGTATAGACTGCCCTATAAGAAAGTGGAACCAATACGTAAACTGGCCAATCGAAGACGATACACCATGCATTGGCTGCGCTCAGTTCGGATTTCCGGATCAGATGGAACCGTTCATTACCTATAATACTACTAGAGAGGTAAAGGAATGAGCAAGAGAATTGTTATAAACCCAGTTACAAGAATCAGTGGATTCATGGAGATGGATGCAGTAATTGAAAACAATATCGTAGTGGATGTTAAAACGGAGGGATTGCTTTTCAGAGGGTTTGAGAAGATGCTTGCGGGAAGAACTCCTTTTGATGCAGTATATTTTACTCAGAGAATCTGTGGCATATGCTCCACGGCTCATTCCATAGCATCTACCCTTGCGCTTGAAGCTGCTATGGGTATTATGCCATCCGAACAAGGCAGGTATCTGCGAGATATCCTTCATGGGTGTGAGTTTTTGCAAAATCATATCAGGCATTTTTATCAGTATACCACCCCTGATTTTATAAAACTGCCCGATAAGTACCCACTATACGTGACTGATCACAATGATTTCAGACTGCCTAAAGACAAAAATGATGAGATAGCTGCTCACTATTTCGAGTCCTTGGATATCAGCAGGAGTGCTCATGAAATGCTGGCAGTGCTAGGGGGAAAGGCACCACATAACCATGGGGTTTTTGTGGGCGGAATTACTACTCAGGCCACTACTGACAGGATTATTAAGATTAAATCTATATTACATAACATACGGCAATTTATCATAAGCAGAATGATACCGGATGTATACACCATTGCCCAGTATTATAGTGATTACTATAAAATTGGTGGCGGCTATGGAAATCTTCTGAGTTATGGCTGTTTTAACGAATATAGGGACTTGGGGACTCTTTATGTGAATCCGCTGACCTACTCTCAAGGAAAGGTGAGCGTGTTTAATCCGGGAGAAATAACCGAGGAAATTGATTATTCATGGTACCAAGATAAAATGAATGAATATAAACCTATGGATACAGTACCTGAAGCCGATATGAGCAAAAGACAAGGGTATTCATGGACAAAGGCTCCTCGGTATAACGGGATGCCATATGAAGTAGGACCTCTTGCAAGACAATGGTTAAGCGGTGAATATAGAAATGGAATATCCACTATGGATAGAACTATTGCGAGGGTTCTGGAAGCGAGGAAAATCACAGAAGTTTTAGGTATACTTTTGGAAAATTTAATTCCAGGAGTATCTGTGCAGAAAGAATATACCATTCCAACTGTTTCTGAAGGAGCCGGACTGGTCGATACAACAAGGGGAGCACTTGGACATTGGCTTAAAATTGATAATGAAAAACTTTCCTTTTATCAGATAATTACTCCTTCTGCATGGAACCTTTCCACTCGTGGAAATAACAATTTGAGAGGTACTGCGGAACAAGCATTAGCGGGGACAACAATAGAGAACCTTGACGACCCGGTTGAGTTGGGGAGAATCGTTCGTTCCTTCGACCCTTGCGTTTCCTGCGCAACACATGTGTATTCACAGGGTGATATAGTTAAAACCATACAGGTGATGCCATGATCCAGGTTCTTGTTCTTGGAATCGGAAACCGGTTAATGATGGATGACGGGATTGGTGTATATATGGTGGAAACATTAATTGAGAGGAATAAAAATCCCTGTATCCAGTATGTCGTTGGAGAAACCGATATTTACTACTGTCTGAAGCATATCGAAAAGGCATCATATGCAATAATTGTGGACGCAGCTTATTTTGATAAAGAACCCGGAGCTATAAGTACCATTTCGCTTGAGCAAGCTCTTAATAATTCCATATATTCAATATCTATCCATGAGTCTCATTTGCTAGATGAAATTAAAAAGACATTTAAAAGCATTGAAGGACTGTTTATTGGCATTGAACCCTATGAGATTAACTATTACTTTGGTCTGTCAGCCACTCTTCAAGAACAATATTTTAAAATTGTTGATGAGATAGAAAATATAATTAATCACAAAATGTTCCCGTAGCATTAAAGCCGTATTGATAAAAAGGCAGGTGGAAAATATGAAGAAACTGAATCCAGATAAATTATATGTTAAATTCAGACCTGGAGTTTCATTGACTGAACCTATAATAGGACGGAAGTATACATTAACGCACTCAGATATAACTGCAGACCTTTTTCTTACAATAGGTCTACAGTTTGCCTATGACAAGATCAATGCCATGAGAGATGAGGTTATTGCAGATTGGAGAACTAATAATGGATTACCGTTTCTATATGTATATGTGTATGTAGATGGTCAGTTCGGTCCAGCAGTATCTGCAGTGCGTAACGCTGTTTTCAGGCGTGAATTGCCCTTAGCTTTGGAAGCTATAAGATACGGAGACCGAAGATTCTTTTCAGTTCATTCCGAGTTGGATAATTCGCCGATATTTATACACTTTGATTCAACAAACCCCTATTATAATAGGATTGAGAACTGGGGTACTCCTAAAGATTATTTGTAATTTTAAATTGATTTTTGGATAATTTTTTGTGTTATGAAAATTAAAAAACTGCTAGTAGGAATCCTATATATTGACATTATATATAGCATATTACATAATGGTTAAGTATTATATAGGAGGCGATGAATGAAAATGGTAAAAAAAATTGGTTCAATTATTATAGTTTTTATCCTTATAATAATGATAATACCATCAAGGGTTGAAGCTACAACAGAAGTGAAAGAAATCTGCATAGGTTGGACACTACAGTTATCTGTTAAAACCAATAAAACTGTAACCTGGACCAGTGGAAATACTAAGGTTGCAACTGTAACAAAAAAGGGACTTGTTACTGGTAAAGGTGTGGGAAGCGTATACATATCAGCAAAGTATGGGAAAGAGACTAAGTCATGGTTAGTATCTGTTCAACCTGCTGAAGAAGAAGTTGTTTATTATAATGATATAAGTAAACCGGTAGGGTTAGAAGCATCAAAATCATTGTATGTAGGAGATTCTTATACTTTAAAGCTAAATGGTGTATCTGGTAAAGTGAAATGGGATTCAAGCAATAAAGCAGTTGCAACAGTTTCAAATAAAGGAACTATTACTGCAAAGAAAAAGGGTACTACTAACATTTCAGCAACTGTTAATAAGAAAAAATATACTTGTAAAGTTACTGTTACAGAAAAAGTAGTTGCTCCATCAATAAATTTACGAATAGTTCAAAATGGTAAAGAAATTAAAGTGAATAAGCAAGATCAAGAAATCCATTTAGATAGAAATAAATTTTCATTAAGAGTTAACATGCCATTAGATGGTGGCGCACAAATATCAGCATTAGATAATCGAGAAGATTATAATCTAACTAAAAGTGGAATTAAGGTGGATAATGTTTTATACCTTTCTCCAGGGACAGGTATGGCCGCTAGTGGACAATATGAAACTATGGTTATTGATAATGAAGCCAATCATTATCTTTATTATAGTGATGATCTTAATGAAAGCAGGGTAAAAATGCTTTCAAAGAATAAAAACAATATAGTAGATGGTGAATGGCAAATACAAGGCATGGAAATTCGTGATACAAGCAATTATGAATTAATAGAGTATTCGTTTGAAGATTTTCCTCTAAAAGAAATATATCTTGTAATATTTGTTGACTTTGATAATGATAATGTAATTGATTCGGGAGAGTATTCAAAGATAGTTCTTACTTTTAATGATTAAATAAATGAAACGAACTGAAGTAACAAAAAGGCTTAGGGCTACGAAACTAATTATTTACTTTTCCTGTGAAGGAGCAGCCTTTCTGTATCCGTTCCAGGAAAACAGCGCTTCTTTGAATTCGTCGGTCAGCATAAAATTCCAAAAGATTAAAAAGAAGAAAACATCCTGTTATGGTATAGGTCATGACACCAATAACAAAAAAATAAATAAGCCATATATTTCAGTACAGAAACAGTACATAAATATATGGCTTATTTTTATATAATAATCAAGTTTATTGAAATGCTTATCACGTTATGTTAGACTTGTTTTGACAACATATGCTTAAATATGTAAAAATATACTATAAATTTCTTTAAGGAGCAGAAGCATGCAAAACTTATCAGTTTTCGACCCTGTAAAAGTTGCTATTCATGATCATTTCGTCAAAAGTGAAGCACCTGTTTATTTGTACGATAAGATGAAAATTCAGTCCAATTGCCACTCCTTTCTCCAGCTTCCATACAGCTGTAAGAAAATTCATTTTGCAACCATGGCAAACATACATCCGGAATTTCTTAGCATTATTCGTTCAGAAGGAATTAATGTATTTGTAAATTCACTACCTCATTTAAAGAAGGTACAACAAATAGGCTATTCTGGCCATGAAATAATATTTACCGCTTCAGCTATGAATGAAGAAGCAATGAAAGTAGCATTGGATTGTGGAGCAACTGTAAATTTAGATTCATTGGAGCAGATAGAGCTCTGGGGTAAGGTATCAGGAGGCAGTGGTTACGGAATCCGCTGTAATATTGGAAATTTGATTGAGCCGAGAAAAACCCGTGCTGGCTATTTTTTAGGTAAAGCAAGCCGATTAGGGCTTTCCATAGATGAAATGAGAACACTTAAAGGAAACCCCAACGTTAAGGGTCTTCATATATATGTCGGAACCGACATTATGGAAATCGATTATTTTATGGATTGTTATAGTAAGTTAGGTGATTTTGTAAAGTGGTATCCTCAGCTTGAATACTTGGACTTAGGTGGTGGCTTTGGAATTGAGGATTTAGATCTCTCAGCTGATTTTGATTTAAATGCCTATGGGGAAAAGGTTAGCATATATATGGAGGAAATCAATACTCAAATTGGGAGGCCACTTACTATGGTGCTGGAGCCTGGTAGAATACTAGGTGGAAAAGCTGGGTATTTTGCATGCAGAGTGGTTGATGTAAAGTGGCGGGAAAATAATCAACTGATAGGAGTTAATGCTTCTGTCTCGCAGTTTCCACGTCCGCTGTTTTATCCGGACACTGCTTTTCATCCTGTAACTATTTTAGATTCATCCGGCAAGCAAAAGGAAAATGAAGAGATTGTGAGCTCCATACACGGCTGCTCCACTTACTCTCGTGATTTTCTTGCGCAGGATATTCACACAGGGAAGGTCAGTCCGGGAGATATAGCTGTATTTGGACATGCCGGCTCCTATTGTGCTTCATCCTATACAGAATTTCTGGGTTTCCAAAAGCCGGAGGAAATATATATATGAAATTTATAAACGTTCAGAGTCCTTCGCAGCTTAAAATGTTTTATTCATTTAGCTGTACACTTTATAAAGACAATTTGTATTACAGAGATACCGAGCACGATGTGGTGTCAATGCTGGTCGAAAAGAAGTCTGTTTTCTTTCAACATGCGACAATTGAGCCTGTATTGGTCATGGATGACACAAATCAAACTGTTTTGGGGCGCTTTTGCATGATAGTGGATCATCATAAGCCCTTTGTTGTTCAAATAGGTTTTTTTGAAGCTTTGCCAGGCCTTCCAAATCTGGCTGAAGAAATAACTATTGAATGTAAAAGGCGTTTTCCCAACTGTAATAAGCTTATAGTTGGCTTAAATGCACACTTGAATTACGGTGCGGGGTTCTTATACTCACGCTTTGATGAAGTGCCTGTATTCGGCTTACCCTACTCAATGGACTATTATATTGATTATTTCAAGGCCTTTGAATGTAAAAAAATGTTCTCCTTCCGTTATCCTACTGAGCCATTCTTTGAGTATTTCACCAATAGAAAAAAACGACAGGGGTCAGATAGAATCAAGGTTAGGACTATGCGTAAAAAGCGCTTGAAGGAGGAAGTTGCCATATACACTTATTTGAATAATGCCAGCTTCCAAGAACATACCTACTGGTCTGATCGAGCGGAAGCAGAGGATTATGAACTCTTTAAACCCTTTAGTCCCCTGCTGGATGAGGAAAACCTTCTGATTGCCGAAGTGGATGGAAAGCCAGTAGGTTTTTTGCTTTGGTACCCTGATTATAATCAGCTTGTTAAAGGAGGAGGGCATATCGGAGCTCTGGAATGGCTCCGCTTCAGGCTTTTTAATCCAATAGACACCTTCAGATTTACCGAATTTGGAGTTCACCCACAATACCGCAATACCAGGGTAGTAGATGAAATGATTAGGAAGCTGGCTGAAATAATAGAAAAAACCCCCTATAAAACACTTGAAGGTGGATTTATCTTTGAAGATAACGCCTCCAGTATAGCTGTTTCGCTGCGTTATGCCTTACGCACCCAAGGAAAGGTATTAGAGCCATATAGGGAATATGCTGTGTTTGAATGTCAATTACAGTGAAAGGAATTCTTATGATAGAAGTAATTAAAAGTGCCAAAGAGCTTCCTGATGAGTGGGATCAAATTGCAGGTGAATACTTTCAGAGAAAGGAATTTCTGATTCATACCGAAGCCTATAATCCATGCAATCAGTGCTATTATATTTTAAAAGAGAAAGGTCACATAGTGGCAGGAGCAGTGGTTTACACATTGGCACTGGACATATTTACTTATTTAAAAATAAAAAGCCCAATAAAGATGAGAATATGTGGAATGCCCTGTTCTGTATCGGCGTCAGGGCTTCTGGGCACAAACGGAATAGATTTACTTCCTGCTATTTTTGAGCAGGAAAGGGGCCTGAAGCTTTTTTTGAATCTCGATGAGCTTCCGGAGTTTAAAGTGGCAGCAGGCCTTACCTTACCAACAATCATCGTGAATACTCCTTTCTCTTCAATTAAGGAGTATGAATTGGCCATGCGTTACGAATACAGGCGCAGATATAAAAAGTCTCGGACTAGCTTTATAAATGTCAATGCCATAAGCTCGGATTGCTCAGCATTTGGAGAAAGCGAATACAGGCTCTATTTGGAGGTGCTGAAAAGAAGTTCAGGAAAGCTTGAAACACTGTCACAGGCTTTTTTCGCAAACTTACCAGCAATATTTAAATTGACCCGTTTTTATTTTGGGGAGAAACTGTTGGGCTGGCACATAACAGTTCAATATGAGGAAACCTTATACTTTTTTCTTGGTGGTATAGAGTATAATTTAAATAACCATTATGAAACCTACTTTAATATGTTGTATGACATAATAGAACTGGGGATAAGAAATAAGGTAAAGCGGGTTGAACTTGGACAGACTGCTGAAGTGCCAAAGCTTAGAACTGGTGGATTCATTGCCAAAAAGTATATGGTTGCCCAGCATTCATCACCCTTATTTAACAGTGCATTAAAGCTGGCTAAGGGGATGCTTGAATACAGGTGCAAATTAACTCAGAATCATGTTTTCAAGGAGGGCACACAAGGTTGAAAGAAATTGTAAAAATAAGTAAAGGAGGGACCGAGCCCATGCAATTTTCTATCATTATGATTTGTGCGAAATGCTGGGCATGGGCATAGCTATGATACATACTGACAAAGATGGCGGAAAGCTGAAAGTTTTGCTTGTTAGGCCCCGACCGCATGAAGAAACTATTGGGCTTCAATATGTTATGAAGGTTGAACCGCTTGAGCTAGAAGTACTTGCGGCTGTTTTACCTGAGAATTGTACTCCAGCAATTGTAGACATGATTATGGAGAAGCCCTCTATAGAATATTTTATCCGAGAAGAGAAACCGGATGTTTTTTGTGTGACCGGCTATATAACAAATATTCCTGAAATGATAGAGTACTGCAGGCTCGCTAAAGCATTAAAGCCCAATGTTATTACAATATGCGGAGGCGTTCACTGCGAAGTTTGTCCTGAGGATCTGAACAGCCAATATATTGATTTTCGGGTAGTAAGAGATACAATTTCCAGCTTTAAAAATCTTATTACTTATATTAAAGGAGAAGGCCCAAAGCCGGAGGGAGTGCTTCTAAAAAATGAAACAACTGTGCTGCCTATTTCGGCTACTGATCCTGCCACTTACCCGGTTATTCCAAGGCGCGACCTTACACAAAAGTTCAGAAAAAAATATTTCTACATATTTCATCACCCTGTAGCGCTTTTAAAAACAGCATTTGGATGTCCCTACTCTTGTAATTTCTGTTTTTGTAGGAAGATAACCGGAGGTAAATACGTTGAAAGAGATTTGAAAGCAGTGATGACGGAAATAGAGACTATTTCCGAGGAGCATATTTATATTGTAGATGATGATTTTCTCTTTAACAGAAACAGGTTAACAGAATTCATCAAGGAAATTCAGGAAAGAAAGATAAAGAAGTCGTTTCTGGTGTATGGAAGGGCGGATTTTATCGCAAACAACCCTGATTTAATAAAAAAATTCGGTGAGGTTGGGCTGAAAACTGTTATAGTAGGATTAGAATCGGTATTTGAACATGAGTTAAAGGCTTATTCCAAAAACACAACGCTTAAAATCAATGAGGAAGCCATGAGGGTACTCAAAGAAAATAAAGTAGACTGCTTTGCAACCGTGATTCTCTCTCCTGATTGGGGAAAGTCAGAGTTCAGAGAATGTGGAGCCAGGCTTAAGGAAATGGGCATAGGCTATGTGAATCTCCAGCCGTTTACTCCACTGCCGGGAACGGATATTACAACACCCTGCGACCAAGTTTTAGTATCGCGAGATGATTACCATAAATGGGATCTGGCGCATATAACTGTAAAGCCCAAAAAGCTTTCTGAAAGAGAGTATTATGGTGAAATAATTAAGCTATACCGCTCCATTTTATTTCAGCCAAAAATTATTTTTGAGTATATAAAAACATATCCATTGAGCATGCTGCTCAAAATGCTTTATGGGAGCATAATGGTTTACAGACAATACAAGCAGAAAATGAAGGAGGCCGGGCATGCCTGAAATTTTATTGATTCAACCTACACAAATAACCAGAAGCGGTGAAATATGCAGACAGAATCGCCTTTATTTGCCGAGTCTATCCCATCCGTCGCTTGCGGCGCTTGCGCCAAAGCACTGGAAGGTGCGCATACAATGTGAGGTAATAGAGGAAATTGACTATAATACAGATGCTGATATTATCGGAATTGGCAGTATGGGGTATGCTGCACTTCATGGGCTGGAAATTGCCCGAGAATTTAAAAAACGAGGCAAAACCGTAATCATGGGAGGATACATGGTGTCATTGGCACATGAGTATGCCTCGCAATATGTGGATAGTATAACTATTGGAGATGGAGAAATTTCCTTCCCACAGGTGTTGAAGGATTTTGAAAATGGCGAGTTAAAGCCAATATACCGAAATCCGGTTGACAACCTTGATAATCTTCCAATTCCACGTTATGACCTTCTGATGGAAAAGCCTATTGGCTCCATGCTCCCTGTTCAGGCAGGACGTGGCTGCCCGCACAGCTGCTCCTTCTGTTCTATTGCCTGCTTATATCATCAACGGTATATGGTTCGACCTATACCAGAAATAATACGTGATATTTCAGCTATCCGCGATTTGGGAATGAAAGAGTTTTATATGATAGATGACAATATCATCGGAAATCCGGGCTTTTTTGAGGAACTTTGCTTAGCCATAAAACCCTTGAAAATGCGCTGGAGCAGTCAGTGTTCTATTCAAATTGCCAAAAATGAAAAACTGTTAAAGCTGGCAGCTGATGCAGGGGTATCAATGCTGAGCTTCGGATTGGAAAGCATTACTCAGGAAGGTATTGACCGTCTTGGGAAACCCTGGCTGAGAGTGGAGGAGCATCAAAAACTGATTGACCTTATAAATAAAGCTGGAATACTTGTCTCCAGCGAAATGATAGCAGGAACCGACAGTGATACGGTAAAGAGTCTGGAGGAAACCGCTGACTTCGTCAATAATGCCAGAATAGCAATACCTCGATTTTACATACTGACCCCTATACCTTCTACTCCTCTTTATAACGAGTTTAAGGAGAACAACCGTCTTCTCACAGAGGACATTGCTGAGTATGATGGAACAAAACCGGTTTATAAGCCGGCCAACATGGAGTCTGAGGAGCTGGAAGAAGCATATTGGAAATTAAGCAATAAGGTTTTCAGCATTGGCAGCATAATTCGCCGGACATTATTGCATCCAAACTCCCGAAAGCAGCCGTTCCTTTATATTTTTGCATTTTTTGTAAATTTGCATTACCGCCGATATATAAAGCGCAGAATTCCTCCAAACATTTTTTAAGAAGGCCAGCGCGAAGATGCCATTGGTCATATATTGATGGCTTCGTGCAGCAAAAAGCCCTTAACGTTTTTTCATTTGTGTATACACTATATGCGTAAATAGGAGGTTATTATGAAGGTACTGTTTGTTCGGCCTAAATATACATCTATTCTTGTAAATCTTGAGCCGTTAGGACTTGAGTATTTAGGCGGTATGCTAAATGGAGTTAATATTCCATATGAAATTTTTGATGAGTTCAATATGATGAGCTTATTCTGCTTTACTAGATTATCTCATAAAATTAAAAGCCAAGCGTTTACGCATATAGGCTTTCATGTTAACGCAAATTCTGTGGATTATTGCCTTAAAACTGCAAAAAGGCTAAAGAGGAAATTTCCGTACTTGAAAATACTCATGGGTGGACCTCATGTAGAGCTGAATTATAATGATTTTTGTATAGATGAGGTTGATTATGTTTGCTATGATAATGGCCTTGAATCTCTTGAAAAATGCTACCGAGGGAATTTTAAAATGGAAGTACTCCAAAATGCAAATGGAATTGCCTATAAAGACAGCTCCGTAAAGTGGGTTTTTCGTGAAAAATCCCCGGCTATTTGCAGATACCATGTTAAACCAGACCGGAGTGAGTTCTATAAAGGGCTTAAAAGGAATTTTATTTTATGCAAGGGAAGCTATGCAATTGTAAGAGGGTCATTCTCCTGTCCTTATGATTGCAGCTTTTGCTACTGTACCAGAATGAACAGCGGACAATACGCCGAGAGGAATTTGGAGGAGCTGCTTCAAGAAATCTCGGAAATACAACATAAAAATATATGGATAATGGATGATGACTTCCTTATAAATACTGAGCGTGTAAGGGATTTCTGTAACAAAATGATAGATGCAGCACTTAATAAAAAGCTAATGATTTATGGTAGAGCTGACAGCATTGTGAGAAATAAAGAGCTTATGCCTCTTTTGTATCAGGCTGGTGTTCGTGATATTATGGTTGGACTGGAAGCTGTCACAGACAAGCTTTTAGAGGATTATAATAAGGAAACCACCCGGAATATAAATAAAGAAGCTACAGAAATCCTGAGAGAGAATAATATAGTGTGCAATGGATTATTTGTCATAAGCCATGATTCTACCCGACAATATTTTAAAGAACTGATTTATTTTATACGTAAACAAAAGTTGTTATGGGTGGTCTTTGGTATTTTTACCCCCTACAAGGGAACAGCCGCCTATGAACAGTATAAGGAACTGGTCAAGCATCTTCCATCTAAAAAGATGGATGGAGCACACGTTACCATTAAACCAGTACATATGGGCTCACTTGAGTTTAAGCTGCGCTTTTATTTGCTTCATTTGCTTTTTTATCCTAAGCTTTTTATAAGATCATGGATGAAAAGTGCATATGATACAAAGAACAGTGGATGGTTTTAGTTGGATATTTGCTTTGTTTTTTATATATAATTGCGGTCTTCGGCGTTTTTTATTTTTGGATTCAAATCGGACTCCAAAAGCGAAATGTAACTCTTAGAGGTTAATATATGTGCACTCCCACAAAGTGGAAGCCAATATGCCCAAAATACCAATCTTAAAATCTAGAGTATTTTATACCATACATGGAAACAATACACCCTATATTCAAATTATTATTTAAAAAATAAGGAATGAGGGTAATTATAATGACAGAAACACTTAAAAACTTACAACCAGTTGAGGTGTTTAAATATTTTGAAAAGCTTTCGCAGATTCCGAGAGGGTCAGGAAATGAAAAAGAGGTCAGCGATTATTTGGTATCCTTCGCAGAAGAGCAGCATTTAGAATATGTTCAGGACTCTGCATTAAATGTTGTTATAAGAAAGAAGGCAACTCCAGGCTTTGAAAACAGTCCCGCTGTTGTTTTGCAGGGTCATATGGATATGGTATGTGAAAAAAATAAGGATATTGAGCATGACTTTACTAAGGACCCACTAAAGTTAAGAATAATTGATGACATGATATATGCAACTGACACAACTTTGGGGGCGGATAACGGAATTGCGGTTGCAATGGGATTAGCGATTTTGGCTTCTAATGAATATCATCATCCAGCAATAGAATTGCTTGTTACCACTTCAGAAGAAACAGGTATGGATGGAGCAATGGCACTGGAACCTAAAAATATAAAAGGAAGAATACTTATTAACATAGATTCTGAAGAAGAGGGTACACTATTAGTTAGTTGCGCTGGTGGACTTACAGCTAAAACAACAATTCCTGCAGTATGGGAAGAAATAGATGCAACCCTTGTTCCATATATAGTGAAAATAAGAGGCCTAAAAGGTGGGCACTCTGGAATGGAGATAGATAAAGAAAGGGGAAACTCTAATAAATTAATGGGTCGTATACTTATGTCTATTTTACCTGAAATAGATTTTAGACTTAGTTCATTAAACGGTGGATCAAAGCACAATGCTATTCCACGTGAGACAGATGCTGTTATTTTGGTAAGAGCTGATGATAAAGCTTTAATTGAGAAAAAAATATGTGAATGTAAAGAAATGTTTACAACTGAATTGAGAACATCAGATCCTGATTTAAGAGTGGAATTTGAAACTTTACCTACCATACCCCAAGAAATGCTTTCAAAAGAATCAACTAATAATGTAGTTAACTACTTATACTTACTGATAAATGGAGTTACTTCCATGAGCATGGATATTAAGGGTTTAGTAGAAAGTTCCTTGAACCTTGGAGTGATTTCGACTTATAAGGATTCGATAGAATTCATAAGCTCAATCAGAAGTTCAGTAAGAAGTTTAAAGAATGAATTAACTAATAGACTTATCGTAACCGCTAAACTAAATGGTGGAAGTGTTGTTACAGAGTCTGATTATCCTGAATGGGCATATAATCCTGATTCAAAAATAAGAACTATTTTCGAAGATGTATATGAAAAAATGTACAGTCAGAAACCTCATATTACTGCAATACACGCTGGCCTTGAGTGCGGACTGTTTGCTGAAAAATTTGGTCAACTAGATGCAATTTCTTTTGGACCAAATCTATATGATGTTCACACTCCAAATGAGCATATGAGTATTTCTTCTGTTCAGAGGATGTGGGAATACTTATTGGAGGTATTAAAGAATATAAAGAGGCAATAAAATGTCTCACACCTCTCTCTCGCCTCGTAGAAACGCCGCTAATGAAATAAAATTTTTCTACAGTTGATAAATTTCTATTTGAATTGAGGCGTTATAAAATAAATAATAGTTTAAAAAATAATATGTTAGAAACTATGTAGCAATAAGTAAATAAAAAATTAGATAGAGGTATATTATATGAGTAATAAGTTATCTAAAGATGCGTATGGTAGCGTAGCTGGGAAAGACTATGTTCCGTATGTTTCCAGTGGTTCTAAATTCGGTGGGAATGTAGCTGTATTAATAATCGGTGTTGTTTTAGCTGCTTTATTCACGGCATCAACTGCCTATTCAGGTATGAAATCAGGACTTACAGTTGCTGCTGGTATACCTGGTTCTATAATAGGCTCAGCATTTATAGCAATATTTGCTAAGCGTAAAGGAATCCTTGCTAAAAACTTAGTTCAAGGTATGTCAAGCGGTGGAGAATCTGTTGCTAGTGGTGTTATATTCGTTTTACCAGCAGTTCTTTTAATAGGTTCTAAAATCACTTTCCTAGAAGGTTTTGTTGTTGGAGTAGGAGGAGTTTTATTCGGTGTAGGGATAGCATCTCTTGTTCACAATTACTTAATTGTTGAAGAACACGGTAAATTAACGTATCCCGAGTCAATGGCCATATCTGAAACACTTGTTGCATCAGAAGGTGCTGGAGAATCAATAAAGTTCATGGGTATTGGATTCGGAATAGGTGGTATAATAACTGTTTTAACTAGTTCATTTTTAAATGTAGTCAACAACGTTATAAGCTATGTAAATGAAACCTTCTACAAGTGGAAATTTGAAGTTGAAGTTAACCCTCTATTATTAGGTATAGGATTTATAGTTGGGTTAGAGGTTTCTATAGCTATGTTTGCAGGCTCAATATTATCTAACTTCGGTATTACGCCTTTAATAGGTTATTTCGCTGAGTTTGGAAAAGAAGGTGCAAAGGTATGGAATGATCCTAGTGTTGCTATTAACAGTATGCAGGTTAAGCACATATCTGGTAGTTATGTAAAATATATGGGTGCAGGTATGATGCTATCAGGTGGTTTAATCGGGGCTATAAGACTTATGCCTACCATAATAACATCTATAAAAGAAACTCTTAATGCTAAGACTTCTAAAGGTGGAGAGGCTACATCTGTTGGAAATTTGATATTAATTGGTGGTATAGTAGTGGGTTTTGTAGGTGGTTTTATGATTTCTGGTGGTAATATATTAATGGCAATAGCTGCTTCCATCTTATCGTTAATCCTATCTTTATTATTTGTCATAGTTGCTGGTCGTTTAACTGGTACTATAGGAACTTCGAACCTCCCTGTATCGGGTATGACTATAGCTTCTATAGTTATTGTAACATTATTATTCGTTGCAATGGGCTGGAAAAATCCTGAAAATAACAGATCTTTACTTTTATTTGGAACATTTATAGTTACTGCTATTGCGATGGCTGGTGGCTATTCCCAATCACAAAAAGTTACTTTCATAATAGGTGGTAGTAAAAATGAAATGCAGAAATACTTTATTATAGCGGGTATAGTTGGGACAGCAGTAGTTGTTGGTACTATATTATTACTTTCCAACCAACTGGCAATGACAGGTGATGCTGTTCCATTTGCACTACCTCAAGCTAATTTAATGTCAACATTAACAGCTGGTATAATGTCAGGTAAATTGCCTTGGGGTGTGGTCATTGTGGGTGCTGTTATGGGAGTTGTTTTATTCTTGTTAAAGCTTCCTGTAATGACAGTGGCTGTAGGCTTTTATTTGCCAATATCTACAACGTCTATAATTTTAATAGGTGCATTAGTTAGATTATTTATAGAAAAAGCTTGTAAATCTGAAAAAGATAAAGATATTAAAGTTTCTAATGGTATAAGCTTATCCTCTGGACTTGTTGCCGGAGGGTCTATAATAGGACTTATAGGTATTATACTTCAAGTTACAGGCGTTATAAAGGGAGCTGGTCCAAGTGGATTCATTGCTTCTAATGGAATGGCATTTATAATATTAATAGCTCTATTAGTAGCTACTATACTACCTATTCTAAAAGCAAAAGTGAAAAATACTCAATAATAAACTTAAATCCAGACTTCCAGAAATATAAAAATAAAACTCAGGGACTTTTCCCACTGAGTTTTATTTTACTTGGTATGAAGATTAACAACTTTGATTATCGCGTCCGCAGAAACAACAAACTATAATAATAAGAATTATTATTATAAATATCATATTGTTGTCATCAGAACCACCAAAAAATCCACCCATACTATACACTCCCCCCCTAAATAAATAAAATAAAATTATTGATGTATTTATACGACTACGAATTACTTGGCTAATACCATACTATTCACAATCAATTTATATGTTACAAATATAAAAAAATTTATATCACAAAACTATTTAGAATATATTGGTGAATCTATCTATAGGTTTATTCCTGTTAACATAAGCAATGTTGGCTTGCCGACTTGCGTTGTTTGACTATATGGGAAATTATTGATATTATTGTGTTATGTTGATACTGAGGATGGAAGGCAAGCTAATATGAAATATTGTGAGGGAAAAAATGAGAAGAATAGCTCAAACTAAGACTTGGATAATTATTATTGCTTTTCTAATGGGAAGTTTGTTAACTATTGGTGGAGTTATGGTATTTATTCATCCAACAGACCGAGTGGTACAAACATGGAAGCAACCAGATGATATAGAGTATGATTCTTTTGGCCCGTATTATCTCTCAGTGGTAGAAGATGACATGGACATTAGCAGGCTCCCTTTTTCAGCAGAGAGAAGATATTACATATATATCGGTCGAGATAGTGGAAAACCAACTCATGGACATGTTATAGAATATTCATTTCACCCAGATTCAAATGATTTATATAATATTGCAGCACATATAAGCAAGTCTAAAATAATTTGGGCAACAGATGGTGTAACTTTTGAGGAAGCATCAGGACATAAAATCTTTATCTCTAAAAGTTCTATTGGGGGTAGATAGGAAGCTAAAAAGAGTTGACCATCCATTTATAGGGAAATGGGCACTAAATGCTACTTCACTAACAAAACCTTTTTTAGCAAACTTCTATCTCTAGAATCCGGTCCTACCATAATTTCAAATTCGCCAGCTTCGACAACGTATTTTTCATCTGGAGTTACTATAGCCAATTCTGATATTGATAGGTTTATGGAAACTGTTTTAGTTTCCCCTGCTTTCAGAAATACCCTTTCAAAACCCTTTAATTCCTTTTCAGGTGTCATTACAGAGCTTACCTTATCGTTAATATAAAGTTGGACGATTTCAGTACCGTCGTACCTACCAATATTTTTAACGTCTACACTAACAGTAATATTTTCCTGCTTACTACATTCTTCAGCAGACAGTACAAGGTTTGAATACTTATATATTGAATAGGATAGGCCGTATCCAAAGGGGTAGAGCGCTTCTTTATCAGGAAGGTCTACATATTTAGGACTGTGCCAACCTGACAGCTGATTGTAGTAAATTGGGGTTTGTCCAATATGGTACGGAAAAGAAATAGTAAGCTTTCCGCTAGGATTAAATTCACCATATAAAAGCTCTGCAACAGCTTTACCGCCCAATATGCCTGAATTCCAGGTTTCAACTATAGCATCAGCATTTTCGGCAATCCAAGGTAGAGTCAAGGGTTTACCATTTACTAATATAACAATCAGAGGTTTCCCAAGAGTTTTCAAAGCTTCAAGTAATTTCTGCTGGGAGCCTGATAAATCAAGGTTTGCTCTATCCTTGAATTCTCCATTTAACTCTACACAATCACCAACAACTGCTATGATAGCATCGCAGTCGGCAGCAGTGGAAACAGCATCAGAAATTTCTTGATCTTCCTTTAGGATATCGCAGCCTGTGTGGTATGCTACCTCTATTCCTCTAGATAAGGATAACTCAGAAATACCCTTAAGCATAGTGTAATATTCAGAATTAATAATAGCATTAGGATTTGGATCAGGATGTGTAAAAAATGTCCAATCACCTAATTGCGCGTTCAAATTATCAGCGTTTGGTCCAATAACTGCAATTTTTTTAATAGCTTTTCTAAAATTTAATGGTAGTGTAAAATTTTTATTCTTCAGTAATACAATAGATTCTCTTGTAAGCTCCATATTTACCTGTTGATGCTCCTTACAGGCAATTACGTCCCTACTTACATAGCCGCTACTTTTTTTTGTATCAAATAGCCCCATCGAAAATTTGATGGATAAGATTCTTTTTACAGCTTCATCTATTAAGAACTCAGGTACTGCACCTGACTTAACAAGATTAGTTGTTGCAGCATAAAAGTCATTTGTTACCATAATCATATCATTGCCTGCTACTAAAGTCTTTTTTGAAGCATCACTAATATCAGGAGAAACCTTTTGCATGGATACAAGGCTGCCAGTATTATTGTAGTCAGTTACAACAAAGCCTTTAAATCCAAGTTCATCTTTCAATATATCACGTAGAAGTTTTTTGTTTATTCCCATAGGAGTACCATCGATAGACTGATAGCCTGTCATAAAGGTTGCACAGCCTGCCTCAACTGCTTTTTTAAAAGGAGGAAGAAATACTTCTCTAATTTTTCTGTAAGTCACTTCAGTATCATAGGCATCTTTTGCCCCTGTGCTTTCTCCATAGGCAAGATAATGCTTGGCACAAGCTAAAATGCTTTCTGGATCAGAGAGCTTTTTCCCTTGATAACCTTTTATAATTGCTGCTGCCAATATACCTATTAGGTAGGAATCCTCTCCAAAGGTTTCATTGATACGACCCCAACGCAGATCTCTCCCAATACATAGTACTGGAGAAAAAGTCCAATGAAGACCATCAGCTGCCACTTCTCTTGCGGTTACCCTACCAGCGGCTTCAATTAGTTTTGGATTCCAGCTAGAAGACATGCCAAGCTGAGATGGAAAAATTGTTGCTCCATTCATAAGTCCATGGCCATGTATTGCGTCAATTCCAAAAATTAATGGAATTCCAAGTCTCGTTGATAATGCCAATTCCTGAAGGTGCTCGGCATTTTTACCCATTACATGAAGAAAGGAACCTACATTTTTTTCACTAACCCAATTCTCTGCCTCTTCAATTGACATAGTATTATAGGCCATTTGCATCATCTGCCCTACTTTTTCTTCCAAAGTCATTAGTGAGAGTAAATTACTGGTCCGCTCTTGTGGAGAAAGGGATGAATTTCTATATGTAAATTCCATTGTTCCACCTCATTTAAGTTTAAAATCAATCTATTGTATTAATTTGGATGACTAAATATAATATTACATTAAGTTCAAGATTATAACAATAGAAAAAAGGAGAAAATAACTTCTAATGAAAATCACAATAAAAATGTTAAGAGAAGGTTAAGATGGTGTTAAAATTTAAAAATAAGACAAAGCTAATTGTACTATGTTAGAAAAAGTGCTAAGATAAAAACGTTTAATGATAAAAAAATGACTCTAAAGGAAAGTTGGGTATTCAATGACAATTACACTTATCGATTACTTAAATCAGTTAATAACTAATCCGGCGTTAATAATTACTACAATTTTAACTTTAGCTGTTGTGCTGGTAAATGGCTGGACAGATGCGCCAAATGCTATTGCAACTTGTGTTTCAACACGTGCCATGGGACCCAGGGCTGCTATTTTTATGGCGGCAATTTTTAACTTTTTGGGAGTTTCTGTAATGACAGTCTTTAATGCGACAGTAGCGCAGACCATTTATAAAATGGTAGACTTCGGAGGAAATTCACAGGATGCGCTGGTAGCACTGTGTGCAGCACTTTTTGCTATTGTTCTATGGGCAACAGCTGCTTGGTGGTTTGGAATTCCAACCAGCGAAAGCCATGCATTGATAGCCGGAATATCGGGGGCCGCAATTGCTCTACAGGGAGGGATTGGAGGAATAAACCCCAATGAATGGGTAAAGGTTCTGTATGGCTTAGCCCTTTCAGTTATAATGGGACTTGGAATGGGTGCTATCATAGTAAAAGCAATTGGTAAATTATTTAAAAGGATTGATAGAAGAAGAACTTTTGGAGTTTTTAAAAATGCCCAGATAGTGGGAGGCGCGGGCATGGCCTTTATGCATGGCGCACAGGATGGGCAGAAGTTTATGGGAATATTTATGCTAAGTATTTTCCTTTCACAGGGACAATCTTCCGTATCAGAGTTTAGTATTCCTTTTTGGCTGCTGATTCTTATTTCTGCAATAATGGCTTTGGGAACATCTATAGGAGGCTATCGTATTATTAAGGCTGTTGGAATGGACATGGTAAAGCTTGAAACGTATCAGGGTTTCTCTGCTGACCTAGCAGCAGTTACGTGTCTTTTCACTGCATCAACTCTTGGGTTGCCAGTTAGTACTACCCATACAAAGACAACGTCAATTATGGGGGTGGGTGCGGCAAAAAGATTGTCTTCAGTTAACTGGGGAGTTGTAAAAGAAATGGTAACAGCCTGGATATTGACCTTCCCTGGATGCGGTTTGATAGGCTTTTTAATGGCAAAACTATTTATGGTAATATTCTAGCAAGAGCAAAATATTATAATCATAGAAAGGATTTAAGAATATGGCTCGTAAAAATGATGTAAACTACTACAATGCATTTGTAAAGCTGGCGGGATATTCGTGTCAGGCAGCAAGTTTGTTAAACGAAACAATGAATGACTTCCAAGTGGAAACTTTAAAAACAAAAATGGAAGAAATGCATATTATCGAACACACTGGGGATGAGGAACGACATTCGATGGTTAAGGCACTCGTTAAAGAATTCATCACTCCTATTGACCGTGAAGATATTATGAAGATAGCTGATGCAATTGATAATGTAACTGATGCCATTGAGGATGTTTTGATGCACATGTATATGTATAATATTACTTATATTCGTGATGAAGCAAAAGAGATGACCGCCATAATTATAAAATGCTGTAATGCGTTAAAGCTTGCTTTAGACGAATTCCACAATTTCCGCAAATCAAAGAAGTTACATGAGCTCATAGTTGAAGTCAACTTCCTTGAGGAAGAGGGAGACAGGCTTTTTACACAGGCAATCAGAAATCTATATGTTAATTGTAAGGAACCCATTGAAGTATCCTCCTGGGACAAAATATTCAATTACCTGGAAAAGTGCTGTGATGCATGTGAGGATGTTGCCAACAGCATGGAGAGTGTTATACTTAAAAATTCCTAAATTCAATAAATAGTATTACAAATAGTAAAAGGCATCGATTGATGCCTTTTTTTGGTGCGCCGTGTGTCCAGCAAAGCTGGACCACGCCAGCATGGGCGCTTTCTCATATGTAATTTCATTTACTCTTTAACAAATTTTACAAATCTTATTAGTTACGACGCATGCTGGGACTAAAGAATCAGCTGCTGCATATATTTACATATTACATAAAATGTATCATTCAAAATAATTATTGGAGCAACTAACCTTTTGTAGCTTGCTCAAACATATATTTGTAACAGTTATTTAAAGGGTAACATAATATAACATTATGAGATAGTACGGTGCTAGATGATTGAATTATACAATGTTTGAAACGGACAAATAAATAAGATTATGTAAACAAATTTTAATTTAGGCTTAAGCAGTAAAAATATTTGATATACATGGAGAGAGCAGATATGAAAACTAATAATTATGGAAATATACCAGTCAATGCATATGATAGATATAATTATATTGCTAAGTATGATATAGCAAGTTCCCAGATTCAAGCAGTAATGAAGCTCGATGGCAGGCTAAACTTTAATAAGCTAGTCAGAGCGGTAAGATTATCAGTTGATGCACAACCAATTTTGGGGTGTAGATTTATTCACAGCGATCCACCATATTGGAAACGGTTTGATGACATTGATGCTATCAAACTTTGCGAAATTGAGGAGACTGATGATCCGGACGAAGCTATTCAAAGATTTAATGAAGGTCCAATGGATATGAGTAATGACCCAATGGTTATGGTAAAACTTATTCGTTCAGGTAAATACGATACTTTGGCTCTAAAAATCAATCACGTATGCAGCGATGGAGCGGGTGCAAAGGAATATATTCATTTGCTTTCGGATATTTATTCCCGTATTGATAAAGATGATAATGCTTTTATTCCTATTCCAAGGATTAGTGGTAGGGAAGATCATGAAAGACTATTAACTGCGCTTGAACAATTAAATCCAAATAAAGAGTGGAGTCCTATGGCACAAATACCGTCAAACACATGGGAGTTTCCTTGGAAGAGTAATAGAACTGGTAGTATAGGTTTTGCTGTATGTAGGCTTCCTTTTGAAAACTTGGGTTTAATAAGCAAATTTGCAAAAAACAAAGGAGTAACAATCAATGATTTGATACTGGCTGCATTATTTAGAGCCATGTTCGATATAACCAAGCCTCCATATGGAACACCAATTGATATTCCCATTACAATTGACCTTCGAAAGTTTCTTCCTAATAAGAAGGCAACGGCAATAAGAAATTTTTCGACAGGTGTTATGCTTAGAATAGGCAGGAGAGCTAATGAATTGTTTGAAGAGACAGTTGCTAGAGTGGCGGTTTTAACAAAAGATATTAAAGGCGGACATCCGAGTTTTGAAATTGTTAAAGGCTTAGACTTTATTGAAAAAATGAGTTTTCTTCAATACTGTGCTTTCTTCAAGACTTTATCTCAATTTATTGGGTTAGCAGCACAGAATCCTTTTATGGTGATAAAAAGATGCTTGCCAACTTTATCAAATGTTGGATACATCTCAAAGCCCTTAATTAAATTCGGTGACAATACTGTAACTGATGCTTATATCCTCCCTCCTGCTGTACGATCACCTGGGATTCTGCTTGTAGCTAGCACCTATAATGGTATAATTACGCTGGCAGTGGGGTATTACAAGCCTTCAGTTGAAAAATCTGATATGGAAAGGCTTCTTAACAAAATTAGAGATGAGCTGATTGAAGGATGCTCTCAATAATCTCTCGGTCTGTTTAATTAATTATTAAAAAAGCATTGCACAGGTTCCAATAAAACAACATATATTGTTATGTAAACATACTTATTATTGCATCAAGCAAGAAGGAGAATTTAATATGACTATTAAAGAAAAGCTTAATCTTATCGAAGAATTGCTACTTATTGAAAAAGATACTCTAGATGAAACTACAGAGCTCGATGATATTAATGAATGGGATTCCATGGCTGTAATATCTACAATTGCTATGTTTGATAGTATTTATGGTATGGATGTTAAATCCGCAGAAATTAAAAAATTTAGAACTGTAAAGGACATAATTGATAAAATGGAGTGAGGTGCGATTAATTGGCTAGTGGAATATTAAAAAATGTAGAAATTAAAGGTATAGCATGTGCAGTACCAGAGCATGTAGTAAATACAGAAGAATACAATAGTATATTCGGGGAAGAGAGTGTACGCAAGTTTATTAATATGACAGGTGTAAAAAAGAGACGTGTATCTATTGATCAGCAATGTGCTTCAGACTTATGTTATGTTGCTGCAAGAAAAATCATGGATAGACTGAATTGGGAGCCCTCCTCCATTAATGCTTTAATTCTTATTACTCAGACTCCGGATTATGCAGTACCAGCAACAGCATGTGTTCTTCAGTATAGACTTGGACTAAGTGACGATTGCATAGCCTTTGATATTAATCTTGGTTGCTCAGGATACGTCTATGGACTGTGGCTGGCAGCCTCCATGATTTCAACACAGAATATTAAAAGGGTACTTCTACTCGTTGGAGATACAAGTAATTTTGGAATAAATCCGTGCGATAGTGCAACAGCAATGATATTTGGTGATGGTGGGTCAGCAACTGCCTTAGAGAGGTCAGAGGGTAAAGAAATGAAATACTTTTTAAAGACAAAAGGCAGCGGATATAAATGTATTATGGTACCTGCCGGTCATGCTAGAAGCAGGGGTAAAGTTAGTACTGATACAAGTGATTATGATTTGTCCATGAATGGCGCAGATGTTTTTAACTTTACTATCAATGATGTCCAAAAGGCCTTAAGCAACTTTATGACAGAGAACTCTATTGGTGAAAATAATGTAGATATGTACGTATTTCATCAAGCTAATCTATTTATTATAAAGCATTTAATAAGAAAACTGGGTATTCCTTCAGAAAAGGTACCGATATCTATTGATAGATATGGAAATACAAGTGGTGAATCCATCCCTTTAACTTTGGTTGATGCGCTGGGTACAAAACAATCTGATGATACCTTGAAGTTGGTAATGTGTGGCTTTGGTGTGGGCCTATCCTATGGAGGTATTTACATGGAGATGAAAAAGTCCGCTTGTATTCCTATGCTATACACTGATTACTATTTTAATGGGGATGTGAGTTCGTGATAAATACAATGGAGCTAAGTGGGAAAAATATATTGGTAACCGGAGCTTCTTCTGGAATTGGAAAAGGTATTGCCATATTTTTAAGTAAAGTTGGAGCGAATGTTATTATTGTAGCCAGAAATGAAGAAAAGCTTAAAGAAACCTATAATGAGTTGGAACTTGGAAATCATTCCTATTACTCGATTGATTTAAACAACTTAAATGAAATAGAAGGGATGATGGAGAAGGTTTGCAGTGACGGCAGAAAGCTTAACGGTCTTGTACATTCAGCCGGAATTTCTCGCACTATACCCATTCAATTCTTAAAATTGGATGATTTAAAAAATATTATGTCAATAAATTTCTATTCCTTTGTTGAGCTTGTAAAGCATTTTTCTAAAAGAAAATTTAATGATAATGGGGGAAGTATTGTAGCAATTTCATCTATCTCAAGTCGAGTAGGGGCCAGAGGTTTAGCGGCATATTGTGCAAGTAAAGGCGCTCTTGACAGTGCTATCAGGGCAATTGCCCTGGAATTGACAGCCAAAAACATAAGAATAAACTCTATCGCACCAGGTATGATAAAGACACAAATATATGATGGCTTAGTTGAGCTTGTTAATAATAAGGACTTTGAAACTGACCTCAAAAAAAGACAAATCATGGGGCTGGGGAGTACTGAGGATGTTGCTAGTGCAGCAGCATTCCTGCTAAGTGATGCATCTAAATTTATTACAGGTACCTCTATGATAGTTGATGGTGGCTATTTGGCACACTAGACTAACTAATCAAAAAGAAGACATGTAATTGAAAACATGTCTTTTTTAGCTGTGTAAAAGGCTATATATTGATTTTGGCTGCCTGTAATAAGCTAGGTCAAGTTGGTATGATATAATTTAATAAATTCCATCTTGACATAGAATTAATTCTGATTTAAAATGAGAAAGTAATAGAAAGTCAGTGCTAAATAGAAAAAAGAGAAATTTTTTTTAAGAATGATAGTTAGTATGGAAAACAAACTAAGATTAGAGAGGAAGTGAAATATGCCGACAAGTATTGGTTTAGATATTGGGGGTACGAATATTTCTGCTGTAATTTGCGATGAGTTTGGTAACATCATTTACTCCTGCACTAGAAGAAGTGACTATTATGGTGATCAATACCTGAAAAATATTGATGAAATTATAGAAAACATTATAAAAGAGAGTAAAACTGATATATGCGGCATTGGTATTGGGGTTCCCGGTACTGTTGATTATAATATAGGTAATGTTATAGTATGCCCAGCATTTAATTGGAAGAACATACGATTAAAAGAACATATAGAAAGAAAATTTGGCATTAGTACATTTATTGAGAATGATGTAAATGTTTGGACTTTGGCCGAAAAATACTTAGGAGCTGCAAAAGAGTATGATGATTTTGTAATGATTACTATTGGAACAGGTATTGGATGTGGATTATACCTTGGAGGTAAACTATATAGAGGTCATAGTTTTGAAGCGGGTGAAATTGGGTATTTGCCTTTAACAATTGAAGCATATAATGAAACATTTAGTGGGAATGAATTCGGTTTCTTTGAAAGTAAAGCGTCTGCATCTGCAGCAAGCCGCATTTATAGAGAACTCACAAATAGAGACATAGATTGCAAAGATATTTTTTTACAGGCAAAGCAAGGAGACGAAGTTTCTAAAAAAGTGGTGCACGATGTATACAAATACTTAGGTTTGGGAATAAGTTCGATTTTTTGCACCCTTAATCCACAAATTGTTGTAATTGGTGGTGGAATGGCTGAAGAAGGAATAGAGTTTCTAAATGAATTAACAAAAAATATAAAACAATTGATTCCTTTTGATGTAAAGCTTAGTCTTACACAGACGAAAAAATATGGAGGAGCTGTTGGAAGTGCTCTAACTGTTTTTTATAGAAATGATAGTAAGGAAACAATACAAACCAACACATCTAATTCATTATAGTTTTTATTCTTATTGGATATTTTAATTAAATGTCAATTATAGAATGTAAAGCTTGAAAACTGATTAAGCTAAGAGAATGTATAAAATATTTAATAATGTAAGGTGCTAAGAAAGGAGGTGAATGGTGTTTTAGTTTTGTACATTTTCTAATCTAACTTAATTAAATCAGGTGATTGGAAATTAGTATTAGTGAAATACTATTAAAAAGAGGAGGATATTATGATTAAGAAAATTTTATCTATGATTTTAGCAGGTTGCATGACAGTTTCTCTTTTAGCTGGGTGTGGAAGTAAGGGAGCTGCTGAGGATTCAACAGCAGCAAATACTAATGCTGTAAGTTCTTCAACAGTAGCACAAGCAGAACCAGTTACTATTGAATATTGGCAATACTTTTACGAAACAAAAGTAAACCTTATGGATGAATTAATAGCAGATTTCCAAAAACAAAATCCAAATATTACAGTTGTACAGAAACACTTCCCTTATGATTCATATCAACAAAAGGTCGCAGCTGCAGTTTCTGCAGGGACAGGACCCGATATCATAAACTTATACTATGGATGGGTACCGAAATATGTAAAATCAGGAACATTGCAAGAACTTCCTGAATCATCTTTCTCAGCAGAAAAAATAGAGAGCACATTCGCTCCAATGGTTACTGTTAATAAATTAGATGGAAAATACTATACTGTACCAACAGCAGTTCGTACATTAGGTCTTTTCTGGAACAAGGATATTTTCAAGGAGAACGGCTTAGATCCTGAAAAACCACCACAAACTCTTGAAGAATTAGTTGAAATGGCAAAGAAGTGTACTAAGGTTGTTAATGGAAACCTTGAAGTAGAAGGATTGACATTCCAGCCATCAGGTCAGTTACATTCATGGTTCCGTCCTGTTCTTCTCAAACAGTTTGGACAAGAGCCTATAAGTGAAGACAAGAAAACAGTTCAATGGAATGCTTCAGAAAACGGATACAAGGCATTTGAATTCCTAGTAAATCTTGCTAAGGTTGAAAAAGTTGGTGAAAAAGACTTCTATACTGATGATTCAACAGCATTTATCAGTGGTAAAGCAGCTCTTCACATTGATGGTTCATACCGTTTAGGTTCATTAAAGAGTCAAGCTAAGGACTTAAACTATGGTGTTACAGTTCTTCCTTCATTCAATGGTGTAGAAACATCATTTGGTTCCTTCTGGACAAATGGTATTACTACTAATGCTACAGGTGCAAAGCTTGATGCATCAGTTAAATTCCTTGAGCATTTAACAACAGTTGAAACTATGAAGACTTGGACAGAAAAAATAGGTGAAATTGGAGCAAAGAATGAAATTGCAAACGATCCAGATTTATTAAAGGATGAAAAGTTAGCTCCATTTATTAAGCAGTTGCCTGTTGCTGATTCATACTTCTATGTTGATGAAGATGCAGATAGAAAAGCATTAATGGATGCTATAGATGAAGTTTTATTGAATAATGTAGATCCTAAAAAAGCGCTAGACGATGCAGTTGCAGAAGTACAAGCTTTATTTGATGAATACTGGGGAAAATAGTAAGCTTTAAACGTATAAAGATTAATAATTAGTTATATATCTAAAGTATTGCCCGATGTATTGTGGAATATCGGTACATCGGGCGATATATCAATTAATAATATTCAAACCTTTAGCCTTATGTTCAAAAAGGAGGGTTCTATGAAGCTGAAGCTATCAATTAAAGGAAGACAAGCTATGTGGGCTTATATATTCATATCAGTACCCATATTGTTTTTCATATGTATTAGAATAGTTCCAACATTATATGCATTTAACGTTAGTTTACACGAATGGGACTTGCTTTCAAAAGAAAAACCATTTGTATTTCTGGATAATTTTAAAGAATTATTCCATGATGAAGTTTTTTTAGCATCACTAATTAATACAGGAAAATATATATTATTTGCAGTACCTATAGGACTTGTTCTCAGCTTATGCATAGCACTTTTGCTCAATACTATTACAAAAGGGGCATCAATATATAGAATGGTAGTATTTATACCCTATGTAACATCCGTCGTAGCTGTATCATGGGTATGGAGATGGATGTTTATGAAACAGGGTGGTGTTGTAAATAATATTATCAGCTTATTTGGAATTGCGAAACAGCCTTTCTTGGATAGCACCTCACAAGCAATATTTGTAGTTATTTCAAATGTAATATGGCAGGCATTAGGATTCTATACAATTATATTCTTAGCAGGAGTTAAACAAATACCACAGACATATTATGAAGCTGCAAAAATAGATGGAGCTTCACCTTGGCAAAGATTTAAGAATATAACTATTCCAATGTTAAATCCAACTATTGTATATCTGACAGTTATGGCTTCAATTCAGACTTTACAAGTATTCACACAGGTATACAATATCACATCAGGTGGACAGGGAGTTGCAGGAGGTCCTCTAAACTCTACTGTAAGTGTTGTATTATATATTTACCAACTGGCATTTGTTAATTATAAAATGGGTTATGCTAGTGCTGCAACAGTAGTTCTGTTCCTTATTATACTAAGCGTATCGCTATTCCAAATGAAAGTCTTGGACAAAAAATATGATTATTAATATATCAGAAAAGGAGGAGGAAGATGCGTAAATATTACAAAGCGTTTACTTATATATTCCTTACTATAATTGGCTTTATAATGATATTTCCATTCTTATGGATGATATCCACTTCCTTAAAAACAGGAGTAGATATTTATAGTCCATCAATAATACCGGAATCTGTAACATTTAACAATTATGTAAGAGTAATAGAGAATTCAAATTTCTTGTTATGGTTTAAAAACAGTCTTGTCGTTGCAGTAATTACAACAGTATCAGTTCTATGCTTTGATACACTTGTAGGATATTCCTTTGCAAAACTTCCATTTAAAGGAAAAAGTCCTTTGTTTGTACTGATTTTATCAACTCTAATGATTCCAACAGAAATGTTAATTATTCCATGGTATATGATGAGTACCAGCTTTGGTTGGTTAAATACCTATTGGTCTCTGCTTTTCCCTGGTTTAACATCTGCTTTTGGTATATTTATGATGAGACAGTTCTTCATCGGTGTTCCTGATGACATACTTGAAGCAGGTAGAATAGATGGTCTTTCCGAATTTGGTATATTTTTGAGAACTGCAGTGCCGATGGTAAAACCTGCTATGTCAGCATTGGGAATATTCACATTTTTAGGAAACTGGAATGCATTCCTATGGCCTGTAATCGCTGTTGATAAGCCAAACATATATACTCTGCCAGTTGGTTTGGCACTGTTCTCAGGAGAATCATATAATCAATGGGATCTTGTAATGTCGGCAGCCAGCTTGGCAACAATACCTGTACTGATAGTATTCTTCTTCTTCCAAAAGCAGATAATCGAAGGAATACACATGACAGGATTAAAAGCGTAAGAAGGTGAAAAAATTGGAATTTAAATTGATTGATTCACATGTACATTTTGACGTAAAAGGATACGATATTTTAGAATTTGAAAAACAATATATAGAACAATATGGTAAAGAAAAATGGCTGAAACTTCAATCAAAAAACCAATATCAAAGCGTAAAATGGGCCCAGGCGTGGGGCTTCCCAAAGAGAGAACCTACAGATGACGATGTAAAAACAACTTCTGTCCGTTGGCTAGATGAAATGAAGAAGCACAATATTGAAAAGATGATTTTTGTAACAGGCGGAAACAATGAAATATTAAGTAAAATAATTCAGAGCTATCCTGAACACTTTATTGGGTATGCACATCATGATCCTTTTGAAGTTGATGCTGCTGAAAAATTAGAGTTTGCAATTTCTGAACAGGGATTAAAGGGATATAAAATTCTTGCACCTGATTTATCTGGAAAAATAAATGATACTTCTCTTGAACCAATTTGGAAAGTAGCTGAAAGATATGAAATCCCTGTTCTAATACATTTCGGCATATTGGGTGCAGCAGGTGGCCTTGCAACACATGTTAATATTAATCCTATGACGATACACGATGTAGCAAGAGCACATCCTGATATATCATTTATCATACCTCACTTTGGCTGTGGACATCCTCAAGAGCTATTGCAGCTGGCATGGGTCTGCCCTAATATATATGTTGATACTTCAGGTAGTAATCAATGGGTTCGTTGGATGCCATATCCTCTTACTATTAAGGAACTGTTTAAAAAATATTATGAAACAATAGGACCTGAGAGGATAATATTTGGTACTGATTCAGAATGGTTTCCACGAGGCTTTGTCAAGCAGTATTATGACGAACAGCGCAAAGATTGCATTGAATTAGGTATGAAGCAGGATGAATTAAAACTGATATTCAGAGACAATATTGCTAGGTTGTTAAAGCTGGAGGAATAGAAATGGATGAAAATATACGCAGTATTTTAGAAAACGAAATAAAAATGACAATGGGATGTACTGACCCGGGTGCAATAGCTTATGCAGCATCTCAAGCAGCATCTCTTCTTGATGGAGATTTAAAGAGTATTGATATAATTCTCAGTAAGAATATATATAAAAATGCTGTGTATGTTGGTATCCCTGTTATAAAGAAGTTTGGTATAGAATATGCTGCAATTTTAGGAGCTATTATTAAAAAGCCTGAATTAAAGCTTGCTGTTTTAAGTGAAGTTAACTCGGATTTACAAAATGAAGTTAGTAATTATCTGGATACTATTTCTGTAAAAGTGGCTTATTCGAATATAGATGAGCCATTATATATAAGTGTTACCTGCAGTAATGATACATCTAGTGTAACAGTTATAATAAAAGGAGACTATGATTGGATATATCATATTGAAAAAAATAATGAGATATTATACCATAGCGAACCTAAAAAAATATTAGAAAAATATTCATATGAGGGTTGGAATTTCAAAAACATTTTTTATAGTGTAGTGAATGGTCAGATTGATGATGAAAATATACTTAAATATGAAGATATTAATAAAAAAGCGGCAACGTATGCAATGTCAGAAGAAACGATAATTTATATTCAAAAACTAGCTCAACTGGATTACATTTCTGTACATGATTTATCAAATCTTGCTCGTATTT
>JAEZOA010000157.1 GCA_023441625.1 Bacillota bacterium
TCTAAAAAGAGAGGCTTTGGGCTTAGTATTGTCAAATCAGAAATAGAGCGTTCTAACGGAAATATTTGTATAAATAGTACTGAGGACGTGACAGAATTCCTGATTTCTTTAGAAGTGCAAGTACAACACGCTGCTATTTAACAATAAAAATTATTGTTTATTAAATTCCTACACATTATCCAGGAAATTGGTTATAATAAAAAGATGGCGCTAAAGTCTAATTATTATAATAATGGAGTAGCTGATGTTTCATATTTCCAAAGATAGTATATATTACCTATCCACACCAATGAAATTTAAAAAAGGTTTAGACTATTATAACTCTAAACGAGTGAAGTCTGTCTCATTTAATGAAGATATGCTTCTATTTGATGCATCGGTTATTGGAACACGTCCTTATAATGTACAAATACAGTTTGATAAAAAAGGTCTTTTAAAAGATTATTCCTGTACCTGTCCGAACTTTTCTGATAGTTGTTGTAAGCACATTGCAGCAGTGCTATTCTTGATAAAAGAAAAAGATGATCAAGGCTTTTTTAATTCAGCAAATCAAAAACAAGCAGCAAAAGAACTATTTGATTTTTTTCTAACCAGACCAAGCGGCGTTAAAGAGAAAATAAATATTGAATTTAACTTAGAGCTTTTTAAATCAAAATCTTCCTTCATAAAAAGAGGTCCTGCTGCCTCATTATCGATACGAATTGGGCTAGACCGACTTTATGTTGTCAGGAATATAAACGAACTCTTAGATTGCATAAAAAACAATAAAGAAATTGTTTTTGGAAAGGGCTTTTCTTTTAATCCCTTGATATATGATTTTAAAGAAAATGATAAACCTATAATTGCATATTTACATGAAATGTGGCAAAACGAGAGTCTAATTGATTATTTGACTGGGGATATTAAAAAACAAACAATTTTTAAGGACAAAGAAGTTTTCTTTTCAGAAGCTGCATTAAAGCGGATACTGGAGTTACTCAAGCCCACCACCTTTAATGTAATCCTCGGTGATAAAAGGCTAGAGAATATCAATATTGTTGAACAAAATATTCCTATAGATTTTGTACTAACCAAGAATTCATCAGTAGTAGAGCTAAACATTGACACAAAGTTTCCTCTTCATCAAGTCACTTCAGATTGTGAGTTTTTTTTGTATAAAGATACAATTTGCAAGGTTTCAAATCAACAAAGGGACTATTTCAAGCCATTTTTTAGGTATATTTCTAAGCAGAATTCAAATAAGATTAGTTTTGTAGATCAGGATAAAGAACGGTTTTTTACTGAGATACTGCCCTTCGTTGAAAAAATAGGTCAGGTTTCTATAGATGATGAGCTTCAAGCTATGGTTGAACGATTAGAATTCCAACCCCAAATTTATTTAGATAGATTTGAAGATATAATAACTGCAGATGTTAAATTCAAATATGGAGATAGGACAATAAATCCTTTCTCTGCAGATGGGAATAAGCCTAATTCAGATAAAATACTCATAAGAGATATGGAAAACGAAGGAAATATTCTTGATATTCTTGCCCAGACAGACTGTAAAGTTAGTGGCAACAGAATTTATCTCGATGAAGAAGAGAAAATATTTGATTTCGTAAACTTTGTTATACCTAAGCTACAGGAATATTCACAGGTATTCTATTCTGAAAGCTTCAAAGCAATGAGCTTCAGAAAAGCACCTTCATTTTCCGGGTTTTTAAGGTTGAATAGCCTAACAGACTTCCTTGAATTTAGTTTTAACATTGAAGGCGTACAGCAAGACGAATTGACTGCGATTTTTGATAGTATAAGGGAAAAAAAGCGGTATTATAGGCTCAAGGATGGAGCATTTCTGACTCTAGAATCAGAAGGTCTTATAAATATGGCTGAAATTATTGACCAACTTGATATTAATTACTCCGATATTGAAGATGGGCTTGTACAGTTACCTAAATATCGTGCACTTTATATAGATAATATGCTTAAAGAAAGCGGAATGAAGTTTTTTGAGCGCAACAAAGCCTTAAAGGACTTGATTCATGATATCCAAGAACCTGCCCAAGCAGAGTACAAAATACCCACAACAATAACAGGTACTCTTAGAGACTATCAAAAACTAGGCTTTAAGTGGCTGAAAACCCTTTCTGTATACGGTCTTGGTGGTATATTGGCAGATGACATGGGCTTGGGAAAAACACTGCAGGTTATTGCTCTGCTCCAGTATGAAAAGCTAACCTCTGGAGGGTGTACCTCTATTGTTGTTGTCCCAACCTCATTAATATACAACTGGTGTGCAGAAGTTCACAAATTTGCACCTGATATGACTATAACCGCTGTTGTTGGTAATAAGACTGAACGACAAAATTTAATTAAAGAGGGTATCAGCTCTGATATACTGGTAACCTCCTATGCCTTGATAAGAAGAGATATTGATGAATACAAGACTTTTTCTTTCAGATACTGTATTCTCGATGAGGCTCAGCATATAAAAAATCCAGCATCTCAGGCTGCAAAAGCTGTGAAACAGTTGGTGTCAAACCATAGACTAGCTCTAACAGGGACTCCTATGGAAAATAACCTGACAGAGCTATGGTCAGTATTTGATTTCATTCTTCCTGGTTACTTGGGTTCACATACCAAGTTTGCAGATAAATACGAAGTACCTATTTCTAAAGGTGAAGCCTCTGTATTAACTAGTCTTAGTAAGCAGATTAGGCCATTTATTCTAAGAAGGCTTAAAGTTGACGTTCTTAAAGAATTACCGGAGAAAATAGAGCATGTAATAGAGGCTGAGCTTACCGATGAGCAGAAAAAACTCTATGTTGCCTATCTTGAGCAAGCCAAGGGAGATTTATTCAAAGAAATACATGAAAAAGGCTATGAAAAAAGTCAGATAAAAATACTTTCTGTACTTACCAGGTTAAGGCAGCTATGTTGTCATCCATCTCTCTTTGTAGAAAACTACGAGGGTGATAGCGGAAAGTTGCAGCTTCTTAAGGAGATCGTAGAAGACTCTCTTATGTCTGGGCACAGAATACTTCTATTCTCTCAGTTTACGTCAATGCTCTCCATCATTAAAGAATGGCTTTCTAAGACTGAAATAGATTATCTTTATTTGGATGGAGCTACTCCTGCAAGTGAGAGAATCCAACTGGTCCGAAGCTTTAACGACGGAGAGGGGAAGATATTCCTGCTTTCACTCAAGTCTGGTGGAATTGGCTTAAATCTTACTGGCGCAGACACAGTCATACATTATGATCCCTGGTGGAACCCTGCTGTAGAGGATCAGGCTACAGACAGAGCCTACAGAATAGGTCAGACAAAATCCGTACATGTAATGAAACTAATTACTCATGGTACAATTGAGGAAAAAATATTAGGCTTGAAGGACAGGAAAAAGCAATTAGTTGATGCAGTTATTCAATCAGGTGAAACTCTAATAACTAAAATGACCCAACAAGAGCTGACTGAGCTGTTTGAACTATAAATTGAAAATGATAATAAATGATTTAAATAAAGGGATGCAGTTGCAAAACTATATCGGATACAATATAGCTAAAAGATTATGTTTTGCAACAGCCCCTTTATTTAAGTCAACCGATTAAGGGTTATCTTGAATGTATTTCTTAAATGGTACAATCATAGACGGCAAAATCTGATTTTTATATATTTCCTTTCTGAAAGAAGGAATTTTTATCATTAATGAGTAAATTGCATTTTGCACCCTTACCCTGATATTCTTTTGTGGAAAATCATATACTTTTAGCTTTTTATAAGCCTTGTGATCTGCTAAGAATGGGAATCTTATGTCACCCCATATATTATCTCTGAATATTGTCATACCTCCGGCACCTAAGAAATTAATGGGTTTGATATATTCCTTCATAGATAGTTTTATAAGGTTAAAGCTTAGAGCATCAAGCCGACTATCAATTTCCCCGCTTGTATTGTATTCATCAGTAACAAAACCCACTAAATTTGAGCGCTGCCATTGCATAAATCCATCGAAAACTTCGCGAATGTTTTGTGTCTGGTTTAAGGCTCCTGATATAATAAAACCAAATTGCTTACCCATCAGAGAGGGAGAGTGAGTGTTAAAGAACGCCCTATCCATAAATTGTTTCCATTCAGTGGACAAAAATCTGTTTTTTATAGAACCTGCAAATACTATTATGTCAGCTGTTTTCAACTTGCTATTATAAACAGAGCTGTAATTATCTTTACCCTCATATGCACACGTATAGTCGTAGCCGCATTTCATACACCCAAGACAGCTACCCTTTATACCGAAGTCTTTTATATAAATTAATTCTACATTAGTGGTAAACGACCCCATGAATCTGTTTACCATTTTTTTAAGATTGCTATTCTCTAAAGCATCAGCTACTATAACTACCTTTTTATCAGCATTGTTTATTTTATACTGAGGTATCTCCGGTATATATTGTATTGGGGTATATACAACAGGGCTGAAGCTCCTAAAGGTAGAGACCTTATTTTCTATAACCTCAATAAAGTTTTTCATAAAATTAATCAGGCTTATCCTTGTTTCTTCCTTAGTCGTTAGATCATACATTTTAGGAGAAAAATAGTCCACATAGTTCATATTAAGGTCATCGCATATAGAATGAACGTAATTGATTGCGGTATTATCAAAAAAATGTATTGAAGTTGTCAGAACAAAGCTATATTTTCCTTTAAATGAAGCTTGAGCATTTCTTTCGAATATCAGCTCAATAAATCTCTGATAATTGGAGTGAACGGTAAAAACATATACAGGAAATGCCCAGATAACACCATCGCTCTCCTCAACCTTACTTATTATTTCTTGAAAAACACTTTCATCCTTTTCAATTTTCTTTAACCTTTGTGAAACATTAATTATTTCGATTTGATGTTGCTTAAAGTTTGTTTGAATAAATTTTATGTATTGCATAGTTACACTGATATCGCCTTTTGGGCTTCCGTTTAAAACTAGAAATTTCATAAATAACTCCCCTACTTATTATAATGTTGACACTGTATACTTTGGTTAAATTATACAGTGTCAAGTTTACATTGTCAACATTAAATGATATAATTTTTTAAGAGAAATGGAGGTCACAACATTGGATAGAGAAACATATCATCATAAGGATTTAAAACAGCAGCTTATTATGAATGGACTTATATTGTTAAATAAGGAAGGATTCCAGGGATTTTCATTAAGAAAAGTTGCAACCATGTGCGGAGTAAGCAATAATGCACCCTACAAGCATTTTAGGGATAAGGATGAACTTATTACTGAAATACTTAACGAGGTTTGGATTAAATTTCATATGGCATTACAAGAATCAACTGAACTTCATACTGATGACCCAAAATTACAGATTGTTGGCATGGGAAAGGCATATATCAGGTTCATGGTTGAAAATCCCGAGTATTTAAAGTTAACATTTCTATCCGATTATGCCTCTTCTATAATAATAGAAAATGGAAATTTTAGTAGATGCGAAGATAGTACCTTCTCTGTTTTTAAAGCTTGTGCGCAAAGGTACTTAGAGTCAATTAATTTGGAGCCTGAGCTATACATGGTAAAAACAATGGCAATGTGGAGCATGGTGCATGGAATAGCCATATTGATTGCTAAGAAGGCTATTATCTACAAAGGGGATTATTTGGAACTTGCAGAAAAAATGATAACGACGTCCCTACTGTAGAATATTAGTCTACTGTCAGTAGCATACCGAAGACCAGACAAAAACTGTTCATTTAATGAACAAAATGATAAATACTGGATTTTAAGGCTATTATTTTTTGTATTAAATTTACATAATTAATAATGGTTGAATTAATAACACTACTACATTTATAATAAATATATCTTTATTTTACAAAAAATACATAAATATAAATTGTAGAGTAGAGGAGTGTGTAAGAACAAAATACATAACAAAAGGGGGACCGAGTCCATGCAGTACTATTCGGGCATGGATATATTTATGATTAAGAGAATTATCAGTATACTTATAAGTGCTGCTATTTTGCTAAGTACATATGGTAGCTGTTTAGCTACTGACACCGGCGGAGCACCGTCTAGTTGGGCAAAGAAAGCTGTTAACAGAGCTATAGAGAATAAGTTTATACCTGATAGATTACAAAAGGACTATCAAAAGCAAATAACCAGGGAAGAATTTGCATCACTGTTGGTGCAGACCATATTTGCATGTCAGTGGATAAGAGTTGGTTCTGAGTACAGAACAGAAGATGATTTTAGTTACTACTGCCAAGACACAATTGTAACAAGAGAAAGTGTTTTAAAGCAGGTAAAGGTACTGGACTTCAATTTTAAAGACACGCAGAGTGAGGATGTAAAGCTGGCGTACATAATGGGACTTGTAAGCGGCACTTCTGATACTACCTTTGAGCCTGACAAGCTACTTACAAGACAGGATGCAGCTGTAATGCTTTCAAATTATGGAGGACCAGAGGGAGGGGCAATATCGACTGCTACAGACTTTAAAAGATATCTAAGTCGATATACAGATTTAAATAAGGCTTCTGCTTGGGCTCGTGATGCGATGAATTTGGCTTTTTTAAGATATATAATAAACGGTGATGCTAGTAAAGCTGATAGAGAGTGGGACTGTAAAAAAAAGATAACGCTAGATCCTCTTGGGAAACTAACCAGAGAGCAGGCTATAGTTATGTTGGATAATATTGCATTTTATGAGGAAAATACCGGCTATCTACCATTTTATTTTTCTGTAGTATACCTTAGAGGTTGTGTACCATATCTTGGTGACTTTATGGGTGTTAACTGGGAAATATCAAGAAACAGTGTTAAAGCTGTATCGCTAAACGATGCTTTAAAGGAGGCTATAAAATATACGCCTTGTGCATCAAGAGAGCTTGAGCGCAATTATTCATGGATTTATGAAGGACAGGCACGAAAGGTATCTTGTGAAGCACATATTGCGTCAGTACCTAGAATTTCAATGTTTACTCAGTTTTTTACAAGTGAACAGGGAAAGCTAATTGCAACAGGAAAGAATGTTGCCTTTGATATAGGTTTCGCAGTATATGAAGCAAATAATCCTGATTATGTATTTGAATATCGTTTTAAGAACAATGGGTTTATTACAGCCGGGTATTATGGAGGAGGAAAGCTAATAGAAATTGAATCAAAGCAGATAAAGTAAATATAGTAGGATATGGGATAAAATATTGCAGTATATAAAATGCCACTAACTGTTTTACAGCTAAGTGGCATTTATTTTTGTACTTTTATAAGTCTACTTCAAATTATCTGGGTTCAAGCCTTCTAGCTCCTCAACAACGAATAGCCCATCTTTTCTAATAAGCCTATCATCAAACCATATTTCACCGCCACCATATTCAGGTCTCTGTATAAATACCAAATCCCAATGAATTGAGGATTTGTTTCCGTTTGGACACTCATCGTAGCAGCTGCCTGGTGTAAAATGCAGGCTTCCTTTAATTTTTTCATCAAAAAGTGTATCCTTCATAGGTTTTTCAATAAATGGGTTTACGCCAATTGCAAATTCACCAATATATCTTGCGCCCTCATCTGTATCAAATATTTCATTGATTCTTTCAGTATCATTTGCAGTGGCCTTCACTATTTTACCGTTTTTAAATTCCAGGCTTATGTTCTCAAAGGTAAACCCTTGGTACACAGCAGGACAATTATAGGATATTACGCCGTTTACCGAGTCTTTTACAGGCGCAGTAAAGACCTCTCCATCAGGAATATTCATCTTTCCATCACACTTAATGGCAGGAAGCCCCTTAATTGAGAAGGTTAAATCGGTGTTCTTTCCTGTGATTCTCACCCTGTCAGTAGCCTCCATTATTTTAACTAAAGGGTCCATCGCTTTTGACATTTTATTATAGTCAAGATTACAAACATCGAAATAAAAATCCTCAAAATACTCTGTAGGCATATTTGCAAGCTGTGCCATAGAGTGACTAGGATATCTCATTACACACCATTTAGTATTGTTAACCCTCTCCTCAGAGTGAACAGGCTTCGAGAAAAGGGACATATAAAGCTTCATTTTGTCAGCTGGCACAGAGGATTTTTCACTTACATTATCACCTGAGCGCACGCCGATATATGCATCCATATCCTTCATACGAGCCAGCTCATAGCGAGCCATGTCCTTAATTTGTTCCTCAGTGCACTGCTCAAGTATAACGCGCTCAAGCTCGGGATTTTTTACCGTTAAATATGGTATTGCACCCACCTTGTAGGCTTCACGAATCAAAGCTCTTGATAGTGGTACTTCGTTTCCAATATTCTCAATGAGTATTTTTTCACCTGCTTTTAGCTCACAGGAATAGTTAATAAGATTTGCTGCTAGCGTTTCTATACGAGAATCTTTCATGTTTAATTCCTCCATTTTAGTGTTAATATTAGTCCTTCTAAAACGCCTAAAAACCAAATCAAAGCTACCCCAATAACTCTTCCAACTCATCAAGAGTCTTTTCGAATACATTAAGTGCATCCTGTATAGGCTGCGGTGATGACAAGTCTACACCTGCTATTTTCAGAAGCTCAATTGGATAGTTAGAGCCCCCACTCTTAAGGAACTCCAGATACTTGTCTACTGCAGGCTTTCCTTCAGTGAGTATCTTTTCTGCAATTGCTGTTGCAGCTGAAAAACCAGTAGCATATTTATAAACATAGAAGCTACTATAGAAATGAGGTATTCTGGACCATTCCATAGCAATGTCTTCATCAACGGTAACTGTCTCCCCAAAATATTTCTGGTTCAATTTATAATAAATATCGCATAGCTCTTGAGAATTCAGTGCCTCTCCCTCTTCCACTTTTGCGTGTATTAGCTTTTCAAACTCAGCAAACATTACCTGTCTGAACACTGTCCCCCTGAATTCCTCAAGATAATGGTTTAGAAGATATGCTTTTTCTGCCTTGCTTTTTGCTCTCGGAAGCAAATATCTCATTAAAAGAGATTCATTTACTGTAGATGCAACCTCTGCCACAAATATCTTGTATTCAGAATAAATATATGGCTGTGTCATATTAGTATAATAGGAATGAAGCGCATGCCCCATTTCGTGAGCCAGTGTGAACACATCATTAATCTTGTCTTGATAATTTAACAGTACATAGGGATGTGTTTTATAGGAGCCCCAAGCGTATGCCCCACTCGTCTTCCCTTCATTTTCATAAACGTCAATCCAGCTAGAATTCATACCCTTTTGGAGGTATCCAATATACTCCTCACCTAAGGGCTTAAGTGCCTCTGCTATTGTTGACTTTGCCTCTTCATAAGGAATATCCTTATCAAACTCCTCAACCATTGGCACATATAGGTCGTACATGTGTAGTTCGTCTAGCTTTAATACCTTTTTCCTTAGCATTAAATACCTGTCTAGCAAAGGAAGATTCTTGTTTACAGTCTCAATTAGGTTATCATAAACGCTAACTGAAATATTATCATTATCAAGTGAGGCTTGAAGCGCAGATGGGTACTTTCTGACCATAGAGTAGAACCTATTTTTCTTAACATTTCCTGTCAGCGTAGTAGCCAAGGTATTTTTCATTTTATTGTATGTGCCATAAACCGCTTCAAAGGCATCCTTACGTACACGTCTGTCCTTGCTCTCAAGAAAGGCAATGTACCTTCCCTTTGTGACCTCAACCTCTTCCCCCTTCTCATTCTTTATGTAGGGGAATTTAATATATGCATTGTTGTACATTGTGAAAACATCTCCAGATATATCAGATATTTCAGCTGACATAGCCAGGATTTGTTCTTCCTTTTCTGATAAAATATGCTCCTTCTGTCTCAAGCTTTCCTCTATTGTGAATTTGTACAGCGAAAGCTCCTTGTTCGAACTAACATATCCTAACAGCTTATCTTCATCAATGCTGAGCATCTCAGGCACTATAAAGGAAATTGCTGCAAAAACATCTGTAGCAAGGGTTGATGCACGGTCTGTCAATGCTTGATAAGTGGAGTCCCCATTATTCTCATCTCGCTTCATTCTTGCATATACGAATACCTTGTCATTTAATGATAATAGCTCATCACTTTTCTTGAGGCAATCCAAAAGCGTTTGCGCGCTATCAGCTAACTTACCCTTATACCCTTCTATTTGAGTGGACAATTCCTTTACACGTTTAAAATCCTGTTCCCATAATGAATTATCACTATAAATATCTTCAAGCTTCCATTTGAATTTAGAGTCAATGTCCTGCCTTTTGGGTAATTTCTTATTTGAAGCCATGTCTATACCTCCGTATGATTTATTTTGTTAATACAGTTATCCTTTAAAATCCTACTAACTATTAGTTTGCCACTATATTAAATATTCTTGCATGATAATATAATAAATAAATTTAGCAAACCTATTTAATCCTATACAGTATAAAAACTCATACTATTAAATTATAGAACATTGCTAAAATAAATTCCACGCATTTCCTATAAGAAACAAAAAATCCGTATTTCAAGCCAATATTTAAGCTCAAAATACGGATAATCTTTTATTAACAGTGCGTCCAGCGAAGCTGGAGCACACTTGCAATGTTGGCTTGCCAGCTTGCGTTGTTTTATATTAATATTTTGATAGTAAGATAATATCATATACATCTTCTTCATCAGATAGCTTTTTAGTAGTTTTCCCATCACTACTCATATAATACAACCTTCCGCTATCTTTCGAATTCACATAGAAGAAACCTTCCTCTTCATCGGCATAAATACATTCTTTGCTATCTACACCGGACAACTTTTGCAGAGTCAAGTCAGATTTAATTATATATGAATCACTAGTACTCTTAGAACATATAATAGTTGATGACAATTTGCCGCCCTTAGAAAGATTATATACCCACGATGCATCTTTAATAGATATTGCTTTCTTATTTATAGCTTTTCCGTCCTTTATCGTACAAACATAGGCTTTATAGTCTGAATCAATAAATACAAGTTTGTCAGTTCCAACGTTTGCAATCTCAATTACACCTTTAGTATGTATCTGTATATTTTTTCCTTTAGTATCAATTACATAGCCCTTTCCTGTTTTATAATCATACTCGTCTTCGTCAGAATTATATTTTATATCCTTATTGTATAAATAATACCCATTAACCCACTTTCCAGTATATACAGCATTTACATCAAGAGGAGACTTAGCATTAATTGCTTTTGGAGCGCCGCCTTTAAGAGGATTTGTGTAAAGAACCATGCTCTTTGTAGACTTTGTATCATGTGGGTTACTATCTATCATAGTATTAATATTAGTATTATCTTTATTCATATACCATGGGCCTGGGAAGGCACCAGCTGCAATCCATTTTATCTGACCACTTCCGTCAGCAGCCTTTGATGCAGCCCATGTGGTTTTTCCATTTTTTAAAGCGTTATAATATATTTGCCCATTTTTAATAGAGAACTCAGGAACCCTTGTATCAACCTTATCTGTAACTAGTTTTGCCTTAGTAGATTCGGCATTTGCTGGTGCCCGGTAAAGCTCTCCTTCAGTATTCAGATAGTAAATATATGTACCATCTGTGTCATGGTATATTATATCATCATCTGTAAAGATAGAAGGTTCCTCCTCTGACCCATCCATTGCAATTCTCATAAAACTAGGCAATTCTTCATCATCGGACATATAGTATAAATAATTCCCAACAGGTATTATATCTTCACCACTAAAGTCACTAAGTATTAGTTGTTCATTTGAACCATCACCCATAACGCGAAATAAAGCATCATCTTTTACATAGTATACATATGTTCTTGATGCTCCTGTTTTTGTATCAGTGGCAGCAACGGCCTTGAGCTTTGTAAAACTCATTCCAGTAAAAATTAGTGCGAGTGTTAAAACAGCACATATAACTCGCTTAAATAATAAATTAATTCTTCTCATCATTTTTCACCCTTTCTTTTCTAAATATGTATATTATATATTAAATTTCAATATTTTTCGATAAATTTATAGTTATTTGTTTTAATTTTATATTAATTAGGTCTATAGCCTTAGTTACTCCCATTATGCAAATAATATAGGGCTGTCTCTTAAGGGTAACGTATAATTTCATATGCTAATAATTCTTATGGTGTATTAGTAGGTGGTGTATTAGTAGGTGCAAGAATGAATAAAATGACTTGAAAATATAGAAGATATTTAGTATACTCCCGAGTTTGACAGTTGTG
>JAEZOA010000075.1 GCA_023441625.1 Bacillota bacterium
CCTTTTCAATATAAATACGATCATCAAGAGACATATGACGTTGGTTACCTTTAATTAATTTTGACATAGAAAACTCCTTTCAAATGCAGGCAAGGTACCAACTTAATTCTACAGGAATTTGATGCAAAACTAAAATCTATTTTGTTATATTAAAAGTGGAATTTACTTTTTCATTCAAGGTTGGAAACTAATTTCCCATTTATTCTTAGTTTAGCCATTGACAAAGATACAAAGTGTATTGTATACTAATATTCGTCTTAGGGGAGTAGCGCAATTGGTAGAGTAGCGGTCTCCAAAACCGTCGGCTGCGGGTTCAAGTCCTGTCTCCCCTGCCAAAGAGAAAACATCTTACACGCTAGTGTAGGGTGTTTTTTCTTTTTAATAAGTTGAGTTGGACTTGGACCCGCAAGGGCACGAGCCGTTAAGAAAATATGCTGAATGTATATTTTTAGGCGAGTGTAGGAGCCCAGTACCAAAACCGCAGGTTTGGGTGGGCGACGTCATTAGTATGCAAGGCTTGCCGAAGCAGACGACAAGTCCTGTCTCCCCTGCCAAAGAAAAAACATCTTACACGCTAGTGTAGGGTGTTTTTTCTTTTTGATAAGTTGAGTTGGACTTGGACCCGGAAGGGCACGAGCCGTTAAGAAAATATGCTGAATGCATATTTTTAGGCGAGTGTAGGAGCCCGGTACCGAAACCGCAGGTTTGGGTGGGCGACGTCATTAGTATGCAAGGCTTGCCGAAGCAGAATTTTAGCGGAATATTAGTTCGGCATTAATGGGACGAGAAGAGAATTTCCACTTTATGTGTTTAATGTGTATAATAAGAAATACCGCATTCAGTTATAAAATGTTATAGATTATATATTGTATAGCGGGCATGATTTTTTCGTGCATAAAATGCAAGGCTCATATCGCATCATTATGATAGTATTTATCTCGAAGAGAGGGACATTAATGGATTGGCTCGACAGAATGAACAACGCGATGGCATACATCGAATTAAATCTTGTAAATGAAATCTCGTATGACAAAGCCGCGAAAATCGCCTGCTGTTCTACATACCATTTTCAAAGAATGTTTTCGTTCATCACCGAAGTGCCGTTGTCAGAGTATATTAGGCGTAGGCGATTGACATTAGCCGCCTTTGATCTGCAGACAAGCGATATTAAAGTCGTTGATGTGGCGCTTAAATATGGCTACGAATCACCGGAAGCGTTTTCCCGAGCGTTCAAGAATTTGCACGGGGTAATGCCCATATCAGCGCGCGATAGGGGCGTCACGCTTAAAGCATATCCCAAAATGACTTTCTCAATATCTATTAAAGGAGATACCGAGATGAATTATCGTATTGAACAAAAAGGAGCTTTTGAGGTTTTTGGTGTATACGGCCTCATCTGCAAGGACATGGAAAAAGCGTTTCAAGACGTTGCAGCATTTATACAAAAGTGTGTTGCGGATGGCTCTGCCGACCGGATTAATGACGTGCTGGGTAAGCCTCACGAGTCATGGATGCCGGCGGCTATTTACGACCATAGTGATAATGGCACGTTCAAGTACATGCTGTGCCAATACGTACCACCGACCGCTGTGATACCACCCGAGTTCACCCGGTTTAAGATCCCGACGCTGACCTGGGCGGTCTTCCTGGAGCCACAGTGTGAGATGCAGAAATTATGGCAGCGTATCTACTCAGAGTGGTTCCCAACGTCGGAGTACGAGCAGGTTGAGGGGCCGGCGTTCGAGATGTATTACGGATACGGCCGCGACGGCATAGACCCGTATGGTGTTGGCGAGATATGGATTCCCGTAAAGAAAAAACAGTAGTTTTATGTTCAAAATAAGCATAATCTGCACTTGAGTTATGGCATAATCTATATAAAAAAACTAAATGAGCTGCATATTTACTAATATATGCAGCTCATTTAGTATGTAGCTTTTTTTGCTCGCAAACTGCTTGTAATACGACTGATCTATTTATTAACTCGCCTAATTTTATTGGAATTTCAGACCTTGTCTTTGCAAGCCTTATCACTGATGAATCTGGTTAGTCTAAACAACGCAAATTGGCAAGCCAACATTCCTATGTTAATCAAAATAATATTCATTTCGCTTTACTTAATCTCATCAAATCACTTTTCAAAAAAGAATATTTTTTTAAACACCTTATCCGCATTGCCATTAAACTCATTGTTATATTCCATTATCAACTTTATATAAATATCATTATCAATTGTGTATCTTTTAAAATTAATACCTTTTGATTTTAAATAATCGTCAATAAATATTACTTTTTCCCATTTTCTAAATTCTTCTGAATATCTTAAATCTATTTTGCTATCATCATATATATTTATGTAGTAATGAAAATATACTTTATTTTTATGTTTGCCAGTTCCATAGTTATATTTCACACTGACATTTTCAACTTTATCCCAACCAAGAAACTCAGTTTTACTAAGTATATTCTCTCTCACATAAAGGCCTTCCTCTCGTATTACACTATAAGAAAACATATCGGTAACTGCAAATATATTAGTCAGGCAAAAAACGGCAACTGCAAGAACTAAATACTTAATTTTTAAAGAGTAAAACCTAAAACTATTTTCTGCTAAATAAAATCTAAACCAAAGAATGAAAAATACAATTAATAAACCTACTGCAAAAATTGCATTTGTATATGTACTGTGAATAAACAACAAATCATCTTTTTGACGTAAAAATCCATTTTGAATATTTTGATATATTGTGTTAAGTAGTATTCCAGTAATCATATACGAAAAAAGCAACAAAATAAAAACCACTATTTTTTTTAGTATATTTATCCCACCAAACATTAATTATGTAAATACAAATTGTATTGCCCCGTTTTTGAATCATCTCTTTTTAAATTCTAAAGGTGCTTCATAAGGCATAAGTTTTTTATAATAATCTTCATCAAAAATAATTATATCTCTATGCATTGTCCCCTTCGAAGAGTCGTAATACCATATCAACTGAGGTATTACCCTATATAATTCATTGTCCTGAAGCTCAAAATAAAACTTATAGTTTGGAAACTTCTCAAGATATTTTTTCATATAATAGTGATATTCATCACTACCATGCTCTATTAATTGCGCCTTGCCATGTATTTGGATGTTATCAACACATATTGCTACATAAGGATTGACTCTGATATTTCTACATTTTAATGTATCTGCAAATGAACCAAAGTACAATTCAAATTCGTTTGCATAATATGCTACCATTGCATTATCAACATGGTTTTCCCCTTGAGTTGCTATATAGCACATTTTCTTCTCGATTAGGCCTTTAATAACTTTATTTTTAATCTCATTCATTCTAACCACTCCTGGATTTGATTTTTTCCACATAATCTTTTAATCAAAAACATATGTTCGAGTTCATATTACCAAATTTGACTACAAATGTAAAGATATAAAGAAAAAAGTAATATAGAAACCACACGCGCAATATTACATAAAATTACATATTTACTTTTTTATGTTTATATGTTAAAATAAGTCCAAGTTTGCTGTCAGCCTAAAGCTGAACATTTATTTCTCACATTCTTATGAATACATTCTTTTGAATACATTCTTTTGAATGGGGGGATTTTAATGTCACACATAAAAAAAATCTTTTTATGTTTCTTATTATGTTTTACAACAATCATTTTTTCTTTTCCAATTCAAACTACATCTGCAATATCATCTAATTCTATTTCATTTATTGTACTCTCTAAATATAATGCCAATGTTGATATCGGTAATGAATTCTACATAATTGCAATTCCTACTACCGGAAAGCAGCCAACCTGGAAAAGTAGTAATTCTAAAATAGCTTCTGTAAATACCTATGGAAAGGTAACTGCTAAAAAATCAGGTACAGTTACTATTACTGCTAAAATTAAAAATGCTGAAGCTTCTTGTAAAGTTACCGTTAACAAAACAAAGATATCTATTAGCAAAACAAGTGCTACTATTGAGAGAGGCGAAAATCTGAAGCTTACTGCAACCACCTCTAATTCTTCTATAATCACTTGGAAAAGCAGTAAAAAAAGTGTTGCCACAGTTGACGACAACGGCACTATAACCGGTATAAAACCAGGTGAAACTACAATTACTGCTACTGCTGATGACAGTAATATCACCTGTAGAATCACAGTAAAAGTCCCTACTATAAAACTGGACAAAACAAGCGTTAAACTATACCGTTGTCAAAAAGCTAAGCTTTCTGCAACCATATCCTCTGGTGTTAAACCCACTTGGAAAACAAATCGTAAGAGTGTTGCCATTGTAGATGACAACGGTATAATCACTGCTGTTAAACATGGGACTGCTACCATCACAGCTACTGTAGACGGAGTATCAAAAACCTGTGAAGTTGTAGTGCAAAAGCCTAATATCAGTTTAAGCTCAAAAGACTTAAGTTTAAAAAAAGGAACTACCACTAAAATTGATGCAACAGTATCTTCTGGTATCTCACCTGTATGGTCTTCCAGTAATTCAAAAATCGCAACTGTTGATTCAACTGGAAGGATTACTGCCTTGAATAAGGGTACAGCCTATATCTACGCTGCTGAAGATGGTGTAAAGGTATATTGTGTCATACATGTAACTGATTAATTCTTTATGTGAGAAATAAATACAGCAAACTATTTGTAAGCGGTTAAACGCTTGTCATATCGACAGTTTATAACCGCTTATACTTTGCTATAACAACGCAAGTTGGCAAGCAAACATTGCTTATGTTAATAAAAAAGGTTACTATTCAGCCGAGATTAGAAAGGTATTATTGGCTTTGCCATTATAAAGGAATGTACGTTGGTATACATAAAAATAGTATTGACTTGTTTAGTTAATACATTCAAATTTACTCTTACATCATTTTCGAGCATTTACACTAATATGAATCTACAAGAAAATCAAATTATATACTGGCAGTATGAATGCTATTAATGAAATACACATCACCATCATACCACCTAACTTATTTTGGTTTTTCCAGGTCCATACCCCAAAACTGATGGAGTATATGCTTATCCACAATATAGCTAATAAAATAACTGTATTTATTATCATATACGACTCCTCACCGCTAATCTGGACTAAATCAACTTACTGCTTATCAATTCTTTCATTTTTACTACGACCTTTTTATTTTTAGTTCAATCTTATATTCATACTCAGACTGTGGGAAAATTTCATGCCACTTTGCCATTTCCCATTCATTTATAGTTTTGAAATTGAGCTTTGCAAACTGTCCGAATCCAAATATATCAGACTTATATTCATAGGTTACCTTTGATAGCAGTTCTTTTAAACCTTTGTTCAAATATTCTTCATAAGCTTTTTTTAGCTTTTCAGCTTTATCTGATTCATTATAGTTATTATCACTCTGAACAGCCTGAACATCTACATTCAATTTCAAGTTTAAACTGATTTTAGGTTTACCATTCTTAATTTTAACTTCGGTAGTTGACGAGTTCTCTTTAATAACAGTGCCTAATACTTTAAATCTATTATCAAGCGGGTCAGTAACCTCAATTTGCAGATTACTATTTTTGCCTGTTAATAGAGTATATATCGTTGCTTCCTCTGGAATAAGCGTTCCTACCATTTTGTCCATCTGGAATACAGCCAAACCTTTTATTGTCATTTTATCACTAGACTTTTCACTTTCTCCGTCATCTGATTTTTTACCTTCATCATCTTTACTAGGCTTTTTATCGTTTATTGCTTTATCAACCTGTGTATAAATAGCTATAGGCTGCGCAGGATAATTTTTAGCCCTATACAAGTAATCCTCTAATTGGGTATATGGTACAAGAAAATCAGTTTCATATGATTTAAAAAGCAGCTCATAATACTTTGAAGGATTAGATAAAAGCTTGGGTTGTACTGATTCAATATATTCTTTTGCCTCACCAGCAGTAACTATTATTCTAACATTCGGTCTAATATCCATATTTTGCTGCAACCCATTCAGAAATGGTATTATACCTCTTTTTGCTATATTTTCTGATACAACAATGATTTCAGTATGGGATAAATTTATTTGCATACTTCTGTATTGACTGGCCTTTTTTAAACCTGATAGAAAATTATCAGTTTTAAATGATATTATATCAGTACTCTTTCCTCCACCACCTCCTCCTTCTCCTCCTCCAGAAATGGATTTTGGTACTGCTGTCTGTAAAGTCAAGTTAAAGGAATTTAAATCTGCCTCATCCACCCCTATTGCAATGACATAAGCAAAATTCTCTATTTCATTATTATCGTAGCAACCAGAGAGGGTAGTTATACAAAGTACAATACTTAGGAACAAGTTTACAAGTTTACTTTTGTCCATGATTTATACCTCCTTCGTCTTTTGTCCCAACCCTTTTAGCTGCCCCTATAATAATTATAATTAGAGGTAAAATCATTCCAATTAGCCATATTAGAGTTTTCATATTATATCCTATCAGATCAATATTCCATTTTATTGAAATTCGAGAAAGTGAAAACACTATTATAGCCAAGGGTAATATAATTGGTCTTAATCTTTTTAAATCAAATGTCTTTGCAAATATATATACTACAAAATTGAATACTACACACAAAAACATAAGTAGACATAATGAACAAATGAGCACAAAAATAGATTCAACTCTTTGCACAAAATTTCCAAATTCTATTTGTCTTGTCATTTCAAAAATAGGTATTCTCTTATTGACTGCAACTTCATAAGGAAAAACTAAAATAAAACTAAGTGTTGACCAAAGTAGGAGTACACCAGAAATTACTATATATGAAAAACCAACTTTCTTTAAATATCTTTTCTTAAAAAAAGGAACCATTAAGAACAGTATTATAAATGACCCAAATGCTGCTAGCTTCATAATACTTCCTTTTGCTATGGAAGTACTTCCTAGACCTAGTATAGGAAATAAGTTGTTAACTTTAAACTGTGGTATAACCCCTAAGGTTATTAGAATAAATCCTAGTATTAATATAGGTACCAAAATAGCATTTATTCTTACAACAGCCTCTATACCAAAATATCCAGCTATAATAATAGCAATAAAGAAGAAAACCTCAACAAATTCTATAGGAGATTTATCTAATGAAATAATCTTTATGGTTTGTGAAAATGCACCCATGAAAAATGAAACTATTAATATTAATAAAATTGAAATCAATAGCCCCACTATAGTTTTAAAGGGCCTACCCCCTATAGCCTCCGAAATATCTATTAAATCCAAACTCCCTATATTTTTATATAGCATGACTATAATTGCAAAATATCCTATTGCAATAAGCGTTATAATAATAGAGATTATCCAGCCAGCACTTCCTCCAAACCTTACCATATCACCCGGAAAATTCATCATAATTTGAGCAAATACCAGATTAACCATTAAAGCAGTAGCTTCCCAAGACCCAAATGCTATTTTATTCTTCATCCTATTTCTCTACCTCATCATCTTCATTTGATTTCTTTACAGCCCATCCTCTACTTACTTTGGGTTGCTTTTTTATGTCTTTAGGATTTAAATAGTCAGGTCTTTCCTCCTGCTTCCATATGGGCTTTCTTGTTAGCTTATCCGCGTATTTTCCATTTGTAACAGGTCCAAAAGGAACAAGAAAAGGTGTACCAAATGACTTTGATGAGGCTAATAACGTTAGATTTATTATCAGACCCAGTGCAATCCCAAAGAAACCAGCTACAGCTCCAAGTAGGATATATGCGAAGCGAATTATTCTTATTGAAAACGACATAGAAAAGCTTGGTACTGAAAAAGAGCCAAGTGCTGTAATTGCAACTATTATTATCATAATTGGGCTAACTATGTTTGCAGTTACTGCAGCCTGACCTAAAATTAGTCCTCCAACTATTCCAATAGTCGAACCAATGGCTCCAGGTATTCTTACCCCTGCTTCTCTTATAAGTTCAAACGAAAACTCCATAATCAAGATTTCGATAACAGAAGGAAAAGGAACATTCTCTCTTGAAGCTTCAATGGCATACATCAGATTAGTGGGAATCATCTCCTGATGGAAATTTATTATAGAAATATATAACCCAGGGAGTAAAAGTGCAATTATGATACCAATAATCCTTATAAATCGTATAAAATTAACATAGGGGAACCTAATATTAATATCCTCTGTAGTATGCAAGAATTCTGTTATTGTTGCTGGCATAACTAGTACAAATGGGCTTCCATCCATGGCTACAGCTACATTTCCTTGAGAAAGCATCATTGCTACCTTATCAGGTCGCTCTGTCGCAAGTATTTGTGGTGCTGATAGAAATGAATTGTCCTCTATCAGTTGTTCCAATTCACCAGAATCAAAAATATAATCCACATTTATGCTTTTAACCCTCTTTAACACTTCACGGACCAATGATTCATTTGCAATATCTTTTATATACATTACAGTACATGGAGTATTACTTCTCTTACCTATTGATACATTTTGTATCATTAAATCTTTATCCTTTAAAATCTTTCTTAGAAGTGCAGTGTTAGACCTAATTTGTTCATTGAAGGCTTCTTGCGGTCCTCTGATAACTGTTTCAGATTTTGGAGCATCAACTCCTCTATGCTCCCACTTTTTTGCATCAGCTATATATGCATATTCTATTCCCTCAATAAAAACTGCGCACCCGCCAAAATTAACTTTATTTACAATTTCCTTATAATCTTTCACTTTTTCAATTTGATTAAAGGGTAATAATCTATTAAATACAAATTCACCCATGTCCCTTACCTCTTCTTTAATTTCAAGATTAGAAAGTAACATAAGCGCTTGAAGTATGTTATCATTAATTACAGCCCTATCTGTCAACCCATCAATGAAAACTATAAATGCCTTTAAGGCTTTATCTTTGACAGTTATATTAAAATCTCGGTATACTATATCACTGTTTTTTGGAATATCATAAATAGCCTTCATTACTCTTTTATTTAAATCAATATCATCTGACATTTTATTTTTTAAAAGCTCATCATTAACAGTACAGCCTATAAATAATCCTTCTAATTCTGCTTTATCAAATACATCTAAAGATGAAACATTCTTGGCTGTATCACAGTTAATAGACTTGTTTTCTTTTAGTACAAAGCTCTCCTTTTCATTTCTTTCTTTATAAATTAAGTATTTTTCAATAGACTTTATAATTCCCAATTCAATGCTCCTTCTGCAATCTTAAAATTAGCATTTTAGATAAGTTTTTTGTTAAACGGCTATACAACTAAGGTTATTATGGTAAAAAATGATTGCTAATATACATTCCAACAAGAATCCATATGATTAGTATCAATGTGTATTGAATTAATTTACAATATTGTAATCCTTTTTTAATAATTAAGTTATCTATTTTACCTTGTTAAATTTTACTTAATAATTTATCATTATTATAATAATGTATATTTAAAATAATAATATGTCCTGTTTTATTATTTTTAGGAGAATAAATGAACAAGAAGCGTCAGAGATTTGGTTTAATTTTAGTTATTTCAATATTAATATTTAACAGTATTCCAGCATTTGCCTGGACTCCTAATGATAAGCTGTCTGCTAATTCAGCCATTTTGATAGATTCCATTAGGGGTCAGGTATTGTATGAAAAAGAAGCGGATAGCCTATATTCTCTTTCAATTATGTGCAAGCTTATGACTGCATTAGTTACTATAGAAAAAACTGACCTAAATGACAAGGTTACTATAAGTAAAAACTCTGCTAATGTAAATGGTGCGTCATTGAATCTTGTCGTTGGAAATCTCTATACTGTTGAGGACTTACTCTACGCAGTAATTCTGTCTCAGGGAAACGACGCTGCCATTGCGCTAGCCGAATATGTTGGCGGAGGTGATGTAAATAAGTTTGTAGGGTATATGAATGATAAAGCTAAAGAACTGATGTTAATTGATACATATTTTGTTAACCCCACAGGCTTATATGATAAAAAACAATTTACATCAACAAAAGATATTGCACGACTTGTTAAGACTGCTATTTCGAATCCAGTTTTTAATTCTATATTTGGAGCAAGAGGCATTGCTTGGGTTAATGGAAAGAATTCTTCAATTCTTACAAATCAAAATAAACTATTTTGGAGTTATAAGGGCATAGACGGTGGTAAAATTGGAACTACACCTCAACAAGGTACTACTTCTGTTACAACTGCAACTAGAGATGATAGGAGACTAATAGCTGTGGTATTTGATGATAACGAGGAAAATTCATTAACACAGACAGCCCAGTTATTTGATTATGGCTTCTCCCGTTATTCTACTGGCATTTTGGTGAATAAGAATACACCGCTTCGCAGTATTACAGTTGAGGATGTTGAAGTAGATTTAATTAGCAAAATGGATGTTTATTATACCTACCCTATAGGCGAGAGCTATATTGACAAAATTAACTTTGTAGCAAACGAAAAGTTATCTCTTCCAATTACTACTGATACTATTGGAGGTGTATTAAATTATACTTTAAGTGATGGAACTGTCATAGAAGTTAATTTGTATTCAGATAAGGAAGTTGTTGCACCAGAAGATTATAAGTCGAAGGTAAAAAAAATCATTGAAGAAAACAGGGATTTAGTAATAATAGTCTCTGTTCTAGCAGTCATTGAAGGTATCCTAATAATATATAATTTGCTTAAACTTATATATAAGTTATTTAGTAAAAAAAAGAACACATAAGTGTTCTTTTTTATTAACATAAGCAATGTTGGCTTGCCGACTTGCGTTGTTTATCCAATTACTTCATCAAAATTATTTAAATACTTTTTGTGCTTTTTATTTTTATCATTATTTTCAATATATGTTTTAAGTACCTTTTCCAGGTCAAGTACATCTCGCATTTCATAATACCCTGATTTCTTATGAATAAAATGAGCCGCCTTTATTGCACCCTGAGCAAATGCTTTTCTTGAAAAAGACTCATGACTTATTTCTATCTTATCCTCCTCGCCAACAATCATAACTTCGTGCCTTCCAATTACTCCCCCTGCTCTAACAGAATTAATCGGAACTTCAAGCATAGAGGTGTTTTTACCGATATTTTTCAATCCACCATTTATCTCACAGGCTATTTTTTTTGCAGTTCCCGATGGTGAATCCAACTTATTTTTATGATGGACTTCAGTAATCTGGAAATCATAATTGCTTAAAAGACTTGCAGATAAATTTGTCAAAAGCATTAATACATTCACACCGAGCGTGATATTTGGGGCATATACTATTCCATTTTTATACTTTCTGGATATTACAAGCAATTTTTTAAGTTCATATGGTGAAAATCCAGTAGTCCCAATAACAATATTAATTTTATATTTTGAAAATACTACAGCATTTTTTAGAGCTGACTTTGGATTCGAAAAGTCAATTACAACATCCGGCTTATTTTTAAATATGACCTCTTCCAAATTGTCAGAGCTAATAATAATAATGCCTGTATTATCAATGCCCAGAATGTTACTTAAATCCTTGTTTAAAAGCTTACTATTTGGACTACAAATAGCTGAAACAAGATTAAGACCATTTTCATTAATTATTGCTTTAGCAATTTCCTTACCTGTACGGCCTAATCCAGATATACATACTTTAATCACAAACGCTTCCTCCTTCTAATTAAGTCTAATAAATTTGAACGAACAAAAAACAAACTATGCTGTGACAGCGCAAGCCTACAGCTAGACTAAATAAAATTACATTTAAGTAATATAATTTGAAGAAAATGAATATGACGTAAATTAAAAATACTACAGTAATAGAACTGTAGCATTGGATGAAATTATACAAATAAAATTCACTTTCTCCCCAACGCTTACGAAGTTAGCTGTCGGATTCGGATTGCAAGAGACTAACCCTACCTGATTTCTCAGGATTCACCCCAATAAATGGTTCCCCCGTTTATAGTCTTAAACTATAACTCAGCGATAAACAAATTCTTAGGTTCAAGCGGATGTTTTGAAACTTGAATCTTAAAGAATTTGTTATTCATGTTGTAGTGCTACTTTTCAAACTTAATAGCGTGATTATCAGCACAACAACTTAGCTAAATATCAAATTGTTCTGGATTTATTATACAACCAAATTATTAAAAAGTCAATATTCCCTTAAATCTGCTTAAATTTATTTATATAGAGCAACTAAAACATAATAGATTCATCAATCATACCATTTCCCATTTTTACTAAGTATACATC
>JAEZOA010000097.1 GCA_023441625.1 Bacillota bacterium
GCGCTTCACATCCCGGTGATCCTGCTCTCGGCCACGCTCCCCACAGACAAGCGTGCGGAGCTGATGCGGCCCTATGATGTGCCGAAAGATTTTGCACCTAGCCCCGCTTACCCGCTGATCACCCAGGTGAATAGTGGACGGGTGTGGCAGATCCCGGTGGAAGGCAGCGAAATGAAAAACACGTACCATTTCAAGGCCGCTCCGTTGATGAACAATCCAAAAGAGATCGCCAAGCTGGCCGTGAGAAAAACCCAAAGTGGCGGCTGCTTGTGCGTGCTGCTCAACACCGTCAAGCAGGCAAGGCGGGTCTATGAGGAACTGCTTTTGCTAAAGATCAAGGGCCTGGATGTACGCCTGTTCCATGCCCGGTTCAAGGCCAAACAGCGGGATGAAATCGAAAAGATATGCGTCAGAGATTATGGCAGGGACGCGGGCGAGAATCGGCCTAAGCGGTCCGTACTGGTATGCACGCAGGTGGTCGAGCAATCTTTAGATCTTGACTTTGACGGGATGATCACCGAACTGGCTCCCATCGACCTGCTTTTGCAGCGCGCCGGACGCGTGCACCGCCACATGAGAGGAACACGTCCCCAGGGGCTTAACGAGCCAGTCATCTATGTGCTTGTCCCACCGGAGCAGGAGGAGTATAACCAGACAAAATTCGTCTACGCTCCCTGGCTGCTGGATCAGACCCGTGCGTTCCTGGGCGAAGAAAAGAATATCTCCGTACCGGGGGATATCCGCGACAGCGTGGAGGCCGTATACAAGACCCCTGAAAATGTTTTGAAGAAGTACGCAGAATGGAGGTTCTGCCAGCAGAGCGAAGAGGAAATGGCAGAGGCAGGTATTCTGCAACCCCCCCAAGCCATAGGCGTGCTATGGGGCGAGAATTGGGGCTCCTTTGATAGGGAGGATGATGAAAACGGTACCTGGCAGGCGGCAAGGACGCGCCTGGTCGGCGCCTCTTTGCGTATTGCGCTGCTGCCTGATGCGTTGTACCAGGCGGCAGCTGCTTCGCCTCATGACAAGGGCTTGGCCCGCACCGTCATGGAACAAAGCTTTACCGTGCGCGTTCCAAAGCCGGAGCCTCTGCCCTCCGGTGCGGCGGATGGGCGGGGGTATTTGAAAGGCATGCTGTTGCTTCGTACGAAAAATCAAACTTTCACCCTGGGCGGGAAGACGATTTACTATGACGATGCGCTGGGTGCACTTGTGGAAGGAGAGTAGGGATGCAAAGCTTCAATGTATTGCACAACCCCTGGATCCCCGTCCTGACTCGGGACGGCGAAAAGGAGCTCGGGATTTTGGAAACAATCCGGCAGGCTCATGAGCTCAAAGGGGTCCAAGCTCAGAACCCCTTGGAAACGGTAGCGGTCCTCCGGCTTTTGACCGCCTTCCTGATGGATGCTTATCAATCCTGCGGCAAGCTGCCCCATCAGCGCGCCCGAAGGGCGCTTTACCGTGCCGGGCAGTTTGACATGGAAGTGGTTGAGGACTACGTAAAGACCTGCGCTCAGGAAGGCGCAAGCTTCAACCTGTTTGACAAGGCGCGCCCCTTCATGCAGGCGGCGTACGATGAAAAGCTGGACGCCGGGAAGGACAAACCCATTGCCACCCTTGTGCACGCGCTGCCCAGCGGGAACAATCACGTCTTCTTTGACCATCGCTTCGAGGATGAGCACGCACTCACGGCGCCCCAGGCTATAAGGACACTGTTGGCCACCTATCTGTTCTGCACCGCGGCAGCCCAGGGTTATCCTTCCTCGGTGAACAACACGCCTTGCGTCTATGCCTTCTGCCTCGGCAATACCTTTTTCGAAACGCTTGTCTTCAACATGGTCTCCAAAGCGGAGTGCGGGACCCTGGAATACGGGATCCCCGCGTGGCGAAGCACCATACCCGTGATCCCCAAGGAACAGCGTGCAAGGGTTGATTTACTGGAGGGCTTAACATTTCAGCCCAGGCGCGCCACGCTGATCCCCGGCAAAGGGGAGGGTCTCATCACAAAAGCGTATTTTCAACAGGGGCTGGACTTCAAGGGCAATAGTAATTGGCACGATCCCAACGTGGCCTACGTGCGCAATGCAAAGGGCATAGAAACCACTGTCAAGCCCCGGATTGAGCGCGCCTTATGGCGTGATATCGGCGCATTGACCCTTTCCCAGGCAGGGAAGCCGCCCCTGGTGATCGAGACGGCGAATGAAATTCTGGACAACGCTCCCATCAAGCTCCAACTATTCCTGGCTGGGCTTGTCACCGATCAGGCCTCCTATCAGGACACCGTTGCGGACGATACGCTGTCCATCCCCCTGGATATCGTTAGCACCCCCGCTTGGGGTGAGCGTCTGCGCCGGGACATGGAGTTCATCGAACGCAGCGCGGGGCTGTTGCGCAGGGCGCTTGCCCGTCTGTCAGACGACGTCGCCGCCCAGACGCAGGCGCTGTTTTTCCAGCGAGCCCATGACTATGTATTTGGCGATTACTTCAGCGCGCTCCGAGAAGTAGATTTTGAAAAGGGCTACTATACCTTCGTGGAAGCGGTGGACAAGCGCATCTGGGACCTGCTGTCTTCAGTAACGAGAAAGAGTTTGATTCGCTTAGGCGACGACGGGCGGAACCTGTTGCGTCAGGCCAGCGCCCGCAACGAAATATACTTTGGATACCAAAAGATGAGAAAGGAGCGGGAAGATGGAAGAAAAACAGATCAGCCTACTTGAGAGGCTGAAGAGGCTGCCCACCGGTGAGCGCGCCGCCCTCAGGCGCATGGCGGGCAGGCGCATCGGTGAAGCGGACGGGCGGGCGCTACAGGCGTTCTACAATGCGCGGCCCCACGACCTGCCCGGAGAGTATGAGGAACAATGCTTTTCTGTTCTATGCATGGCCTGCCTCTGGCGGGAGGATGAGGTAAGGTTCCGCAGGCCCTTTATCCAGGCCCTGCGGCAGATGGACAGCAAGGAAGTGACCCAAAGCCTTCAAAACCGCGTCCGCTCCCTGTTGGACCTGCACTGGCAGGACGGGGAGGAACTCCTGATCGGAAAGCTTGCCCGGCTTGCCCGCATGCTCCGGGCGGACAGCGCCTCTGTGGCGCCAAACTTTGAGTTGCTGCTCAACGATTTGATCCACTGGGACGACGAAAGCCGGTGGATCCAGAGAAACTGGGCCCGGGACAGCTTCTTTAGACCCAAAGAGGAAGACGATAAGAAACAGGAGGAGGATCAATATGCTGATTGAAATGCACATGCTGAAAAACTATCCTGCCACCAACCTCAACCGAGATGAGACCGGCTCTCCAAAGACCTGCTACTTCGGCGGCTCCCAGCGCGGACGCATCTCCAGCCAGTGCCTAAAGCGCACCTGGCGCACCTCCGATTTGTTCAAGGCCCTTTCTTCCAGCGGCACCCGTTCCCGCAGCATGCCCGAGTTCGTGGCCAAGGAGCTGATGGCCAGGGGGCTTCCGGAAGATGCGGCCAAACAGGCGCAAAAGGCGCTCCTGGGAATTGTGAAAAAGGATTCGGGGAGCGGGGGCGACACGGAGGACAAGAAGGATGAAAAGAAGAAAGAGGAGCAGATCACAAAGCAGGTCAT
>JAEZOA010000132.1 GCA_023441625.1 Bacillota bacterium
AACAACGATTTTCCGCTGGATGTGTTGAGCTATACGCCCACGGCGGAGCCCACCGCAGAGCCAACGCCTGATCCTACTGCCACACCGGAAGGGCCTGCTCTTCTGGGAGCAGGTGCCATGATGCAGCTGGGCGACATCCTCACCCAGTACAGTTTTGACCTGTACACTTCCTCCGCCGCCCATGCCGACATCTTGATCGAACTGGGAGACCAGGTGTCCGCCTTCTTGGGCATTACCGGGCTTAACGTTGGAGTTGATTATGAGATCTCAAGGACCGGAGTCAGCATAAAGGCAGCCTACCTTTCCACGCTACCCTTAGGAATACACGCGCTTTTGCTAGACTTTGCTGAAAGCCAGCAGGTGACGGTGGAGATCGATGTGGTGGATACCACGCCCTCCTTTGGTGTATCCCCAGTGTCGGCGATTTTCAACCTCCATGAGGACAGCCCGCACCATTCCGACTTGACCTTCACACTTACTACAGAAGACACTGCATTCTCCGGCATAGAGGGCATGACAGCGAACACCGACTTCACTGTATCCGGCGATACGGTGACTGTGTCGGCGGCAGCCCTGAGCCTTCTTCTCCTGGGCGAGAACCAATTGAACTTTGCTTTTGAGCCCAGCGGGAATTTCCCGGTAGCGGTGATCATTTATGACGATTACAATCCGTTTGCACTTTTTCCTGCCTCCGCGGTGTTTGACCAAGCTTCCCCCAGTGACGTCGCCGTGGACCTTCATCTGCACGGCTGTACATTTATGGGGATCAAGGATCTGGCGTCGAGCGCATATGATCTGAACAACGATACCTTGATATTCCACCAGGACTTCTTGAGAAACAGTCGGGCACCCGGTCATTACGAATACACGTTCCAATTGGATTGCGGGGACAACATCCCCTTTTCGCTGGATATTGTAGACTCATCGCCTGTGGCCGTACTTACCCCCACCGGGACCGTTTTTGACAAATATAGCCCTGCCGACATCGCCGTTACAATAACATCGCCGGATGCCTCCTTCCTGGGAATATGGGATCTGTCCAAGGACTACGATTACACCGTTTCGGAAAACACAGTCACCCTGCTTGCAGAAGCCCTTGGAGACATGGACGAGGGCAAAAACACGCTTGATTTCGTATTTGACACCATTGATGGGCCCCGGTTCGTGCAATTGACACTGACTGTTATAGATACCGCACCCGTCCCTTTGGTGAACGGCGTATCGGCAAGCGTTGGCGCGGGAGATGGCTGGAGCTATGCGGACAAGCTTCTTCAAATCACTGGCAGCGGATTAACCCTAAGCGGGACAAGTCCTGACGTCACGGTTCAAGTAGCGGCATCCGTTACCAGCCTGAATCTTGGCGGTCTGACGCTTGGTAAAGACCTCATTTTTGAAAGCGGGAGTTCCGATTCAACAGCCCTGCATATCGCGGGTGAAAACTTCCTAGGACCCGTTAAAAGCGGCGGCAATCTGGTCATCAGCGGTTCCGGGTCTCTTAATGCCACTGCATCCGCCTCCGGCTGCGCCATTGAGGCCAGCAGCCTTGATATCCAAAGCGGCCAAGTGACCGCCTACGGTTCGGGCGATCAAGCCTATGGTATCCATACCACGTCCGGCGGCATGTCGATCCTCGGCGGCAACGTTAACGCTAGCGGCTACGGAATAACAAATAGCTATGGTATTTACGCCCAAGCTGGTATTGCCATCAGCGGTGGTACAATCACAGCAACCGGCAACGGAGGCTACAGTTATGGCATATATAGCAATTGGAACGCTATTGCCATCAGCGGCGGCACGGTCACAGCCACCGGCAACGGAAATAATACCAGCGGCGGTCTATTCTGCTCGGGAAGCATCACCATTGGAAAGGGTACCGTGAATGCTTCCGGCCACGGTGGTAGCAGCTATAGCATAGGCAGCTATAACATTGGCATTTGTGCCAGCTCTTCCCTCTCCATTCAGGGGGGCATAATCACGGCAAGCGGCCAGGGTTCTGGGGCCAATGGGCTGTCTGGAGGAATCGTCGCTATATCCGGCGGCACGATAACCGTGGCGGCGGAGGGCGTAGGAGGCGGCGACGGACATGGTATCCGCGCCTCCCAAAATGATGCCGTTATCACCGGCGGCACCATTATCACGTCAGGCACGACTTCGGGCGTCAGCGCAAGGGGCAATATCCATATATCCGGCGGATCGGTACAATCAAGCGGCCAGTACGGTTTAGAGGCCGTCAGCATCGACCTTGGCGGAACGGCACATGTCATTTCCGTCGGCGGTACGGAGGCGTTCCACCCCTCCGTGATTAAGGCAAGCGCGCAGAGCACGGATGCTACCGGTTGGCATTTCGCGCTGTACGAAGACGGGGCGCTGTCAAGGTACACGGTGCCAGAAAACCTGCAAATTGGCGGCCGTGTATACGGGCCCCTGGACCTTATGGCGGTCATCGAAGAGCCGACCTGGTCATGGGATTGGGACACCACAACGCTTACGTTGCATGGCTACAACGGCGGCGCAATCAGCGGCGGCTTAGGCACCCTGCACCTTGAATTGGCAGGCGGTACCGTCAACAGTGTGTCAGGGAACCCAAAAGCGATAAATATCCAGAATCTTATCATCTCAGGCGACGGCAGCCTGATAGCCACCGGCAACGCCAGCGGCAGCACTAAAGGGTATGGCATTTACACGGACAAAACCACCATCCTTGGCGGAACAGTAACTGCTACCGGCAATGCCGCCACCGGCGAAGCGTACGGCATATACGCTTCCGCGCTCGGCGGCAGCATCACCATACGTGGCGGTACGATATCCACCAGCGCAAATAGCAACCAAAATGCGTTCGCCCTGTACGGCGGTAATGTGAGTATTCACGGGGGCAACGTGATCTCCTCAACATCATCCGCAACCATTGGCGACAGCATTTGGTCCAAAAATCTGAACATTACCGGCGGCAGCGTTACAGCCGTCGCAGGCGGAGGCAGTAACCCGATCATCGTATTCGCCCAAGAAAACATTGCAATAAGCGGAGGCACGTTCACATCCTCAGGTGAAATCTCTTCCAGCGGCAATATCTTCATCAGCGGCGGCAGCATCATCGCACACGGGCTTTACA
>JAEZOA010000147.1 GCA_023441625.1 Bacillota bacterium
ACTAGCTTAATTTAAAATCTCCTCTATCTACAACAAGCTGGTAGCCTATGCTTTTCATGCGGTTTTGAAGACAAAGTCTACATTCTGCTGCTTCCTCACCAGTACAGATCTTGTTATCATACAAGGAGTACTTTTTCCTTACCTTAACAGGTGAAAGATTCGGCATTACAACATTTGCTCCTGCCAAAATACCACCCTCTCGGCCTTTTGAGTCTATTGTTCCAAGTGCTGTTGTAGCAGGAATTAGTGCATTTGGGAGCATTAATCTGATAATACCAATTAAAAACAGTGTCAGTTCCAGGCCTCCTGCTTCCTCATCTGCAAATTTTGTATCCTTATGTGGAATAAAAGGCCCTATCCCAATCATCTCTGGACAAAAATCTTTTATAAACAATAAATCCTCTGCGATATTTTCCATGGTCTGATAAGGTGAACCCACCATAAATCCTGTTCCAACCTGAAAACCTATTTCTTTTAGGTAATAGAGACATTGCTTTCTAGTACTTAGTGAAAGATTCTGAGGATGAAGTTTCTTATAATGCTCCTCATTAGCTGATTCATGACGAAGTAAGTAGCGGTCAGCTCCAGCATTAAAATATCGCTTATAAGCTTCATAACTTCTTTCTCCAATTGAAAGTGTAACAGCACAATCAGAGTACTCTGTCTTAATTTTGGTAATAATCTCAACTATATCATCATCAGAATAGAAATTATCCTCACCACCCTGTAGAACAAAAGTACGAAAACCTAATTCATATCCAGATTTACAGCAAGACATGATTTCATCGGTTGACAATCTATAGCGTTGGGCATGAATATTGCTATTACCAATACCACAATAGTAGCAATTATTTTTGCAGTGATTTGTAAATTCTATTAAACCTCTAGTGTATATTGAATTCCCAAAATGCTTTAATGCAACTTGGCGTGATTTATTAAATAAATATTCACTAGTGTCAGTATCGAAATGTTCAAGTAAATATATAAACTCGTCTTTTTCTAAATTCTGTGTTGTATATAGCTTGTCAATTAATGTTTTCATTGTTACCTCCTCGGCTTAACTACATAATACTACTAGAAATTTACCACAAAAAAAGAGGATGAAACGCAAAAATAGTATTTCACCACTTTATATTATAACAGAGAAACTTAATTTGACTATAAGTGCACTATATAATATTTAAAAAAGGCAGAAACAAGTGTTAAGAACTGTTTCTGCCTTAAAATATCTAATTCAAAATAAAGTTTATTCAGAAAATAAAGGAGTTGATAGATATCTTTCACCTGTGTCAGGTAATAAAACTACTATCGTTTTTCCAGCATTTTCAGGACGTTTGGCCAGCTCAGTAGCCGCCCAAAGTGCTGCACCTGAGGAAATACCAACAAGTAGACCCTCAGCCTTAGATATCTCCTTCCCTGAAGCAAAGGCATCATCATTCTCGACAATAATAATTTCATCATAAATCTTGGTATTTAATGTGTCAGGAACAAAGCCTGCACCTATACCTTGAATTTTATGGGATCCAGGAGTTCCTTTTGATAGAACAGGTGAATTTGCCGGTTCCACTGCAATAATTTTAACATCAGGATTTTTTGATTTTAAATATTCACCTACACCAGAAATTGTTCCACCAGTACCGACTCCTGATACAAATATATCTATCTTGCCGTCAGTATCTTCCCAAATTTCAGGGCCTGTAGTCGCTTTGTGTATAGCTGGGTTAGCAGGATTAACAAATTGACCGGGAATATAACTATTTGGTATTTCTTTTGCAAGCTCCTCAGCTTTTGCAATAGCGCCCTTCATACCCTTTGCGCCTTCTGTCAGAACAAGTTCAGCACCATATGCCTTTAAAAGAGTTCTACGCTCTAGGCTCATTGTTTCAGGCATTGTAATAATAATTTTATAGCCCCTTGCTGCTGCAACAGATGCTAGGCCTATACCCGTATTCCCGCTAGTTGGTTCGATTATAACAGACCCCTTCTTTAATATGCCCTTAGCCTCTGCGTCATCGACCATTGCTTTGGCAATTCTGTCCTTTACGCTTCCTGCAGGATTAAAGTACTCAAGCTTTGCAATAACAGTTGCCTTCAAATTGTGCTTTTCTTCATAATTTGTTAACTCAAGTAGTGGTGTTTTACCAATTAAATCGGTTAGACTCTTATAAATTTTTGACATATCATTACACTCCTTTATATTAAATATTATTTTGAATTGTTAATTATGGCAAAATAATTCGATTATTGTTTTGCAGAAACATATGAATTATGTAAATCATATATATCATATATAATTAGTATGCTTTAATTATAAGACAGCAGCGGATAAATGTCAACAGATATTAGAAATATATTTATCATATATGTATGATATGATATTGACTTTAGAATCTATGCAGAGTAATATATTACTTAAATATAGGGGGACCTGGTTACAACAAAGGGTTTTGTAATAAGCATTATAAATTGATAGAAATTAGAATAATGAAAGTTAAAGAACAAATAGTTAATATTAGACAAGAATTTAGGAAAGAGGTGTAGTATTATGAATCCATTTTTACGGGATCAAGCTTGGTCTCTACTTACAGATTATAATAAGGATGCTTTTCATATAAAGCACGCCCTAATTGTTGAGGGTACAATGAGATATTTTGCAAAGCAGTTAGGTTACGAGCAGGACGAGGACTTTTGGGGAGTTGTTGGGTTGCTCCATGATTTAGATTTTGAACAGTTCCCAGAACAGCACTGCATAAAGCAACAGGAAATAATGGCTCAGAGAGGTATTGATCCTGCGATTATCCATGCCACTGCAAGTCATGGTTATGCTATAACTGTTGATATTGAGCCGCAACATCAAATGGAAAAGGTGCTTTATGCTATTGATGAACTAACAGGGCTTATCGGTGCAGTTGCAATTATGCGCCCATCAAAAAGCGTATCCGATTTGGAAGTCAAATCAGTTAAAAAGAAGTATAAGAATGCAAGCTTTGCAGCAGGTTGCTCTAGGGAGGTTATTGAGCGCGGTGCAAAAATGCTAGGTTGGGAGCTAGATTATCTCATTGAGCAAACTATATTGGCATTGCGTACATGTGAGGCTATAGACTAACTAATAGAGGTTGTATATAAAATAGCTTATAATTTGTTAGATACAGCTAGATATTTATATAATAAATCATGAAATGGTCAAAAGAGGGGCAAGGATTAAATCCGACGCCCTTTTAATATGGGCTTTAGCCTGTCTTTCCACCGTGATTCTTATTATTTTACTCCTGCTTTTGGCTATTTTCTCATAGGAATTTTGCGTTATTCTTTCCCTATGATTTATTGAATGTTACCAATTAACAAATCCATAAATGGGTTCTCCTTTGTTATATATCACATTTTATTTATCTTCCATTTTCATATTTAAATTTATTACATATATTCATAAGCATGCATTTTAAGGCATATATTACACTGTAGATACTACTGTGTAGCTTTTTACACTTTGGGGGAGTATAGGTACAACTAAGGCTTCTACCACCGGCATCAGGCCTGGCTCAAGCCTAGTTTTATTTAACGAGTAATGCTCGCTTAAAGAATATATGTATGAATGTATAAAATATTGCCTTATTAAAGGGGGGTATATGGTTGAAGGAATATATAGAAGAGCGAGTTTTAGAACTTGCGAATTATATTATCGACAAAAAGACTACAGTACGGTATGCGGCTAAGAAATTTGGAATTAGCAAAAGTACGGTTCATAAGGATGTAACAGAAAGACTAGAGAAAATAAATCCTTCACTAATGAGTGATGTAAGGCGAATACTCGAGGAAAATAAGGCAGAAAGACATATACGCGGTGGAGAAGCCACCAAAGCAAAGTATCAGGGGAAATAAGTTTACATATAGTATATGTAAGACACAGCCAAGGCGGAAAAATGAATATAATTAACTGATAGGATAAATTAAAGTAAGCCGGGGAAACCCGGCTTTTTGACGTGCGCCCAGCATGGGCGCAATCTAACGGGTATATACATTATATAGCAAAGGATGTTAAAAACACCTTTGAAAATTTAATTAACATAAGCAATGTTAGCTTGCCAACTTGCGTTGTTTTGATAGTTGAAAGCTACTAAAACCACATTTCATGCCGAAAAAACGACATTTCAGTTAGCCAATACGTTTTAGAGTAAGTTTTAGATTATAATTATTGGCATACTTATTGAATAAGTACAGTTAAGGATGTTTTTTAACAAACTAAAAATTTAGGGGGAAGAAAAAATGAAAAAAATTATGGTAATAATTTCAGCACTACTTATTTGTTTTACAATGTTAACAGCTTGTGGATCAGATCCAGTACAGGATGACCTAATTAATTACATTAACAATCAAGTACCAGCTATGGCAGTGCTGGAAAACAAAGTAACCACCGAGTATGCAGCTGTTAAGGGAGACGCTAATGCAGATAACGCAACATTCGCGGCTAAATTAAAAGATGTGATAATTCCTGCTAATAATGAACTGATTGCAAAAGCAAAAGCAACCGTTCCGGCAACAGAAGAAGTGAAAAAAGTACACGATAAATATATTACGTATGCGACTATACAAAATGAAGCATTTGTGGTATTGCTTGAGGCAGCTCAAAAGAATGATGAGGAATTAGTAAAAACTGCAAATGAAAAACTAACAGATTCTGAGAAGATATCTAAAGAATATTTGGCAGACATAGAAGCCTTGAAAAAAGAGCATAATGTAGAAACTATAAAGTAGAATTGAATATTTTGGATATATTTTTAATTTAAGAGGAACGATACCTATTCAGACTTTGTCATGTTTAATATCAAAGATGGTATGATAAGCATTGGAGAATAAAATATTATTAGGAATAAAGACATTCTGCAGCATCTGCTGCAGGATGTCTTCTGTTATTTGATTAAGTTCATACAAAGTTAAGGAGGCTGTTATGAGATTAGCTTACATAATAATGCTTGTTGTAATTCTTGTTATTGCTTCTTGCGGATGTACAAGTAATATAGACAAGGTGAATAGTGAAAGCACAGTTAGCTCGGCCAGTAGTACAGTATCAGTTGCAAGTACATCGGCAGAGGCACTCATTAGTAATCCATCAGCATCAAGTTCTACTAAGAGTATTACACAAGACGAGGTAACAATAAAAGCTTCATATGAAAAACCTTTATCATTAAATAATAAGAATACTATTCTTATTGACGGACTACAGCAAGGAGAAGAATATATTGAAGTGATTGTTAACGGGGAAATATTTGATTTTGAGCAAGTTGCATTAAGCTGGGACGAGAGTAACAGTGAGTTGAAAGAAAAGGAAATAGTAAAAAGCATTGAGACCTTAAAAAACCAAACTCTCGTTATTAAGACCTATCAATCGGAAGGAATACCAACGGAAAAGATTAAATGGAAAAGCAGGGCCGGAAAGACCTATGAATACATAATTTCTGAGAATTCTTCAGGTGATGCCGATAATAGCGTTACAAAGTTTGAAATGAAAGAAGATAAATAATTATTTAGAGATTTGCACATTTTTGTTTCAACTTTAATATATTTAAATAAAAAAGTAGCATATAAAAAACGCGCTTGTATGTCTGTACACGCACGTTTTTTGTATGTAACGAAGATCACACGTTCTACGTGTGGTCTTCGACTATAACTAGGACGTTCTACGTTATGTCTTCTTAATAAACTCAATTTTGCATTTTGGGCAAATAATGCGTATTTTTCCTTTTCCCTTTGGGACTCTGACAGATTGCTTACAACTAGGGCATTTAAAATAGCTATGAGTTTTTGAGTCCTTCAAACGGTATTTCTTTTTGTTAATCCAAGCAGAAATAGGATTCCAAAGCTTCAAAAATTTATTATTCTCTTCTCTGCGTCGTGCTATATTTTTCGATAATGTCCTAAATAGAAATAAAATAAAAGGAACATATATTACATAACTCAGTACTGTTGAAGGAAAGAATAATAAAACTATTGAAAGCAAAAAAGAAAGAAATATTAGTGCTATTGATAGCTGGTCGGGTCCATATCTTCCAATCATAAATCTTCTAAACCAATTCATTATGTTTACCTCCAAATTTTATTATCGACGACAAAATTTATTTGCTAATAAATGGTATAATAATAGTAGCTAAAGTTTATTCAAACACGTATTATATCTATTTTAGTAGTGTTCGGGTTAATATGCAACATATTAATTAATTTACCCAACTTTAGAGATTAATTCTCTGGAAATATTGTATTAAAATAGTAAACAGCAAAAGGTAGATAGGTTTGGAGGGGGATGTTTGTATGCAATGTTTTAAATGCAAAGCAGATATGAAAGTAGTCAAATTGATTGGAGATGTAACAGGTATGCCTGTATATATTGCAAATAAAAAAAAGGGTATATTAAATCCGGAAACAAGAAGTAATGTGGAGTGTTTTGTTTGTCCCCAATGTGGTTATATTGAACTCAAAGCAGAACAACCAGATTTATTTACAAAATAGTCAAACCTTTTTTCAATAATTCAAAAAATAATAATAATTTGTAAAGTAATAAGTTTATGGGTTGGCTGAATCTTGGCTTAGGCTTTTTTATTAGTAAATCCTTGAATATAAACACCTAATATGTTAAAATATTATCAATATATCTGAGTTCAAAGCATAGCTAAAGGATTTTTCAGAGTGCTGAGAGCAAAGAGAATTATAAATTAATCGTTCTGATATGCATGAGGGTTAGTCCCAAATGGTAAGGCGGTCTATAGCATGAATTATAAAGTCGATTTTAGCGGTTAAAACCAAAGGCTAAAACTGAAGTTTGACTAAAGTCAATTAAAGTTGGAGCTTTTGCCTTCAGGCGAAGTGTGTTTTTAAGCTGATAGTATTGACTTTGATGACCCTATGCCGTTTGTGCATAGGTTTTTTTATTAATTATAAGAAATGTTGGCTTGTAACTTGCGTTGTCAACATAAGTAATGTTGGCTTGCCAACTTGCGTTGTCAACATAAGCAATGTTGGCTTGTAACTTGCGTTGTCAACATAAGCAATGTTGGCTTGTAACTTGCGTTGTCAACATAAGCAATGTTGGCTTGTAACTTGCGTTGTCAACATAAGCAATGTTGGCTTGTAACTTGCGTTGT
>JAEZOA010000163.1 GCA_023441625.1 Bacillota bacterium
ATCGATGCTTTTTGATTAATCTATGTGACTTATTAATTAATTTATAGAGATCTGCACACTTTGACTTTTGATACCTTCTTTTCTTTAACTTCTTCTACTTTAAATACTAATTCGTCATATTCTATTATTGATTTATCACCCTTTTCAGGGATTCTCCCCAGTTGCCCGGTGATAAAGCCGCTAAGTGTTTCATAATCGTCGATAGGCATTGTCACATCCAAAGCCTCCTGTACTTCATCCAAACCAACTGATCCATTAATTAGAAACGTACTGTCATCTATTTTTTCAATATATTTTTCTACTTCGTCGTCTTCATCAAAGATATTACCTACGATTTCCTCAATTAAGTCTTCCAACGTTACAATTCCAGCAGTTCCACCATATTCATCAATAATTACTGCAAAGTGATTATTACTTTGCTTTAATTCCTGGAACAATTCATCTGTTCTTTTTGAAGCAGGAATAAAATATGGCTGTCTTATTATATCTTTTAAATTAAATTTATCATTATGACCTTCTTCAGATAAAAATTGAATCAAATATTTTGAATGCATTATACCAATAATATTGTCAATACTATCCTGATAAACTGGAATCCTTGAGTATCTCTCACTATTAAAAAATTCTGTAACTTCTGAAAGAGTTGAATCTACAGGAAGAGCTGCAATATCTGTTCTGTGTGTCATAATTTCAGATACCGTTTTATTATTAAACTCGAAAATATTATTTATCATTACCTTCTCAGTTTCTTCTATTGCTCCTTTTTCCTCGCCAACATCTATCATCATTCGAATTTCTTCTTCAGTTACATTCTCTTCCTCTGCATGTGGATCAACTCCAAACAATTTTACAAAAAAGTTAGTGGACAAAGTAAGAAATTTAACAAATGGTGAAGTAACCATTGACAGGAAGTTTAGCGGTGTAACAACAAAGAAAGCAATTGGTTCAGCCTTTTTCATTGCCAGGCGTTTCGGAACTAATTCTCCCAAAACTAGTGTAAAATAAGATAATATTATTGTAATGACTATAACCGAAGTCGTTTTCAAAACACTCTCAGAAATTGGAATTCCCATGGTTTTTATTACATTAACCAGTCTGTCTGCAAAGCTTTCAGAAGCAAAAGCACTGGCTAGAAAACCTGCTAGAGTTATACCTATTTGAATAGTTGCAAGAAACCTACTAGGTTCACCTAAAAGTTTTTTCAAAAGTACAGCTTTTTTGTTGCCCTCATCTGCCATGAGTTTTATTTTGTTGTCATTTAAAGATATTAATGCAATTTCTGACCCCGCAAAAAATGCATTAAGTACTATTAGAACTAATAAAAACAAAAGCTCAGTAATCAATTTTTCCATCCTCCAAATTTACAAATTAACACCTTTATAAAATCAAAAAAGTCATAGTACGCCTTAGAGTATCTAAGCATCTTATGGCCTTGGATAAAAAAACGGCTTTGTATACACTTTTGTCTTTATAAACATCTGAATTATTTTCGTATTACTATCCTCATCCGGATCATCGTCCATTTATTTTCACCACCCTAAAATAAATTTACTATATTTACATATATGGTGTCAAGCTTAAGAAAATTCCATAATTGGTCAATAATTTTAGTAATAAGCAGTTAATGTTCTGTAAACTCTTTTATTCTCAGTTTGTTTTATGCATCTTGCCTGCAAATGTGCTATGAGTATTATTATACAGCAGAAATTGCAAAAATGAAGTGTTATTTATGTCTAAATTAAAATTTAATCTTCAATGATTTTTAATAGATTATTCTTTGTGATATACTATTTATATTAAAATTGTATTGGGGTCTTTACATATGAAAAATTTCTTAGATTACGAAATGCCTGCAGTTTTACAGGATTTTTTAAGTTATCTTCAAACAATTAAGGGAAAGTCTATAAATACAGTTCAGGTATATTTCTATGATCTTAGGGTCTTTTTACGTTTCTTAAAGCTCCATAGGAAGCTTGTTGATAAGAATATAGAGTTTGATGAAATAAGTATTTCAGATATTGATATAAGTCTTTTGAAAGCTGTTACTCTAAGTGACCTGTACTCATATATGTCTTTTGTCAGTAACAATCGTGATAACACCTCTCATGCTCGCGCCAGAAAAGTTGCCAGTTTAAAATCCTTCTTTAATTACCTCACTACTAAGGCGAAACTTATTACAATTAATCCTACTAGTGAATTGGAGTCACCAAAAATATTAAAAAGATTACCAAGATATTTGAACGTTGAAGAAAGTAAGAACTTACTTTCCTCTGTCAATGAAGTTAACAGTGAGAACTCTGTACGTGATTTTGCAATTATTACTCTATTTCTAAATTGTGGAATTCGATTATCTGAGTTAGTTGGAATAAATCTTAATAATATCAAGAATGATACTCTAACAGTTATTGGTAAGGGTGATAAGGAACGCAGTATACCTCTTAATAATGCCTGCCTTCAAGCTATTAATGAATATATGAAGGTTCGCCCTGTTAATGGTGTTATTGATAAAAATGCGTTATTTATCAGTAAACGAAAACAGCGCATAAGTAAAGAATCTGTCCAAAAAATAGTAAAAAAGTATATTAAAGAGGCTGGAATTGATCCACAGAGGTATTCAACTCATAAACTAAGACACACAGCAGCAACTCTTATGTATAAGTACGGAAAAGTTGATATAAGGGCCTTACAGGAATTATTAGGCCATCAGAGCATCTCTACTACTGAAATATATACACATCTCGATCAGCAGCAGCTTAAAGATGCAGTAAGTAGAAATCCTCTTGCTGATTTTAGTGCAACTCAAACAGAATAACTTGTTGAGCAAAAGTCGACTTAAATATTTTAAAATATAAAATAAATTTTCTAAAAAATAAGGGATGCCATTTGAATAGCATCCCCTTTTAATGTAATACTATGTTAATTTATGTAAAATATTATCTTTAAATATATTTCAAAATATTATTTTTTAGAAATATAAATTGTATTTGAGAAGCCCTCAACATACAAATTGCAGTTTAAGTTATCTGAAACAAATTGAACCGGAACAAAGATATTATCTCCAACAGCTTTAGCTTTAGCTCCGAGTTTTACAGATTTTCCGTTCACAGTTGCCTTATCACTATTGGCATTTATAACTATTTTTTTATCATTGAGCACTATAGTTGCCGTCTTTTCTTTAATTTCAAATGTTCCACCAAGAGCAACAACTATATCCTTAGTAGGAACCATTGTAACTTACTTTTGTGATACTAAGAAGAGGCTAAGTGTATAGGTCATTTATGTTGACCTAAAACTCAGCCTCTTGATTTTGATATTATTCTATTGAAGACAACCTTTTAATATTTTTACTTGTACAATGGATATTTTCCACAAAGAGCTTCTGCTCTCTTTTTAATACTATCCTTTGAACTATCAAAGTCAGTAATAGTAAGATGAATCAAATCTGCTATTTCCTTCATATCTTCTTCGTTCATTCCTCTTGAAGTTACAGCAGGTGTACCAAGTCTGATACCACTTGTTATAAATGGACTCTGAGTATCAAAAGGTATACCATTCTTATTACAAGTGATGGAAACATCATCAAGTCTTAACTGCGCTTCTTTGCCTGTTATATTCATATTAGTTAGATTTACAAGCATCAAGTGATTATCAGTTCCATCAGAAACAAGCTTAAAGCCTTTTTCCATAAGAGCTATAGATAATGCCTTTGCATTTTTAACTATATTTCTTTGATATACTTTAAAGTCATCTGAAAGTGCCTCTTTAAAGCAAACAGCTTTAGCAGCAATTACATGCATCAAAGGTCCGCCTTGTGTTCCTGGGAATACTGCACTATCTATCTTCTTTGCATACTGTTCTTTACAAAGAATCATACCACCCCTTGGTCCCCTCAAGGTTTTATGAGTAGTAGTAGTTACAACATCTGCATATGGAACTGGGCTTAGATGACAATCAGCGGCAACAAGACCAGCTATATGAGCCATATCTACCATTAGCATTGCACCAACCTCATCAGCTATTTCTCTAAAAGCCTTGAAATCCAATGCTCTTGGGTAAGCACTTGCTCCAGCAACAATCATCTTTGGTGTGCTGGCTTTAGCAATGCTTCTAAGTTCATCATAATCTATATAACAATTATCTTCTCTAACACCATAAGGAACAACATTATAGTACTTTCCTGATATGTTTACAGGACTTCCATGACTGAGATGACCACCATGTGCTAAATTCATACCTAATATTGTATCGCCTGGATTTAAAAAGGCAAAATAAACTGCTGAATTTGCTTGCGCTCCAGAATGAGGCTGAACATTTGCATGATCTGCACCAAATATTTCTTTTGCTCTTTCTATTGCAAGTTTTTCGATAACATCTACATGCTCACAACCACCATAATATCTCTTTCCAGGATAGCCTTCTGCATATTTATTTGTTAATGGTGTTCCAAGAGCCTCTATTACAGCGTTGCTTACAAAGTTTTCAGAAGCAATCAGCTCTATCTTATTTCCTTGTCTATTAACCTCAAGTTCAATTGCCTCTGCCACTTGAGGGTCCATTTTCTTTATTGTATCAATATTGTACACTTTTTAGCCTCCACTCTATGTCAAATCTATTGTCTGACAATTATCTTTTTAAACCATATAAATAAAATTATAATAAAATATCATTCCATATGTCAATTGGATATACCAAAATAATTTATAACCCTACATATTAATACATTTTATATAACTCATCAGCTTTTGGTGGTTCAATATCTTTTATAATGCTGTCCTTCTTACTGATGAGTAACCTTTCAACTTTATTTTCAGTAACAGTACCAATTATAGTCGCTTTAACATTATTTGCTTCTAATAGCTTCACGAGTCCTTCACCGTCAGGACAGGTAATTAACATACATCCACTAGAAATAAGACGCAATACGTCTATATCAAATACCTTACATATGGATTCGGTAACCGACTCAACAGGAATGTTGTCCTTATTTATAATAATACCTGTCCCCGATGCCTCTGCTACTTCCCATGCAGCACCTAATACTCCACCTTCAGTAATGTCATGCATTGAGGTAGCACCAAATTTGCCAGCCAAAACTCCCTCTTTTACGACACTTATAGAATTTATAAAACTCTTTGCTAGGTTCAAATCGTCATTATTTATCAGGTCAACAAGCTTATGTTCAAAATCATTAGCAATTATGGCAGCGCCCTCTAACCCAGCACTCTTAGTTATTACAACACTATCTCCTGGTTTTGCCCCAGTGGATGAAACAATCTCATTTTTAATAGTTTTGCCAACACAAGTAGTAGACAGAACAATTCTATTTACAGCTGGTGTAACTTCAGTATGTCCTCCAATTATTTCAACATTCAGCTCAGCAGCAGTAATACAAATCTGCTCCATTACCTTTTCCAGTTCAGCTTCAGTTGTTCCCACCGGGCACAAAATTGTAACCATTAATCCTAATGGTTCAACTCCGCACGAAGCAATATCATTACAGGATATGTGAACAGAAAGCTTACCTGCATCATTAGCTGCTGCTGTTATGGGATCGGTTGACAATACACAAGCATATTCGCCAAAGTCTATTGCAGCACAATCTTCACCAATTCCCGGTCGAAGAATTACATCTTTTCTAAATGTATTTATTTTACTAAGAACAATTTTATTTAATACTTCATTTGGTATCTTGCCAGATTCCATTATATTCCTCCAAAATTTTATGATGCTGTATTATTGCTTAATCACCTTTAGTTGATTACAAGTGGCAAGGTTTATTTATTTCAGTCTATATCATGCCTTCTGAAGCGCAGCTAGTTGATCTTTAGCTAGTTGGTACTGATCACGGGCCATCTCAATTAATTGAGGCTTGCTTCTAGCTTCAGCAGAGGACACTATACGACTGAACCATAATATTGCTTGGTCGAGCTTTCCAACTCTTCTAAACAGCTCAGCAATTATGTACATACAAGTTATTTCATCAAGCTTGTCCAGTGGAAATCTCTCTTTTTGGTATGCTTCGTTATAAGAGTCTAACGCAAAATTGAGAAATTCTATTTCCTTTGGATCTTTTTTAAATCTATATAACCACGCTATTCTAAGGCAAACCTTGGCTATTTCACTATTTCTGGCATTTCGAGTCTTTAACGTCAATAGTGCAAGCTTAAAGGCTTCTATGGCTTTTTCTACATCTCTTTCTCCAGTAAAGGTTCGCTGTGTCCAATGACTGGTTATTTTCTCTTTAATTGTTTTAATATCTTTAGTGAAAAGTCCTTCAAACTTATCTTGAAGAGCAGCGTATCCACAATTTTCACATACCCATACATCATAAAAGAGTACATTTAAATTTTCGTAGTGAATACACATATCAGTATCTCTAGAAGAAACTCTACAGCCCTTTGTTTTTACTTTTGTTACTTCTATTTCTTTGTAACAGCAAGGACACGTAATTTTCTTATTATAAAGCAATTCATTCATATTAATACCTCTAATCATTAATATTTTATTAAAAAATTTTATAGTCTTTAATTATTTATTAAAGCTTCAAATACCTTTCTATTTACTCCAATAATGCCACGAACAGGTTTATATATATCCTGACTTATTTTCTCAGTATCTATTAGTTTACCCTGCTTATTGTAGGTATCCCTATATAATACAACCTTTAAACCTTTTTTTGCTCTAGATTTAACAACTGTATCGTTATCGCTTATTCCTTCAACAATTATATATTCAGGCTCAGGAGGGTCATATTCTTCAACAATTATAGGCCTTAATCTACAAAAAGGCTCATTTTTATTTTTTCTTCCAATAATTTTTATAGTTATATTACCTTCTTGAATTTCTGAAACAATACAAATAGTATAATCTCTATTGTTTTTAAATTTAAAGTCAATATAACCCTGAGATATAGTTGCATCCTGACCTGGTGGCACATAGCTAAGTGCAATTGAGTGATTAACTCTGTTAGTAACTTGTAACCTTGATAATAATACTGCATTATACAAAGTTGAAGCTACTTGACAAATTCCACCTCCAGTTCCTGGTACAATTTCACTATTCATTATAATAGGTGCTTGCATAAAGCCCTTATCAGAAGTTCTAGGTCCAAGTGCTAAATCCAATGAAAATTCTTCTCCTGGCAATAGCAAATAATTATTTATTTTTTTGCTCGATAGTTCAATATTATGAGCTCTACTACTATTACTTATATTATATTCAGTTGTAAATGAAGCAATTATATCTTTTAAATCTTGAACATCTGCAAGTGATATTGAGGGTTTAATCGTCCTAACAATCAAAAATACATCATTGAAATTTCGATTTAATATCTGTGTTTCAATTAATTTTGCATTGCTATCAATATCTAAACTTCTTCCCTCCATATCATTTGTATAGCTTATTTTACCATAATTATAATTATATGTGGAGGGTATACCTGAAAAATCTATTTCTTTCTTAATTTTTTTTAATAGCTCTAAAACTATTTCATTATCATATTTTCCTGAAACCATGAGGTTAATGGACCTATTTTCTAAGCTATTAATTGTTTTTAAGCGATTTATTAAGCTTCCTTCTCTTCCAATATTATATGCATAATTGAGAGTTGAATCAAAATCAAACTCATAACCGATATTTTTAATAGGAATGTTCCAAGTTTTATCCCCATAAATTAATGATATTGATTTACTCTTATAATTTCGATTTGATTCAAATTCATTACGAAGTTTAATAAGTGCCTGCTCTTTTGTAATGCCCGATACCTCAACACCGTCGATATAAATACCATTATAGAATAATTTGTTCGAGAGTTTTCTATGCGAGTTAATACAAAATATAATACTCGAAAGAAAGACAATTATAAAAAAAGCTATTAGTAAGTAATATACTGTTTTTTTATTGTTTTTAATAATAGTTTTTATATTTATGCTCATGAATATTTTACTCCAAAAGGTGAATGTAGCCCACTATTATAATATTATTCGAAATATAACATTATACTAATTTGCATTTAAGGGATAATTAATCCAAACTGTATTGATATCGAAATGAGTTCAAGGACTTAATATTAATTATTTGTAACTTGTTATTTAAACTGAGCGTATTATGTAACAGATGTCTATTTACTAAGGAGAGTTATGCGTCTTATGGAATTTAATAGTATTAATTCAAACAACGAACTTCGTAGTAAAAAACAAAAAAATCAAAGTCCAAAATTAAATATTTTGGAGTATAGTAAGGAACTTCAAAAAAATAGAAATTGCAAAGAAGAGTTCTGTAGCTGTTATAACTGCTGTAAAAGTAAAAGGTTCGAAAATGTATGTAAGCATGGACAATGTACTAGCTGCTGTAATTGTTACTGCTATATTTTACCTCCATGCCAAGTAGCTTCTAATAGTCAAGCGGATTCTAATAGTCAAATGGGTTCTACTATCCAAATTACTCCTACGCTTAATACGGGGCCCAATTTTCAAACGGGACCTACTAACCAAATAAGTCCTACACTTGATACAGGTTCTACACTACAAACGGGTACTACTAACGTAATAAGCCCTATACTAGATACTGGTCCATTTGTCCAAACGGGTAGCACTAACCAAATAAGCCCTACACTCGATACTGGTCACGTCCTCCAAACAGGCACTACTAACCAAATAAGCCCAGTGCTAGATGTTGGTCCTTTTATTCAAACAGGCACCACTAACCAAATAAGCCCTACACTTGATACTGGTCCTGTTTTTCAAACTGGTACCACTAACCAAGTAAGCCCTACACTTGATACTGGTCCTGTCTTACAAACTGGTACCACTAACCAGATTAGTCCGACAATTGATACTGGTTCGGTTTTTCAAACAGGTACTACTAACCAAATAAGACCTACACTTAATACTGGTTCAGTTTTTCAAACTGGTACCACTAAGCAGATCAGCCCTAAAACAGATACTGGTACTACTGGTACTGCAAAAACAACCAGGCTAGCTGAATATGGCAGTTCACAGGGATTATCTGAATACGCTTATATTTTTAATTTCCTTAGTCAAACCATAACAGCAGAAAAGAATATAGCATTTAGTAATAACGGAATAATTACATCCGGAATTTCCCATACTCCGGGTACAGATGTAATTTCACTCATAAATGCCGGACAATATTTAATATACTTCTATGTTTTAGGTGTGAGAACTAACCAGTTTACTATATACCATAATAATAGTCCAGTTTTAGGAAGTACCTATAGTTCTATGTCTGCTACACAACCTATACAAGGCATGGTAATAATCACTGCTTCTGCTGGTGATTATATAGTGTTAAAAAATAGTTCTAGTGCAACTGCTGTTATGCTAAAATCTTCGGCTGACGGAATTCTAAGTAATGTGAATGCTTCTATTTTAATACAGAAAATTGGTTAGAAAATTCATAAATAACCTAAAGTTTATCATTAAATATATAGGCACCCATCTTAAAAGAAATGGGTGCCTATATACTACTGAATAAAACTAATTACATTATATTAACAAGTCTGCATACAACCCTTAAGGCCTTACAACAATAACCTCGGTATTCTCAACAGCTGTCTTAATTAACGGTTCAAAATCAACATTAGATTCCGATTGAATAATCCTATCTAGCTTTGGTTTTGTCTGAGGGTGTTTAGCAACAAATACAGTACAGCAATCCTCATATGGTAAAACTGAGGTTTCAAAGGTTTCAATTTTTCTAGCAATATCAACCACCTCTACCTTGTCCATACCTATTAATGGTCTAAAAACAGGCATATTAACAGCTGCATTAGTACAATTTAAGGCATGCATGGTTTGGCTGGCAACTTGTCCCATGCTTTCCCCAGTTATTAGAGCCATAGCATTTGATTTACGAGCTATCTCCTCTGAAATCATCATCATTACTCGTCTCATGATGACAGTTAGTTGTTCTAATGGACAATTATCATTAATGGCCAATTGTATTTCAGTAAATGGAACAACGTGCAAATGTATTTTTCCGCAGTACTCTGCCAAAATTTTTGCCAGATCAATTACTTTTTGCTTTGCTCTCTCACTTGTGTAGGGGTAGCTGTAAAAATGTATAGCCTCCAACTCCACACCCCTTTTAGCCATCATCCACCCAGCTACAGGACTGTCAATTCCACCTGAAAGGAGAAGCATGGCTTTTCCATTTGAGCCTAAAGGCATACCCCCATATGCTTTAATGGTTTCAGAATAGACATATGAACTTTCTCTAACCTCTATAAATATTATGAAATCAGGATTATGAACATCCACCGATAAGCCTGGAACATTTTCTAAAATATAGCCCCCAACATCATTACAAATCTCAGGTGACTGCATTGGAAATCTCTTATTTCCCCTTTTGGCTTCAACCTTGAAAGTTTTATATCCATTTTGCTCAACTAATTCTACAGCCATTTTTAAGGCATTTGCCTTAATTTCCTCATAATCAGTATCAATTTTCCATACTGGACTAACTGAAACAACGCCAAATACTTTTATTACCTTCTTTAAGACTAAATCAAAATCATAGTTTTCATCTTGAGGTTCAATATAAATTCTACCCTGAGATTTGGAAACCTTAGCTTTTCCAAATTTATAGATTGCGCTTTTTATATTACCTACAAGTTTTTCCTCAAATACAGGCCTATTTAAACCTTTTAGAATAATCTCTCCATATCGTACTAAAATAATTTTTTTCATTTCTTTCCTCCACGTTTGTAACTGATTAAGGGTATAATTTCTTTTAAAGCATTAATAGTCTCATCCATATCACTAATAGTATTTAAGGGTGATAAACTAAATCGTATTGCACCATCAATATATTTTGAACTAACACCCATAGCTTGTAAAACATGGCTATGACTATTCTTGTGCGAGGAACATGCTGATCCAGTAGACACAAATATGTTCTTCTGTTCAAGATGATGCAGTAAAACTTCAGATTTTAAATTAGAAAATGAAACATTAATTATATATGGTGAAGCCTGCTTAGGAGAATTTATTATTGCATCCTCAAAGCATTCTTTTATTTTTAAAACAAAATGTTCTTTAAGTGAAGTAACATGGGAATAGCTTTCATCAAGATTTGCAAATACCTTTTCTGTAGCTATGCCAAAGCCGCATATACCAGGTACATTCTCGGTACCAGATCTCAATGATAACTCCTGCCCTCCCCCTATGAGTATTGGCTTTACTTTTATACCCTTACGAATATAAAGAGCACCAACTCCTTTTGGCCCATGAATTTTGTGAGAGCTGAAGGACAGAAGATCTATACCATGATTTATTGGATAAATACGTGCTTTACCAAAGGCTTGAACAGCATCTACATGTAAAACAGCTTTTGGACAAATAGCTTTTCTTATTTTATCAATTTCATCAATTGGCTCAATAGATCCGGTTTCATTATTTGTATGAAGAATACTAATAAAGGCAGTTTCTCGGTCTAAAACCTTTTTGAAT
>JAEZOA010000177.1 GCA_023441625.1 Bacillota bacterium
GAACCGCCGTGTACCGAACGGTACGCACGGTGGTGTGAGAGGTCGGGAAAATTTATTCAATTTTCCCTCCTACTCGATTAACATAAGCAATGTTGGCTTGTTAACTTGCGTTGTTTAATCTTTAATATCTATAACACTCACTGGGCAGCCATCTCTTGCGTCTTCAGCTTCACCTTCATTTTCTTCTGGAATATCATCTTCTATAGCCTCTGCTTTTCCATCGTCATTCATACTAAAAACCTCGGGACAAACAGAAGCACATAGTTCACAACCAATGCATCCTTCCTGATCTACTGATGCTTTCATTTTATTACCTCCTTCAAAATTTAATTTAGTAACATTAGAGAATTTTTACTTATAGTAGTTTATTATTAGTCGCTTCTTAGTATTACTATTTACAAAGAATATATACAAATCCAATTTAAATAATACATATTTATAGTAATATTTTTCTTAAGATAAACAATTGTGTAAATACATTTGACTTTTTTGTATAAAATACAGTAAGAGATATTTTTTGTAAATTGTGCTCGGCACAAGCCAAGTTTTCTATGCACTTTGCAAGTATAAGTGCAACTAAGGGTTCTGCCATCGCTTGTAAGCTCGGCACAAGCCAAGTTTTCTATAAAGGAGGTAGTATATGGACAAAAAATTGTGGTTATCAATAATGTATGTTGTATTGCTTTCTCTTTTAATAGGAGGGGGTATTCTTTTTAGTAAGACTTCGGACAAAAGAAGAGATGCCAGCATATCAATTAATAATGTTAAAAATAATACAGTTATTGATGTTAACGAGAGGGAGAGTACAAGCGAATATTCTAAAAATGAAAGTATTAATGTTTTTAATAATAGTGCTGACATTGACTTACATGCAAATCTTGTTGAGGATAAAAGTGGGCAAGTTTCACTTTATTTAACTTATAAAATAAATGGAAAAATCATGACAAAAAAGATAGACACATCAAGTATTTCAGAGATACGAAATATTTTTAGATTCAGAGAACAACAGGGTAAGGGTTACAGAATTAATAATATAATCTTAAACGAGGATATGGATAAACTCTACTTTAGTGTTGAAGGGAAAAAAGAAAAAGGCTATACTCAAACTACTGTATACTCTTATGAACTGAATAATTCAAAAACAAAGAAGATAATCTATGAGTTGGGGCTTTTCAGTAAGTTTTCAGTATCACCGGATGGAAAATACACTGCATTTTCATACCTAAGCTGTCCACAAAATATTGCTAATAATGAGAGATCAATAGTAGTAATTGTGCGATGTTCAGATGATAAAATTGTACTAAATAGTAACGAGGATATGATTGGAAAATATGAATGGAAAAGTAGTGACATGTATATATATAGCTATAGTTTTAATAAATGGCATGACAAAAACATATGTGAGCTAAGTCAAAGTATTAAAGCCAAAGATAATTCAGAAAACATTATAAAGCAGAGAATATATTACAATATTATTGATTAAATTATATATCCATTTCATTTTATTAGAGCACCTTGCTAATAGTAACAATGCTTCAGGGTGCTTATTCTATTTTGATAATAAACTTTATGCAGGGATATCTTATAATGACTATCTAAGACTTGATTACTTGTTTTGGGTAAAGAATTAGTGTATCCTATTTATTAATAATGATTAGTAATTTAAGTAGTATTAAATGAACAACAACCTATTGGATAATAATATGATGAATATGTTAAGATATCAGACAGGAGTAATAAAATATGCTACATGAATTTTCAAGAAGTGAATTAATTATAGGAAAAGAAGGAATTGAAAAACTAAAGAATAGCAAGGTTGCTGTATTCGGTGTTGGAGGGGTTGGGTCATTTACTGTTGAGGCATTAGTGAGATGTGGAATTGGACATGTTGTTCTTATTGATGATGACTGTGTATGTCTTACAAACTTAAATCGTCAATTGCATGCAACAAGGAAAACTGTTGGAAAGCCAAAGGTAGAGGCTATGCGAGACAGAGTTTTGGATATAAATCCTCAATGCCAGATTACAATAATACAAAAATTTTATATGCCGGATGTTGCAGAGGATTTAATTGATAATAGCTATAATTATATTGTAGATGCCATAGATACTGTGACAGCAAAAATAGACCTTGTAGTTAGAGCACAGGAACGAGGCATACCAATAATTAGTGCAATGGGAGCTGGTAATAAGCTTGATCCTACAAGGTTTGAAGTTTCGGATATATTTAAAACGACTGTAGACCCTTTGGCAAAGGTTGTTAGGAAGGAACTCAGAAACCGGGGAATAAAGAAATTGAAGGTAGTCTACTCAAAGGAAGAACCAATTAAGCCCGTTGAAACTGATAATTCAAGTTGTAGTGCTGGTTGTATATGCCCAAAGGGGACAACAAGGAAATGCACTGTTAAACATCAAATACCTGGAAGCTTATCCTTTGTTCCTTCTGTAATGGGTTTGATTATTGCAGGTGAGGTAATTAAAGATTTGGTTCAATTTGAAAAAGAGAATGCTGGAAAGTAAATTATATAAAAATTAACAAAAGCAATAAATGCTTTAAAAATAGAAAAAAGGGTATATAAATACCAGAGGTGATAAAAGTGTTTGAAAAACGTATAAATATGTTTACTGGCCATTTTGGTAGTGGAAAAACAGAGGTTGCTGTTAATTTCGCCTTAAAGCTGGCAGAGAATAACTTTAAGACTGCAATTGTTGATTTTGACATTATAAATCCATATTTTAGAACTGCTGATGCCAAGGATGAGTTAGAAAAAAATAATATTAGGGTCGTTTTACCTATGTATGCTAATACAAATGTAGATATTCCAGTTATTCCACCTGAAATATATTCGCTGTTCCAAAATAAAGAGTACCAGGTGGTTTTAGATGTTGGTGGTGAAGATTTAGGTGCGAAGGCTATCTCAAGATTTAAAGAAGAAATTATTAGTGATAGTTATGAAATGTTCTTTGTTGTTAACACCAGAAGGAATATGACAGATACTTCTGAAAAGATATTAGAAATGATTGCTTTGATCGAGTATGGTGCAAATATAAAAGTCACGAAGCTTATTAATAATACCAATTTGCTTGAGGAAACCACGCCTGAAATTATATTAGAAGGAAACAAAATAATTGCTGAAGCTTCTGATAAAACAGGTATTCCCATTGCAATTACAGCTGGAATGGAAGATGTAATTAGCAGGTTAAGCAGAGAGCAATTAAGTGGCTCAGAACTATTAACAATGAGAAAACAAATACATCTCCCTTGGAATAAGGGATACTAAGTTAATGAAATCTGCCAAGAATTATCTTAGTTATAATGTTTTTGATGTTTTTCCCTGCAAAACTTGCAAATAGAGTCAAAGAGTTTTATAATTAACAATAGCTTTAGAGCGTTAAATTACTAAATAGACTAATTTAATAAAATATAAGTGAGGTTATGATAATGGCAAAAGTGATATTCCATGAGGAAAGATGCAAAGGCTGTAAGCTTTGCACAACAGTATGTCCAAAAAAAATTGTCATAATGAAGTCTGATAAATTAAATCAGAAGGGTTTTCATCCTGCTGGCGTAGACGAAATGGATAAGTGCATTGGTTGTGCCTTCTGTGCTACAATTTGTCCTGATTGCGTTATTGATGTTGAAAAGTAATACTGTTAAAAAGTTTATTATAGGTCAATAAAAATGACTGTCTTGGAGGGTTAAAATGCGAAGTATACATTTAGTGCATACATTGTGATCTTCGCATATAAAAAACAAAGTGTTTTTTTTACTATTAAACTACGTGCATAGCACGTAGATGGGAGGGTAGAAATGTCTGAAAAATTATTAATGAAGGGTAACGAAGTAATTGCAGAAGCTGCTTTAAGGGCTGGCTGTAAACATTATTTTGGATATCCTATTACACCACAAACTGAAGTTGCTCATTATATGGCGAAAGTAATGCCAAAAATAAATGGTACTTTTGTTCAGGCTGAAAGTGAAATTGCTGCAATAAATATGGTATATGGTGCAGCAGCAGCAGGTGCACGTGTTTTGACATCATCGTCAAGTCCTGGAGTTAGCTTGAAACAGGAAGGTATTTCTTATATAGCAGGTGCAGAGCTACCAGCAGTATTGGTAAATATAGTACGTTGTGGTCCAGGTCTGGGAGGTATTCTACCAGCGCAGTGTGACTATTTCCAATCTGTTAAGGGTGGAGGCCATGGTGACTACAAGAATATTGTTCTCGCACCATCCAGTGTTCAAGAGTTATATGAATTAACGGTTGAAGCTTTCAACATGGCTGACAAGTACAGAATGCTTGTGATAATACAAGGTGACGGTATGCTTGGTCAGATGATGGAAGCTGTTGAATTTAAGGAAACAGAAGATATCTATCAGGATGACAAAAAGTGGGCAGCCACTGGAACAAACATGGAAAGAGAAAGTAATGATATTACTTCAATATATATTGAAGCTGAGGTACTTGAAAAACATAATAGAAAGCTTCAAGCAAAATATAGACAAATTGAGCAAAATGAAGCTCGTGTAGAGACCTATAACTGTGAGAATGCAGATATAATTGTAACTGCATATGGAACTGTTGCTCGTATAGTAAAGAATGTTATAAAGATGGCTGAAAAAGAAGGCATTAAGGTTGGATTAATTCGTCCTATAACTTTATGGCCATTCCCAACTGCTGCTTATGAGCAGTATGCTGAGACTCCAAAAGCTTTCCTAAGTGTTGAATTAAGTGCTGGACAAATGGTTGAAGATGTACGACTTGCAGTTAATGGAAAGAGACCAGTACATTTCTATGGACGTATGGGTGGAATAATTCCAACACAAAAGGAAATATTTGACAATATAAAGAAAATCTTAAATAAATAAGATTTGTGAATGGAGGGAAATAAATGGAAACCGTATTCAAAAGACCGCATGCATTAAAAGAAAAATCACTTCACTATTGTCCTGGCTGTACTCATGGAATAATTCACAGGCTGGTAGCTGAGGTAATTGATGAATTAGGTATAGAGGGAATAACTATAGGTGTTTCACCTGTTGGATGTGCATATAATAATTATGAATATTTCAACTGCGATATGGTTCAAGCTGCTCATGGTAGAGCACCAGCTGTAGCAACTGGAGTAAAAAGAGTACACCCTGATAATTTTGTGTTTACTTATCAAGGGGATGGAGACTTAGCAGCTATAGGTACTGCTGAAATTGTTCATGCAGCAACTAGAGGTGAAAAAATTACTACAATATTTGTTAACAATGCTATTTATGGTATGACTTCAGGACAGATGGCACCCACCACATTGTTAAATCAAGTTACTACAACATCTCCATACGGAAGAAAACCTGAGATTCACGGATATCCTGTAAAGGTAAGTGAAATGCTTTCTACTCTTGAGGGAGCAGCTTATATAGAAAGAACATCAGTACATGATGTAAAGAATATTAAGAAAACTAAAGCTGCTATTAAAAGAGCATTTGAGATTCAGAAAGCAAATATAGGCTTCTCTATGGTTGAGGTTCTATCTACTTGCCCAACTAACTGGGGACTCAATCCAGTAGATTCACTTAAGTGGTTAGAGGAGAATTTATTACCATTCTATCCTCTAGGTATCTATAAGGGAAAGGATTTGGAGGTATAGAATATGAAGCATCTTGATTTAATAATTGCAGGCTTTGGCGGACAGGGTATATTATCTGCTGGAAAACTACTTGCATATGCTGGAATGTTAGAGGGAAAGTATGTTTCTTGGCTACCTTCGTATGGCCCTGAGATGAGAGGCGGAACGGCTAACTGTAGCGTTGTTATCTCTGATGAGCCAGTAGGTTCACCAATAATAGATTCTGCAAATGTTTTAATTGTAATGAACGGACCTTCACTGGAGAAGTTTGAAAAAGTAGTTGTTAAAGATGGATTGATTATTGCAGACAGTTCTTTGGTTTCTGCAAAACCAAAAAGGACAGATATAGATTTTGTTGGTATTCCTGCATCAGAGATGGCAGGAGAGATGGGTAACATGACATATGCCAATATTATTATATTAGGTAAATTACTTGCTAAGTCTGGTATTATTTCAAAAGAGAGCTTTGAAGCAGCTCTTAAAAAAGTTTTACCTCAAAAGAAGCACTACATGATTCCTGAGGAAATGAAGGCTCTTGTTGTTGGACACGATTATTAATTATTTCTAATGGTTTGATTTACTTGTTAAAAATGTTATGCCCTATATACTATATGTATATAGGGCATTTACTGTTAAGCTCCGTTATAAATTACAACTAATCGGATATTCATTTCGAGGTATTATACACCTCCAAAAATAAATTAGGCTACAAATAAATAATATTATTAAAAATTTATCATGAGGTGATTTATGAATCATACACTTACAGTAGAAATATTAAAAATATTGTAAGTATCTAAAACTCTTTTGCTGTCACTAAATTGTAAGAACTTTATTTTGTAATTAGACTATAGGGTTATCTGATTTTTAAGCAGTAAAGTATTAAGAGACACTGTTTTTAATTTTAGATTAAATTTGATAGTCTGAATTTTTTTTAGGAGATAAGCATTATGAGTATATAGTACGTGAGTACAACTTATACCAATGGGAAGCTCAGTAAAAATGCTTGTGGTGAACCAAGACTTTTTCAGCAATTACTTTGCACTTTTTCAAGTATAAGTGCAACTAAGCTTATACCGGCGCCTATAGGCTTGGCACAAGCTAAGTTTTCTTAGGAGCAATCCATTGATATAAGTTTGTACGGAAGTACTATTAAACACAAGTATGTACTTTATAAGTTAAACAATATATCTGCATAGGTTGGGAATGGCCATAGCTTAGAATCAACTATGCATTCCAATTTGTCTGCTACAGTTCTTAAAGAATTCATTTGAGTAAACACGATATCTTTGTAGTATACAGCCTGTTTATATGAATTTCCATGTTGCTCTTGAGCTTTGCTCAGCTTGGCTTCAAGCTCTAAAATCTCTTTGTTAAGCCTTGCAGTCAAGGAAGTAGTTTCTTTTAGTAATTCTACATTTGTGCTAATATCAGCATCTACCCCACAGCTCTTTATTTGATTAATAGAATTTGCAATTTCGGTTGCAAATTTTATTACTGATGGTAATATTTGTCGCCTTGACATATCAAGCATTGTCAATGCTTCAATATTAATAGTTTTAATATATTTTTCAAGAGAAATTTCATATCGAGAATTCATTTCAGTTCTACTGAATACTTTATGCTTTTCCATTACAACCATGTTCTTTTCAACCTGAAGACTAGTAATGGCATCAACATAGCTTTTAAGGTTTGGAAGGCCTCTTCTTTCTGCTTCGTTTATCCAATCCTCTGAATATCCATTACCATTAAAAATAACTCTTCCGTTTTTTTCAGCAACATCTTTAATAATAGCATTGACCTCAGTTGAAAAGTCTTTTGATTTTTCTAGCCTATCTGCAAATTGCTCAAGAACTTCTGAAACTATTGTATTTAAGAAGAAGTTTGGTGATGCAATAGAAGCGGAGGAGCCGACCATTCTAAACTCAAATTTGTTACCAGTGAATGCAAAGGGTGAGGTTCTGTTTCTGTCGGTAGAGTCTTGTCTTAAGGATGGCAACGTAGTTACACCAACCTTTACTTTACCGAAAACACTTGATGAACAACCTTCGCCACATGCGATTTGTTCGAGTATTCTTGTGAGCTCGTCTCCTAAGAAAATAGAAATTACAGCAGGAGGAGCCTCGTTTGCACCTAAACGGTGGTCATTTCCAGGATTTGCACCGGCCAATCGAAGTAAGTCTGCATATTCATCTACAGCTTTGATTACTGAGCATAGAAAAATAAGAAATTGTGCATTATCATGAGGTGTTTTACCAGGTTCAAGTAAGTTTTGGCCATCATTTGTTGAGAGTGACCAGTTATTATGTTTGCCTGAACCATTAATACCTGCAAAGGGTTTTTCATGTAATAAACAAACTAAACCGTGTCTTAAAGCAACAGTCTTCATAAGTTCCATAGTAAGCTGATTGTGGTCAGTGGCGATATTAGCAGTGGTAAATATTGGTGCTAGTTCATGCTGAGCCGGAGCAACTTCATTGTGCTCAGTCTTTGCAGAGACTCCGAGTTTCCAAAGTTCTTCATCTAATTCCTTCATAAAGGCAGATACTCTTGTTTTTATACTGCCATAGTAATGATCATCCATTTCCTGACCCTTTGGAGGCATTGCACCAAACAAAGTGCGGCCAGTAAATATTAAATCTTTTCTTTGATCATATAATTTCTTATCAATTAGGAAATATTCCTGTTCAGGTCCCACTGTAGAAATAACTTTGTATGCTGTCTCATTTCCAAAAAGACGAAGTACCCTTAATGCATTTTTAGATAAACATTCCATAGACCTAAGCAGCGGAGTTTTCTTATCCAGAGTTTCGCCAGTATAAGAACAGAAGGCTGTTGGAATACACAGTGTATTGTTCTTTATAAAGGCTGGAGAGGTACAGTCCCAAGCGGTATATCCTCTAGCTTCAAAGGTTACTCTTAAGCCTCCAGAGGGAAAGGAAGAACCATCAGCTTCACCCTTTATCAGCTCTTTTCCTGAGAACTCTAAAATCACTTTTCCATCATTTGTAGGATTAATAAAGGAATCATGTTTTTCTGCTGTAATTCCTGTCATTGGCTGAAACCAATGAGTATAATGTGTAGCACCCTTTTCTATTGCCCAGTCCTTCATGCAGCTTGCAACAACCTCTGCTATTTCAAAAAGCAAAGGAAGCCCATCATCAATGGTTTTTCGGAGTGCTTTGTATGTAGTCTTTGGAAGGCGTTCCCTCATAACAACATCGTTAAATACGTTGGAACCAAAGATTTCATTTAAATGACTCATATATTTTCACCTCTTAACAAATTTTTAAAGTAACATAAATGTATAGTTACTATATTATCAAAATTAATACCTCTTATTATATAAAAATTTATAATTAAAAGAAACAATTTTTTCAAATAATTGCAAGAGAAAAAAGTGGGGAAATTATAACTACAATTATATTGTGCTATAATAACAATATTAATGCAAAAATTCAGTCAACCTTTGTATATAAATATATAATATGCATTTTAAAATTTGAAAAGGTGGATACTTTGATAAACATACAGTTTAACCCAGTTAGCATTTTTTTGGTGGCTCCAGCTATTATAATTCTTATTAGTTCATTATTCATGCCCTTTAATAGGGAAAGAATATTAAAGGGCTTCTATTCAATTGTAAATAATTTAGAATTTATATTAGCTCTTTTAATAGCATTGTTACTTACCAAAGGGATTCTTTTTGACAAAGATAATATAGTTTTCAAGTATATATATGATTTGCTGCCGAATGCAGTGAAGGCTAGTTTAGCGGCAAATAATATTTATACGTATCTTTGTGTCTCATTTATTATTTTGATAATTACTGTCATTGTAATCAGACTTATAATATATCCGCTTTATGATCATGTTTTTGATAAAATGGTAAGCCAGCTTTATAGGACAATGAACTCTTTTAGCTCATTTACCAAAAGGATTATTTCTTTTATCTGTAGTATTCCCAAAGCGTTAGTTACAATAATATGTATAAGCTTTATTTTCTATTTTTTTTCATACTATTTTACTGTTCCAGGGCTTTCAAGATATATAGATGAGTCAAAAGTGCTAAATGCAGTTTATGAGACAGCGTTAAAGCCGGTTGTTACTTCTGATATTGCTAAAAAAATTCCTGTAATTATAAATGATAGATTTAACAATCAAGAGATAAACAATGAAAAGAATATTGAATTTGCCGAAAATATTAGAGATAAACTTGGAGAATACAATATCAAGGTAATTCAATATTTTAACGGTGTTACTCTAGATGATGCTATAGAATCCACTCCAGAGATTGATAAGCTGGCAGTTGATTTGGCGAAGAAAGGAAAAAGTGACTATGATAAATGTAAGGAAATATATAAATGGATAACAAGTAACATTGAATATGATTATGAAAAGGCTAGAATTATAGCAAAGGAGACGCGAAATACCAAATCTGGAACAATAGTATGTTATCAAACTAGGAAAGGAATATGCTTTGATTATTCAAGCTTATTTATTTCAATGTGCAAAGCAAATGGAATTAAGGTTAATTTGGTAACAGGACTAGGATATAGCGGAATGGCATGGGGAGACCATGCATGGAATCAATTTTATGACACAGCGCAAAAAAGATGGGTGAATGTTGATACTACATTTGGTGTTAGTGGTATAAATTATTTTGACACCGCAAATTTTTCGCTTGATCACAAAAATGGTAAGGTGCAGGGAGAATGGTGAATTTAAATATTTAAAGGATAAAAAAGTTATGAAAATTGACAGGTTATTGGGGATTATAACAGTACTACTTCAAAGAGAAAAGGTTACAGCCCCTGAATTAGCTGCAAAATTTGAGGTCTCTAGGAGAACTATACTTAGGGATGTTGATGATATTTGCAGGGCAGGAATACCAATTGTTACCTATCAGGGTGGTGCTGGAGGGATTTCTATTGCCCAAGGTTATAAAATTGATAAGACAGCTATATCTATAGATGAGCTTCAAAATATAATTACTGGACTTAAAAGTCTCGATAGTGTTACAAGTTCGTCAGAAATTGAGAGGCTTATTTTGAAGCTATCTCCTAATAATAAGGAGTTAGTACCGTATTCGGATAAAGTAGTTATTAATCTTGCTTCACATTATAAAAACAGCCTAGCTGATAAAATTAATCATTTTAAATTGGCAATTTCAAAAAACTGTTTAGTAAGCTTTGACTATTATAGCGAAAAGGGTATTTCAAAAAGATTAATTGAGCCTTATTTAATAACCTTTAAATGGTCTTCCTGGTACATATATGGTTTCTGTACATCTAGAAATGAATTTAGACTATTTAAACTAAATAGGTTGTGGAACCAATTGATTACTGATAATCAGTTTAAACCAAGAGAGATTTCAAATGAAAACGATAGTTTTGATGAGTATTTTAAGGATGAAAATAAAATCACTATAATATTTGATAAAGGGGTTGAATACCTCTTAGTAGAAGAATATGGCCCAAATAGCTATGAGACAACAGCGGATGGTAAATTGAAATTTTCAATAGGGTATACAAACAGAAATAGTATGCTCTCATGGATACTTTCCTTTGGCAATAAGGCAACAGTAATAGAACCGTTAGAGCTAAAAGAGGAAATTATGGAAATAGCAGAAAATATTATAAATAATTATAAACATGACATATAGCTGTCTTGTTCAGCATGCTATAATAAAACGCAAATGGTGGTGATTTATGGAAATTAAGACTTATTTAGTTTCAAAATCACAAAGCTTTTTGCTTTTATTATATAGCCTATAAACGGCCAAGGAGGAAAATATGACTGAATCAAGATGTGGATTAGTATGTAGCGAATGTTCCTATAAGGAACCATGTAATTGTGGGGGTTGTTCAAATATCGATAACCCGTTTTGGGGTGAATGTCCAGTAAAGAAATGCTGTGAAAAAGATAATGCTATAGAGCATTGTGGAAACTGCAATACATTTCCTTGTGCACAATTAACTTCATTTGCATTTGATAAGGAGCACGGAGACAATGGGGCAAAAGAATAGAGCAGTGTAAAAAGTGGTCAATAAAAGGAGAGTAATTGAGGACAAACTTATGGCTATACTAAAAAACTATAATGATTTTCTGAAAAGAGTTAATGAATTAGGCTTTATGGCATTTTCTAATGTTCTCTCAGGTTTTCCCACACTTTCTGAGGAAACACCAAAGGAATTATGGCATACAGGGGATTATGATACAGACCCTTGGTGTTGGAAGGACAGAGCAGCCGAGGAGAAAGAATTAGCATTTGGCTGTATTTTAGGAGGCAATAAGGGATTTGTTTCTAGGGAGATGTATCCATATTTTTATGCTTTATTTCAGAAGCAGGAGTCAATTGAAGAAAAATGGGAGTACGGATTAATCAGTCCCGAGGTTTGGAGGCTGTGGCAGCTTTTTGAAGAGAAGACTCTACTAAACACAAGTGAGATTAGGCAGGAAATGGGCGTTATAAAAAAAGAAGGAGCAGGTAAGCTTGACAATGCAATTATTTACTTGCAAAAACATTATTACATAACAGTTGCGGGTAGTAGGAGAAAGAAGAATAAATTTGGTGAACCTTATGGATGGCCAGCAAATGTTTACGACAAAGCAGAAAATTGGGCACCAACAGGTTGGCTAAATGACTGGGAAAAAGTAATGCCCGAGGAGGCTAGGCAAAAAATAATTGAGACTGGGTTATCCATTTCAAAAGGCGTTGAAGAAAAAGCTATAGTAAAGTTTTTAGCAATTGAGAAATAAATATACAGTTTTTTGGTGTTTTGGACAGTAATTATTGCTTATTAGATTTATGCAGTATTGAATAATATTACATAAATATATATAATTCCTATAATATCTAATTATGCATAGGTTAGAATGGAAAGGGGAGTTATGAATTTAGAGAATAATGAGTTTGATTCGGAATTTGGTGGTACTTCTAAGTGAATCTGGCCAAGTATTTTTATTGCTAAGAAGTGCAGCACAATGGCTTAAGGATAGGGGAATAGATTATTGGCAGGATTGGCATAACCCTCCCCTTAACTTTAAGGACTGGATTATGGAAGCATACATAATGGTGAGTTTTTCTTTGCAGAAAATGAGGATGGTAAAATAGGAATGTACAGGCTCCAGTTTAGTGATGAGATATTCTTGGGTAAGAGGATGGATTCGGAAGGCTATATTCATTCCTTTATAACAGTACGGAATAATTCCGTTAATGGAATTGGTAAAATTATACTCGGAGATATTGAAGAAATGCTAATGCAAAAAGGCATAGATTTTCTGAGATTGGATTGTAAATACAAATTGTATCTTGACATCAAATACCTCGGAGAATATAATATAGTTACAGTAAGTCGTGAACAGTATTCACTATTGATGAACAGGAGTAGTTTTATTATGGAAGATGTAAAAGTAAAATCATTATATAAAGCAATAAAGCTACTTGATTATTTTACCACAGAAAACCCTGAACGGGGAATAACCGAATTAGCTGATTTATCTGGAATGTATAAAAGCTCAGTTCATAACACTGTAACTACATTTGAAAAATGTGGGATTTTACAAAAAAACGTTAAAAATAATAAGTATAGGCTAGGATTAAAAATTCTTCAACTAAACTATAATCTATGTACATCAGATGATCTTAGAAATATTGTACAGCCATATATGGAACGAGTAAGTAACTTTGGAAATGAATGTGTTTACTTAGCGGTGCCTTCAGGCTATGAAGTTATATATTTAAATGCACACTACCCAGCAGGTATAACACCAGGTAGATCTATTATAGGAGTTAAAGCTCCAATGTATTGTACTGGAGTAGGTAAAGCAATGTTAGCGTTTCTTTCGGAAGAAATTTTAGATCAAGTAGTGGCAAATGGATTTGATAAGTTTACTTCAAATACTATTTCTGACATAGTAACTTTAAAAAAAGAATTAGAGTTAATAAGAGAACGTGGATACGCTATAGACAATATGGAACATGAGTATGGTATTAAATGTGTAGCTGTTCCTATCAGGAACATTAGAGGCGAAATAGTTGCAGGCCTTAGTACATCAGGGCCTTCACTTAGATTTAGTAATCAAAAGCTAAATGAGTATGCAAACCTACTTACCAGTATGAGTTTGGAATTGGGAAAACTAATACAATAACAGTTTACTTGTTAGTATGAAATAAAGAGAAAATTGTAAAATCACAACTTGTTTTTTGTAATTTATAGGTTATTCAAACACTGAATAATATCAAGTTAATATAATATTTAAATATAATACCACAATTAGATGTAAAATTATTTTAAAAGAGTTTTAATATAAAATTAAATGCGGGAAATCCGCATTTAATTTGTTCGATAATAGTGAACGACGTTCTAAATGAAAATTCAAATTAGTATAAATTGATATAAAAATAGGAAAGATAAATGAAACTTATTATATTTGTTTTTAAAGATGAGCATTGTTCTTGTGTTAATGCTTAAACTGTAATTAAGTTCTATTTTATGTAAAGCTATTTTAATTTGCTTATAAGAAACTTAGGTTTCTTTAAGAAATAAAAAAATACTAATTTTGGAGGGAACAAACATGTTATTTAAGAAGATTTTACCAGTGGTTCTAAGTCTTGCGATGCTTACTACAATGTTTACTGGATGTGGCTCAAAAACAGCTACTGAGAACACTGGTACAACGACACAATCAACAGTACAATCTTCAGGACCAATCAAGCTTACTTATTATGGAGGATGGACAGGTACTGACCTTGACATAATGAAGGCTATGGTTGATAAGTTTAACTCGGAACAATCTAAAATCCAGGTTGAATTTTCATCACTACAGTGGACACAAATGTTTACAAAGTTCTTAACAGATTATAAAGCTGGAAATCCACCGGATATAGTAGCTACTCATACATTTGAAATAGGACAATTTGCTGATATGGGAGTACTTGATGAGAAAACAGTTGCCGACCTTAAACTAAATGAAGCTGACTATCTAGAAAGTGCTTGGAAGGGTTGCTTCTACAAAGGTACTCAGTATGCAGTACCTCTTGGCGTTAATATGCATGGAATATATTACAACAAGGATTTATATGAAAAGGCAGGTATTACAGCTGCTCCCAAAACTGGTGACGAATTAATAGCAACAGCTCAAAAGCTAACACTTGACAAAAATGGAAAACATCCAAATGAAGCTGGTTTTGATGAAAACAATATTGTTCAGTATGGTCTTGGTTTCTCTATGAATCATCATGTTTTCTATCAGTTCTACGGTTTGCTTAACCAACAGGATGCAAATACGTTTACAGCTGATATGACTGAATTGAAATTAGATGAAGATAAGGCAGCTAAAGCACTTGGATTTATACAGGACTTAGTATTTAAATATAAAGTGGCTCCAAAGGGAGAAAAATCAGCTATAGATGATTTTAAAGCAGGTAAAGTAGCAACTATCGTAGATGGAAACTGGCAGATATCAGGATTAGAAGCTACAAACTTAAACTGGGATTCAGCTGTATATCCAACAGTATTTAATAACGGTAAAATGTGGGGAGCATCAGAAGGCTTTATATTCCCTAAAAACGAAAAAGCTGACGATGCAAGAAAAGCAGCTGTATCAGAATTTGTAAAATGGTTATCAAATAATTCTGCGTCATGGGGAGAATCCGGACAATTACCAGCACTTAAGAGTGCTCTAGATACTGTAAAAGACAAAAAGGGTAGAGCTGCATTTATTGAAGAATTGGACAAGGTTACATTCATACCAGCACATCCAATGGCTACACAGTTGTTCTCAAGTGCAGCACCAAGTCCAATATTAACAGCTGCTCAAGATACAGTGCTTAATGATAAAGACACAAAAGAAGTTGCTAAAAAATTAGTTGAAGAAATGAACGCTCTATTAGCGCAAAAGTAGTATTGTAGTTAGAAATAGTTATACAAGGTCTATGCCGCCGCCTATTTTTACTTGAAGAGTGAGTATTTAGCGGCGGCAAGCGTATAACATCAATATTGACTATGCCAATCAGAGAATATTTAAATAGTAATAGTTTTTTGATAAAACTCTTTCGGCAAAAGATAAAATTTATATGAAGGGTTGTCTAGGATATGAAAAAGTCGCAAGGTAAAGTAGCAGCATTTTTTTTATTACCATATCTAACAATTTTCTTTATTTTTAGAGTTATGCCTAGTGTTGGCGGACTATTTATGAGTTTATTTAAATGGAACATTGTGGGTGAAGCCAAGTTTAACGGAGTAAATAACTTTGTACGATTGGCAAAAGACCCATATTTCGCAATATCATTAAAAAATACATTATTGTTTTTTTTAATGACACTACCGGTGTTAGTAATAGGAAGTTTGCTTTTAGCAGTATTAATGAATCAAAAAGTTTTATTAACCAATGCAGTAAGAACAGTTTCAATTATCCCATATGTATTAATTCCGGCAGTAGTAGGTATTATATGGAATTGGTTATATGATAATAATTTCGGTATTTTGAATTACTATTTGAAAGCATTAGGACTTAATTCAGTTGAATGGTTAACAAATGAGAAGTGGGCATTATTCTCGGTTGCCATAGTTACCATTTGGTCCTATTTAGGATATAACATGATATTGTATTTGGCGGGTTTGCAGGATATACCTAAAGAATTATATGAGGCTAGCAGAATAGATGGTGCTAATGGTTTTCAAACCTTTACAAAAGTAACTCTTCCGCTATTAATGCCAATTACATCAATGATTTTAACACTTACAATGATAAATGTAATTCAAATATTTGACCAGATTTTTGTAATGACAAACGGTGGACCCGGCACATCAACATTAACTATTGTTCAATACCTATATAGTTCAGCTTTCCAAAATTATGATATTGGCTATGGGTCAACTTTAGGAGTAGCTTTGCTAGTTATCTTAGTCATACTTATTCAAGCTAAATCTAAACTAATTAAAGATGAGATATAGGAGGGAAAAAACGTGGATAAATCATTTAAGAAACTAATTACCTATGTACTGTTAATATTCACAGGAGCAGTATTTCTGTTTCCCTTACTATGGTCATTGATATCATCGGTGAAACCAGAAAATGATATAGTATCATATCCTCCAAATTGGATACCAGTTAACTTTACAATGGAAAATTATACACAAGTGTTAGAGAAGTATCCTTACTTGAGTTGGGGGCTAAATAGTATAATTATTACTGTGAGTTCCACTTTATTGGTGCTAGTAATAGCTTCAATGGCAGCATATGCTTTCGGAAGATTACAATTTCGATTCAAGAAAGCACTATTTGCACTAGTTGTATCGATGCTTCTTATACCAATGCAAGCTTATATTGTACCTCTATTCTTTATGATGTCAGAAATTAATTTACTTAATTCATATGCATCAATTATTTTAGTTGCAGGTGCCAATGTAACTAGTGTATTTATACTAACAAGCTTTTTCAAAGGCATACCAAATGAGCTAGAAGAAGCTGCAAGAATAGATGGTTGTAATGATATTACAATATTCGCAAAAATCATGTTCCCATTAGCAAAACCGGCATTAGCTACGGTAACAATATTAACATTTATATCAAACTGGAACAATTTCCTTTGGCCTTTAATTGCTATCAGAGACAATGCATTAAAACCATTACCTGTTGGTATAGCTCAATTTATGGGTAATGCAGGATCAAATGCTCAATTCCAATATGGTCCATCACTTGCAGGTGCTTGTATGGCAATTATTCCTACAGTAATAGTATTCTTATCTTTACAACGTTATTTTGTTGAAGGTATAGCAAGTTCAGGAATTAAAGGTTAAAGTTTTCTAATAAAATAAAAAAATCGAGGGTACAAGTTATGTTTACTGAAGCTAAAAAAGAATTGATTTTTGAGCCAAATAAATACTTTCAATCCTGTCATGCTTCTACTGTAACAGTATTAAAAAACGGTATTATAATGGCTGCATGGTTTGCAGGTTCAGCTGAAGGTTCAGATGATGTGGCAATATGGGGTTCATGTAGAATTAATGGTATATGGAGTATACCAAGGAAATTAGCTGATGACATTGGACAACCCAATTGGAATCCTGTTCTTTATACATTAGATAATGGCAATGTCATGTTATTCTACAAGGTAGGGCGAATCATTAGTGAATGGTATACAAAAGTAATCGTATCTGAAGACAATGGTAACACATGGAGTGAGCCTGTAGAACTTGTTAGTGGTGACACAAGCGGCGGTAGAGGCCCTGTAAGGTGTAAGGTTATCAAACTTTCTGATGGTAATATTTTAGCACCAACATCTACAGAAAAAGGTATTTGGAAGTGTATGGCAGATATTTATGACAGCGTAAGTAAAACTTGGACTAAAAGTAACGAGATTATGATTGAAGGCATTGATTATGATAACATTCAGAGTGTAAAAAGCAACATTGCGGTATCTGAACAATCCTTGAAAGGGAGAGGAATTATTCAGCCAACCCTTTGGGAATCTGAACCAAATGTTGTTCACATGATGACAAGATGTAGTGAGGGAAAAATATATAGAAGTGATTCCTATGATGGGGGAAAAACATGGAATAAGGTATATGCCACATCACTACCAAATAACAATAGCGGTATTGATGTTGCTAAGCTAGATGATGGTGCTCTGGTATTGGTTTATAACCCTGTCGGTATAAACTGGGGACCACGAACACCAATAAAAATTAGTGTATCAAGAGATAATGGGATTACATGGGCAGAGGATTTTATACTTGACGAAGGTGAAGGAGAATATTCATATCCTGCCATAATTACAAATAATAAAGAGATATTTATCACATATACTTTTGACAGAAAAAGCATTGCTTTTTGGAATATAAAGCTATAAAGGATATTTTACCTAAGAAACTCTGGTAGTACAGATAATAAAAGGTATTATTTTAACCTTTATATGAGAAGGTGGGCTAAAGATATGATAGTGGACAAATCAAGTAATTTAGAGCTGTATAAAGAGTTACTTCCTCAGCTCTTATTGGTAAAGAAGTTTATTGATGATCACAAGAACTTTGAGGATATAGAGTATTGTAAACATTTAATTGATGAAGAAAATGTTTTTGCTAATGTTCAGCAGTATATTACCAAGAATAGTAACGAAAGCAGATGGGAATCACATAGAAAATATATTGATGTACAGTTGATTATAAGTGGTAAAGAGAATATAGGATACGCTTCTTGCGAGACTCTTACATTAGTGGATGAGTTTACTGCAGATAATGACATAGCATTTTATAAAAGTCCAAGGAATTATACAGACATCATCCTTTCAGAAGGTATGTTTGCAATTTTTTATCCTGGAGAAGCCCACTTACCATGTTGTATAAGTGAAACAGCAAGTACTGTCAAGAAAATCGTTTTTAAGATAAAGATGAGTTAGTCAAAATTAGAGTTAATAAAGAATATATAAAAACAAATATAAAAAGAGGCGTAAATTATGATTACTAATTTTCCAGGTGGAGTCTGGCCAACGATGATAACACCTTATAAGTCAGACGGAAGTATTGATTATGAGAATCTAAAAAAAATGATAGATTGGTATATTGAAAACAAAGTACAAGGTTTATTTGCGGTATGTCAATCTAGTGAAATGTTCTTTCTTTCTTTAGAAGAAAGAATTGAAGTTGCAAGTTTTGTTAAAAAATATACAAATGGACGAGTTCCAGTAATAGCATCAGGGCATATATCTGATAAGCTGGAAGACCAAATTAAAGAGTTAAATAAAATGGCAGAAACAGGTGTGGACGCTTTAATATTTATAACTAATCGTTTAGCTGCAGAAGATGAATCTGATACAGTATTTATTAATAATCTTGAAAAGATACTAGAATCTCTTCCAAAAGATTTACCTTTAGGGTTCTATGAATGTCCATATCCATACAAGAGACTTATTTCACCTGAAATTATTAAATATTGTCTCAAATCAGAAAGATTCTATTTTATTAAGGACACAAGCTGTGATGTAGAAAATATCAGAGAAAAAATGAACCTAGTAAAAGGTACAAAGTTTAAGCTTTATAATGCAAATTCAGCAACTCTTCTAGAAACTCTTCCATTAGGAATTGCTGGTTACTGTGGAGTTATGGCAAATTTCCATCCTGCTCTATATGATTGGCTATTAAATAATTGGGAAAAAGAACCACAGAAAGCTAAAGATATAATGAATTTTTTAAGTTTAGCATCACAAATTGAAAGGCAGCTCTACCCTGTAAATGCAAAATATAATTTTGCATTAGAAGGTATTGATATATCATATGTAAGCAGGTCTAAGGATTCAAACCTGTTTACATCTGCAAACAAGCTTGAGGTAGAACATTTACATGACTTAGTTGATAAATTGAGTGCTAATTTAGGCATAAGTAAGTTTAAATCTTCGTAATAAGAAGCTTTGGCATTAACTAATATTAATATTAATTTGAAGCAAAGGCAGGTAATAATTGTGAAAGCACCTAAGATATTAGTGGTTGGAAGCCTTGTAATGGATTTAATATATAGTACTTCTAAAGTTCCAAATGAAGGTGAAACAGTAAATGATGGCTTGTCCTTTACATCAGCTCCAGGTGGAAAAGGTGCCAATCAAGCGGTGCAAGCTGCAAGACTTGGTATAGATGTTACTATGGTCGGAAAGCTCGGAATGGATATGTTTGGTGACAGCTTACTAAAAGCTATTCAAGATGCAGGTATAAACACTGACAATATAATGAGGGATGAAGCTTGCTCATCAGCTGTCAGCAATATTATTCTAGAAGTTGTTCCAGGTAAAAAAACAAAGAATAGGATAATAGTTGTTCCAGGAACTAATATGAAGATTACAGTTGAAGATGTAGCCTTCTTGAAGGAAAAAATATCTGAGTATGACTTGATTATTCTTCAGCTTGAAATTCCATTAGAAGTAAATAGAGCAGTAATAGAATATGCCCATGATAAGGGAGTTCCTGTAATGCTAAATTCTGCTCCTTATTCACCTTTAGATGATGAGCTCCTTTCAAAGCTAACTTATATATCACCAAATGAGCATGAAGCATATGGATTAACAGGAATAAAAACAACTAAGGATGACGGCAGTATTGACATAAAAAAAGTTGAAATGGCCGCAAGGGCTTTACTGAATAAAGGTGTAAAAAATGTAATAATCACATTAGGAAGTAATGGCGTGGCATTTATGAATAAGGATATTTTTGTTGTAAAACCTTGTGTAGATATTGTTAAGGTTATTGACCCGACTGCCGCCGGTGATTCTTTTACAGGTGCATTCTGCTCGGCAGTAAGTATGGGTATGCCAGTAGAAAAAGCTCTTGATTTTGCAAACTATACAGCAACCATAACAGTTTCTAAGCTGGGAGCAATTACATCTTTACCTACACTAGAAGAGGTTAAAGACTTAATGAAAAAGAACAATTATCGTGATACTAATGGAGGCAATTAAGGTTGAAAGAACTAAAACAATAAAAAAGACTAACTATTAAAAGTCAAGTTTTAAAATGATATTTTTTGAATAAACTGCAGAAATGCAATTTAGATATTTATGAACCTTGAAAACTGCATGACGAATAGAGCATCTGTTAAGGTGCTC
>JAEZOA010000178.1 GCA_023441625.1 Bacillota bacterium
GAGCACCTTAACAGATGCTCTATTCGTCATGCAGTTTTCAAGGTTCATAAATATCTAAATTGCATTTCTGCAGTTTATTCAAAAAATATCATTTTAAAACTTGACTTTTAATAGTTAGTCTTTTTTAATTATATTAGTTCTTTCAACCTTCCTACTCCTTGTCCAAAAGGACAAAAATAAACGTAATATAAATTTAAGTTCAGCTTGTTTGCTTTTCAAGCATTTCTAAATAAATAAGTGCTTCTCTTTGTGAAAAACCACACATTTCTTGAGATGGCTTAAGACTACCACAAACCATTGGTCTATCAGGCCTGCCAAAGAGCTTACACCTATTTTGATCATTTAGCTGAATGCACCTAATTCCAGCAGGCTTACCATTTGGCATTTCAGGGATAGCCGATGTTATTGATGGTGCAATACAGCAAGCTCCACAATTTTGTCTACATTCCATTCTCATTCACATCCTATTCCATATAAAATGAATATTACCAGTTTTTATAAGGATTTTCAACAAGATTTGAGTTAAAATATTTAGTGTCAGAGGTAATCTCGCGCCCTACCCAGTCAGGCTTTTTAAAGGACTGTTGTTCACTGTCAAGCTCTATCTCTGCTATAACAAGGCCTTCATTCACACCTAAAAACTCATCAACTACCCATTTACAGCCTTCAAAATTAAGAAAATATCTCACCTTTTCTATTAAAGGTTGGATACATAGCTTATCAAGCATCCTGTCAGCATCCTCGATAGGAATATCGTATTCATACTCTTCCCTACTACATGACTGAGTTTTCCCCTTAATTGTTAAAAAGCCTTTTCCATTATAACTCCTTACTCTAACTGTCCGCTCAAAATCAATGCTTAAATATCCTTGTCTAAATAAAACATAACTAGCTGAACTTTTATACTGATTATTTAATACAAGGAATTTTCTTTCTATTTCCATTGGCATATTTTTATTCTCCTATATTAGCACCATCTATAATTATATCTCATAAAGCCTTTCATATTCAATGATGTATTCACCAATCGAGTAAGCGCCCATTCTGGGCCACGCGAAGAAAGAGCCCGGTTATAAAACCGAGCTCTTCTTATCCTAATAACTTTTTAACTATTTGACTAACTAATTTACTATCGGCCTTGCCTCTAGTTTCAGGTATTGCAGCCTGCATTACCTTTCCGATATCTTTAGCAGAAGTCGCACCAGAAGAAGAAATAACTTTCCTTACAATCTCTTCAATCTGATCTTCACTTAACTGCTGAGGTAAATATTTTTTTAAAACCTCAATTTCAGCATTTAGATTATCTATAAGATCCTGCCTGCCACTTTTCTCAAAGTCAGGTAAGGTGTCTACTCTTTTTTTAACCTCTTTAGCAATAATCTCAATAATACCATTATCATCAAGGGTAACCTTAGTGTCCTTCTCAACCTGAAGCACTGCCGACCTTGCCATTTGAATAGCTGTCTTTGAAGATGTATCGCCATTCTTCATAGCTGTCTTTAAATCTTGAACAAGCAAATCCTTAAGCGACATAACAAATATCTCCTGTAAGCTATTATAGTCACAGTACTATTTAAATTTTCTTTTCCTTGCAGCTTCAGATTTCTTTTTTCTCTTTACACTAGGCTTCTCGTAATGCTCTCTCTTTCTAACCTCAGCTAATACACCTGACTTAGCACAAGATCTTTTAAACCTTTTTAGAGCACTATCAAGAGACTCATTTTCTTTTACTCTTACTTCAGACACAAAACTCCCCTCCCTCCGATAGTAGCAATTGTGCCGGGAATAAGCCGTAGCATGTTTTCACACACTATAGGGAATCAAGCTAATTACAGCACACAGTATATTATATATTAATTTTCAAAATTGTGTCAACCTTTATTTATAAACAATTAGTCTACAATGCACTTTTACCCAAATATTATACCAAAATCTAAATTATTTTACTCCCTAAAGACTTTCCACCAACTAGGTGATAATGCAAATGAAAAACAGTTTGACCAGCATCAGCACCGCAGTTATTTATAAGTCTATAACCGCTATCAGCTATTCCTAGCTGTTTTGCAATTTCATTTGCAGCTAAATGAATATCCTTCATAACAGCCACATTTTCAGCATTTAATTCATTATGAGAAGCAATATGCTGTTTTGGTACAATCAATACATGCACAGGCGCTTCTGGATTAATATCATTAAAAGCAAAGATTTTATCTGTCTCATATACTGATTTAGTAGGTATTTCCCCATTAATTATTTTACAAAAAATACAGTCGCTCAACCTTATCATCTCCTCCCAAGCTATAGTAGCTTTTATATATTACTTAATTTGTGTATCAACAACTGAAATAGCTGTTTTTAAGGCCTCGTCAATTTTTGATAACTCCTTACCTCCAGCTTGCGCCATGTCTGGTCGTCCTCCGCCTCCACCACCAGCTACCTTTGCAACTTCCTTAATAATATTACCAGAGTGGATACCCTTTGACAAAACGTCCTTTGTTGCCGTAACAATAAAGCTTACCTTATCACCATAGCTTGAACCTAATACAATTACACCAGACTCAAGCTTATTTTTTAGCATATCACCAGTATTTCGAAGTCCCTCCATATCCAGTGTGTCAAAACGGGCAGTAACAACTTTTACACCCTTTACCTCAACAGCTTTTGTGAGAATATCCTCTGTTTCGCTGCTAACAAGTTTATTGCGCAGCTTTTCAATTTCTTTCTCTGCAATTTTCAGTTCCTGGCTTAAACTCTCCACTTTTTTCAAGCTATCATTAGGTAATGTCTTGAGAGCTTGTGCAACCTCATTAAGAGTGTTTTCCTTTTCTTTATAGTATTCTATAGCAGCTTCACCAGTCAGGGCCTCAAGTCTCCTTACACCTGCTGCTACTCCACTCTCACCTAGAATCTTAACTAAACCAGCTTGTGAAGTATTCTTTAGGTGCGTACCTCCGCAAAATTCTATACTATAATCTTCAACGGTTACCACCCTAACAGTATCACCATATTTTTCTCCAAATAAAGCTGTAGCTCCAAGTTTTTTCGCTTCATCAATAGGCATTTCCTGTATATCTATAGGTAAACTATTCAATATCGCTTGGTTGGTCATATTCTCTACAGTTTTCAATTCGTCAGCATTCATTGCTGAAAAATGGCTAAAGTCAAATCTCAATTTATTTGGTTCAACCAATGAACCTGCTTGATGGACATGATCTCCCAATACTGTTTTAAGTGCCTTTTGCAAAAGATGAGTAGTAGTATGGTTTCTCGAAATAGCCATTCTTCTTGTTGTATCAATATGAGCTTTTGCATTAGCTCCTTTTTCAATTAATCCACTTTTAACAAATCCACTATGAAGGAATTTGCCATCAGCTGTTTTTGTGCAATTTTCTATAGTTACTAAGCCATTTTCTGTACTAATAGTTCCTGTGTCTCCAACCTGACCTCCACTTTCCGCATAGAAGGCTGTTTTATCAAGAATAATTGTTATCTCATCACCCTCTTGGGCAGTGTTAACAAGTTCGCCATCTTTTACGATGTATAAAATTTCAGAATCAGTTGAATTATTATTGTAACCAACAAAAGCTGTTGTAAGACTCTTGTCCAGCTTATCAAATACGCTATCAGACCATGCTGATGTATCTTTACTATTATGGGCATCTCTAGCTTTTTTCTTCTGAGCATCCATTTCCTTTTTAAAGCCGTCTTCATCTATCGTCAATCCACTTTCCTCTGCTATTTCTCTAGTCAGATCCAGAGGAAAACCATAGGTATCATGAAGCTTAAATACCATTTCGCCAGGAAGAATTGTTTCTTTCCTTGAATTTAGCTCTGTAATAAATTCATTTAGAATAACTATACCCTGGTCAACTGTTGTCTCAAAACGTTCTTCTTCAATTTTAATAACCTTTTTAATATACTCTTCCTTCTCTGCAAGCTCAGGATAAGCTTCTTTCGACTCATTTATAACTACCATTGCCACATCAAATAAAAATGGTTTGTTGATACCAAGCAATCTACCATGCCTAGCAGCTCTCCTCAATAGCCTTCTTAATACATATCCTCTACCTTCATTCGAAGGAAGCACTCCATCACAAACCATCATTGTTGTACTTCTAATATGGTCTGTGATTACACGAATTGAAACATCAGTTTTTTCTGATTTTTTGTATTCAACACCTGCAATTTTACAAATATAAGTTAATATATTAAGAACTGTATCAACCTCAAAAAGATTATCCACATCCTGTGAAATACATGCAAGTCTCTCAAGTCCCATTCCTGTATCAATATTCGGATGTGCCAACAGAGTATAGTTTCCTTGCTCATCTCTATTAAACTGAGTAAATACGTTATTCCAAAACTCTACATAACGATCACATTCACAGCCAACCTTACAATCTGGGCTACCGCATCCCTTTTCAGGTCCTCTGTCAAAATATATCTCTGAACACGGTCCACATGGG
>JAEZOA010000170.1 GCA_023441625.1 Bacillota bacterium
GACTGAACAGGATTAAAACCAAATCATGTAATAATAGTTAAAAATTTATTATTTAATCTTAGAATTTTTTATTGTATCAGTAAATATTATGATATAATTAATTGAGAAAGGAGGCGATAAAATGGAAGATAAAACCTTTGAATTATTAACAAAAATGTATGCTGAATTTTCTGGTAAGTTTAATTCTATGGAAGGCAAGATTGGTTCTTTAGAAGACAAGATTGGTTCTTTAGAAGGCAAGATTGGTTCTTTAGAAGGCAAAGTTGGTTCTTTAGAAGGCAAAGTTGATAACATTGAGGGAGAGCTTAAAAGCTTAAAACATGTTGTTACTAAAATTGAGAATGACCATGGAAAGAAATTAGACGCTTTGTTTGACGGATATAAGCAAATAAATGATCGACTTGATAGAATTGAAACAGAAGTATCAAAGCATGAGGAAGTAATTCTAAAACGCGTAAGATGAGTTAGTCTGTCAGTCCTTCAAGCCCAGTGATACTAAGTCCTATAATGCGGTCTAAAAATATACAACTCCTTTTATTCCAGAACCTGATTTATTCTAGCTACATAATATGTCTGAGGAAAGATAAAAAATCGACCAATAGCTCAGCGATTATTAATTTTATTCGCATACAAAAAAGGAGAACCGCTTTTAAACAGTCCCCCTTCTCTTTTTATTCCAAGAAATCAACTCAAAGCTAATTCCTAAAACTACATAATATTACTTATAAAGCTCTACCAATTTTAATAAGTGTTCATAACGTTCCATAGCAGCTTTTTCAGAATCACTGAATAGCTTCTCTGCACGTTCTGGGTTCATACGAGCTAAGCTTGTGTAACGTGTTTCGTTATTCAAGAATTCTTGATATGATCCATCACCTGGCTTAGATGTCAATGTGAATGGGTTCTTACCTTCTGCCTTAAGAGCAGGATTGAAGGAGAACAGATTCCAGTAACCAGATTTAACAGCTGCTTTCATCTCATCCTGACAGTGGTTCATACCACCCTTAACTCCGTGGAGTTCACAAGGTGCATATCCGATAATTAATGATGGTCCGTTATAAGCTTCTGCTTCAGCAAGAACCTTAACAGTCTGATTTGGATTAGCTCCAAGAGCAATCTGTGCTACATAAACGTAACCATAGCTCATAGCTATTTCAGCAAGGTTCTTCTTTCCAATATCTTTACCAGCAGCAGCAAACTGACAAACTTCACCGATGTTAGAAGCTTTTGAAGCCTGACCACCTGTATTTGAATACATTTCTGTATCGAATACCATAATGTTTACATTCTCGCCTGAAGCAAGTACATGGTCAAGTCCGCCGAAGCCGATATCATATGCCCATCCATCACCACCGAGAATCCATACTGACTTCTTAGCAAGGTACTGTTTCTGTTCAAGAATTTCTGAAAGTTCACAGCCAGCAACAGCTAATTTCTCAAGTTCAGCTACTAATTTATCAGCATAAGCTGAGTTTTCTCTTGTATTTTCTTTCGTTTCCATGAACTTAGCAATAACAGCCTTTAATTCTTCAGTAGCTTTGTCAGAAGCAGCAATCTTCTCAACTTTAGCAATAAGTTGGTCACGAATAACCTTCTGTCCAAGATACATACCAAAGCCGTGTTCTGCATTGTCCTCAAATAATGAGTTAGCCCAAGCTGGTCCCTTATTTGAATCCTTGTTTACTGTATATGGACAAGTTGCAGCAGGACCACCCCAGATTGAAGAACATCCTGTAGCATTTGAAATATACATTTGCTCACCGAAGAGCTGTGTGATTAAACGAGCATAAGATGTTTCAGCACATCCTGCACAGCTTCCTGAGAATTCAAGAAGTAGCTGATTGAACTGTGAACCCTTAACTGTTGTATCAGCTGGTGTTCCAGGTTTCTTTCCTACATTAGCAACTAAGTAATCAAATACTGGCTGCTCGTGTAGCTGTGATTCCTGTGGTACCATTCTGATAGCATCCTTAGGACACACTGTAATACATTCTCCACATCCCATACAATCAAGAGGAGTTACACTCATTGTAAACTTGTATTCGCAAGCCTTTGGCTTAGTATCAGCAAGCTTAATATTTGAAGGAGCTGCTTTTATTTCATCCTCGCTGAGCATAAATGGACGAATAGTAGCATGAGAACATACAAATGCACAGCTATTACACTGAATACATTTTTCTGAATCCCATTCTGGAACATTTACAGCTGTACCACGTTTTTCATAAGCTGAAGCACCTATTTCGAACTGTCCGTCTGCAATATCATTAAATGCAGATACAGGTAGGCTGTCGCCATCCATTAATGCGATAGGATTCATAAGTTCATTAACCATCTTAACTGTTTCTGGACGTCCATTAAGTACTGCTGCTGGAGCATCTGCTTCTGGATTTGACCAAGAAGCTGGAACTTCTACTTTGTGAAGAGCATCTACACCAGCATCTATAGCTTTGTAGTTCATCTCAACAATTGCATCACCCTTTTTGCCATATGATTTTTTAGCTGCTGATTTCATGAAATCAATAGCTTGATCGATTGGCATAACGTTTGCTAATTTGAAGAAAGCTGATTGAAGAATGGTATTAGTACGTTTACCCATACCAATTTCTGCCGCTTTATCAATAGCATTTATTGTATATAGCTGAATGTTGTTGTCTGCAATATATTTCTTTGCAGCAGCATTCAAATTAGAGCTTAATTCTTCATCTGACCATTGGCAGTTAATCATGAAGATTCCACCAGGCTTAACATCCTGAACCATCTTATATCCCTTAACAACATATGATGGATTGTGGCATGCAACAAAGTCAGCCTGATTTATATAATATGGGCTCTTAATTGGTTTATCACCGAAACGAAGATGTGATATTGTAATACCACCAGTCTTCTTAGAGTCATATTGGAAATATGCTTGAATATATTTATCTGTGTGATCACCGATAATCTTTGTAGAGTTCTTATTAGCACCAACTGTACCGTCACCGCCAAGACCCCAGAACTTACATTCTACTGTACCAGGAGCTGATGTGATAGGTGCTGGTTTAACTTCTGGTAAGCTTAAGTTGGTAACATCATCTACGATACCAATTGTGAAACGTGACTTAGGAGCATCCTTCTTCAATTCTGTATATACAGCAAATACTGATGAAGGTGGAGTATCCTTTGAGCCAAGTCCATAACGTCCATTTGTTATGATTATATCATTCATTCCTGCTTCACGAAGAGTTGCAGCAACATCAAGGTAAAGTGGTTCAGCTAGTGCACCTGGTTCTTTTGTACGGTCCATAACAGCAATTTTCTTAACAGTTTTTGGAAGCACTTTAAGAAGTGAGCTTGATACCCAAGGACGATATAAACGAACCTTAATAAGTCCAACTTTTTCGCCTGCAGCTGTTAAGTAATCAACTACTTCTTCCGCAACATCACAGAAAGAGCCCATTGCAATCATAACATTTTCAGCATCAGGAGCTCCATAGTAATTAAATAAATCATAATCAGTACCTAGTTTTTCATTAACCTTAGCCATGTATTTTTCAACGATAGCTGGCAAATCATTATAAACAGTATTACATGCTTCACGATGTTGGAAGAATATATCTCCATTTTGGTGTGAACCACGCATAGCTGGTTTTTCAGGGTTTAATGCATGTTTGCGGAAACTCTTTACAGCTTCCATGTTACACATTTCTTTTAAATCAGCGTAATCCCAAGTATCGATTTTTTGTACTTCGTGAGATGTACGGAATCCATCAAAGAAATTAATAAAAGGAACCTTACCTTCTATTGTAGCCAAATGTGCAACTGCACTTAAATCCATAACTTCCTGTGTATTTGTTTCAGCTAGCATAGCGAAACCTGTTTGACGACAAGCATATACATCACTATGGTCACCAAATATATTTAATGCGTGTGTAGCAACTGTACGTGCAGATACGTGAAATACTGAAGGCAGTTGTTCACCAGCAATTTTGTACATATTAGGTATCATTAGAAGTAGACCTTGTGAAGCTGTAAATGTTGTAGTTAGTGCACCCGCAGCAAGTGAACCATGAACTGTTCCTGCAGCACCTGCTTCAGACTGCATTTCAACAACCTTTACCTGTGTACCAAAAATATTTTCTCTGCCTGCAGCAGACCATTGGTCAACGTAATCGGCCATTGGACTAGATGGCGTTATTGGATATATGCCAGCAACTTCAGAAAAAGCGTAAGCAACATGAGCAGCAGCTGTGTTGCCATCCATTGATTGTTTTCTTCTAGACATTATTATTTCCCCCTTGATAACTTAATAGGCTTTCCATCGACATATTCTATCATTTTTCAGCTGTTTTGTAAAGTTTGTATTCATTATATTGTATACAAAATGTTATTCAAAAATATTTAATTTTTGTGGGAATTTCACACTTAACCCCCGCTGCTAAATAAAAAAAACGAGCCCCTCATACGTTGAGATGCCCGAAAAAAATTTTATTGATTTTCCGAAAATGCCTCGACCAAAACCCTTAGATTCTCATCCATAGTTTTAATATAGCTATCTGCAGGCGCATCTCCTTGGCCAGTTACAATTGGGTCAAGCACATATACCCTTGCACCTGTTTGTTTTGCAATAGAATCTGCTGCCCTTTGTGAATACTGGGGTTCAGCAAAAAGCACTTTTACTTCTGAGTCCTTTATTGTATCTATTAGCTCTGCCAGTTCTCCTGCACTAGGTTCAGTATTAGGTTCACGCTCAACAACAGAAACAATATTTAGTCCAAACTCTTGGGCAAAGTACGGGAAAGCTTCATGAAAGGTAACTATGTCCTTATTTTTAAACTTATCTAACTCTTTATGCATTTTATCACTTTGGGCTTCAAGTAGCTTTACATAAGACTTTGCATTTTCTTTGTAGGCATTAGCATTTTCAGGGTCAAAAGTAGCTAAACCTTCAGCTATATTGTTAACCTCTTTTATAGCTCCAGAAATACTTACCCAAACATGGGCATTTTCCTCTCCACTCTCATCCTTAAGTAGTTCTATATCCTTGGATGCCTCAATAACCTTTAAGTTCGGCCGCTGCTCAAGTACTTTATCCATAAAAGCTTCCATGCCAGCACCATTTATAACAAAGGCATCTGCAGTCTCTAAAGTCTTCAAATCGGCTGGAACTAATTGATAATCATGTAGACACCCTCTCTGAGGCTGTGTCATATTTATTACCTTTATATTTTCAATATCCTTTACTACATTTTGAGTAAGAATGTACATAGGATAAAAAGATGTAACAATAGTTGTTCCCTGTTTTTCTTCTGAATTCGAGACTCCGTTGTTTGAGCAGCCACTAAAAGCAAACAAACCTAAAACTAAAATACATATAAATCTAAAAACTTTAACCTTCATGTATATGTCCACCTTACCTTCAATAATATAAATGCGAATCATTCGCATTTATATTATATACTACCTCTATCCTTTTTTAAAGAACTATTTCTTTATCTCATATGAACTAATCCTTATTTACTAATTCATTTATCATTTCCAAGCTTGGAGGATTTAATGCCAATGGGAATTTACTACATACAGTTCCTGCTGTTGCAGCAGCAAATTTAACGATATCTTCATCTTTCATTTCCTTGAATACCCCATAAATTACTCCTGCTTTAAATGAGTCTCCAGCTCCTAAAGTGCTTTGCACCTTAACTTTATAGGGCTTAAGTCTATGTATAGCTTCCTTCTTCCTTCCAAACATTATTTCTCTAGAACCAAATGTAAATATCAATAGCCCATCAGTATTGTCTGTATAAGACCTAAAAAGTTCTTCCACATTTGTGTTGGGATAATTATTTTTTATGAATTCATTGGAAACCACATTAACTTCAGAATATCTGTGCAGCCTTGACTCTGGCTTACAATCTATCGTTACATATTTTTTGCCTAACTCATTACAATATTCTGCTACTAATTCTGATTGTTCCATAAAAAAGGGATCTAAACCTACAACCCTAGAATTTAGAATATCCTCTTTTACTGGGACATTCCATCTCTTTATGTCATTGTTAAAATAAGCCCCAAATTGTCCAAAGCAAGTTCTTGTACTCCCTCCTATTATTATCATATCCTGAACACCGTCAAAGGTAGAATCAGTATATACTCTTGACATGTCAACATTATACTTCTCTACAAGATATTGATTTAGAACATCAACAGTCTTGCTACCTTGATAATTTCCATCTATTTTTACATTACAGCCTAGAGCTGATAAAACAACTGCACAGCTACCAGTCTCTCCACCTGGAAGTATGTAGTTTTCCTTGATTTCGCCATAGGTATCTGCCTCAGGATAATCGCCAGTCAATAGATTCATTGTAGATACAAGAGTCATTCCATACAGATAAATATCATATTTAGACATTTTTCTTCCTCCCAAAAATAGATTATTACTTATTTATTAAACAAATTGGAAATAAATCCTCTTTTGAGTAAAAATTTGTCGAAACTATTATAATTTATCTTGAAAGAATGAATAAGATTACCCAATTTTCATCAGCCTCACAATAAATTTAGTACCCTGTCCTCGTTGGCTATAGGCATATATCGAACCACCTTGGCCTTCAATTATTGTTTTTGTTATGTATAAACCTATGCCAATATTGGTTGGGCTACTATTTCATGCTATATGCGGAGCGTACATATTTATGAAAGTATGAATGGAAATGTTTGAGTTAAGGTAATTAAGCTTTACCACCATTTTTTCTTTTTAAAAAAATATAGCATTACTACTGAAATAGAAATCATCACCAGCCACAGAACTGGGTACATCCAGTCCCAACTTAACTCCGGTATATTTTTTAAATTCATTCCATATATTCCAACAATGAAGGAAAGAGGCATGAATACAGTTGATATTATTGTCAACACCTTCATTATCTCATTCATCCTGTTGCTTGAGCTAGAAAGGTATACATCCATCATGCTGGACAATATCTCTCTAAGTGTCTCAGATGTATCCATAACCTGTACTATATGATCATATAAATCTCTTATATATATTTCTGTTGAATCCTTTATTATAGGACTTTCACCCCGTTCGAGTGAAGATAATACATCTCTCAAGGGCCATACTGACTTATGTAAAAACAAAACCTGTCTTTTTAATTTATGAATGGTTCTAAGAGTTTTACTTGTGGTTTGAATAACCATTTCATCCTCTGCAATTTCAATTTTTTCACTAAATTTCTCCAAAACGTTAAAATAATCATCTACTATAACATCTAGTAAAGAATAAGCCAAATAATCCGCACCCAGTTTTCGAATTCGGCTCATGCCCTGTTGTAATCTTCGTATTATAGGCTCAAATACATTTGTATCACTCTCCAAAAATGATACAAGATAATTATTACCCAATATAAAGCTCACCTGTTCAATATTAAATCCACTGGACTCAGTATTATAAAATAGCATTTTGGCAGAAATATATAAATACAGATCATAAATCTCTACTTTAGCTCGCTGATCTGTATTTAATATATCTTCCAAAGCCAGTGGATGTATGTTAAACACATCACCAATTTTAGCAAGTGTATCTACTTCACTAAGACCTTCAATGTTAATCCATTTAATGCCCGTCTCGTTAAAATCCAACCGAGATAAATCATCAAGCTGAATCTCTCTCTGATTAATGAAGTTTTCACTATATTCAATTAGTGACATTTTGGTAGTTTCTCTTTTTTTATCACCAATATGAACTAAACTACCTGGTGGTAACCCCCTTGATTCAGAACGAGATTTTAGAATCCTCTGCATATGTAGCACCTCAATACACGAAACTAGTATCTCTGCCTACAGTTCAATTTCCAACTTTATCAATTTAGCTAGTATCTTTATGTCTTTTTTACTAATTGTTTCAGTTATTAAGGTTCCTTTGTTATATACCAAAAGAAGTTTGTCTGCCTGCAACTTTTTAACCTGCCTTACAGATCTGCAATCATTGTATTCTACAAAGTAAATCCCATCATTATCAATTTCATTAGTCAGTACTGAAAACGCCTTGTCTCCGTTAAAAATTCTAAACCCTGACATATCACTATCTTCTATTTTTAGATAGAATACCTTCTCCTTTTGAAAACCCTCAACCTTATTTTTTTCTATAGGTAATAACTTTTTATCAATTATCTTATCCATCCTATAGCTGTATATAGGTACAGTTTTAAGGATATTACCGAATGCATCATCCCACACTTCTTGTATAGGCTGCTGTGATGCTGGTATCATATTAGTCTTTGAAGCAGCCTTTGAAGGCGTTTTTCTGCTATCTGGCTCTGTATTTGTTTGTCCAAGCTTATCTTCCGATGCAAAAAGTCCAATTGGACCAAGTTCAAAATCTAAAGCCTTTGAAACCCTACCAATCATTTCATCGTTAATAATTTTCTTACCCGATTCTATATCTAGTACGAAGCCTTCAGACACTCCTAACTTCTTTGCAAGCTGCTTTGGGGATATTCCCTTTTCTAATCTTAATTTATTTATCTCTTGCCCAATTCTGCTCATATTTATAATTATTCCTTTCAATGTGCATTTATTGTACAATTATTTAAATCCAAATAAATAACCTAGTATTTCACCGTTTTTACAAATAAATAGTCTACCTAGCCCATAAAACCAACATAAAAGAGTTGTACTTATCAAACTCTTTACCATTAAAATCACCAAATAATTTTATTTTTTTAAACCCAGCCTCAGTGGCAGCTTCTATTAGCTCATCCTGCAGAAGTGGATATAGAGGAATCTCATTTTTATAGCTTTTTCCATCAACTTTTAGCTCGGTCTTAAAATATATAATATTTCCCTGCTTATCATAATTATAGTATCTCTCAAAGGAAAGTCCGATTTTATTATCCACTAACGTTGGCAAACTTCTTACATCCTTAAGTAAAATCCTATCAAAGTTAATTATCTGTAGCACAAGGCTTCCATCAAGGTCTAATAGCTTCCTTGCGCTACATAAAAACTCTTTTATCTGATGTAGGTTTTCCAAATGAACAATAGAATTACCAATACAAAAAACCAGATTATACCTATCAGAAAGTTTACTTTCCAAATCCAGCATATTTGCCTGTAAAGATTTGATTGAAAGCCCTTCTTTTTTAGCTTTCCGATCTAGCTGGGTTACCATCTCAGCATCTAAATCTGTACCAGTAACAATATAACCTTGTTTTGCAAGCTCAAGAGAATACCCACCCGTTCCACATGCAATATCTAGCACGGTCTTTGGAGGTCTACCAGCTACTTCTTTTAAAAATCTGATTTGTTCATCCCCTGTTGGAAATATATTATCATAATACTTTGATATTTCTTCATAAAATCCCATGTGGTACATTCCTTTAAATTTATTTTATAAAACTAATCATTTCTATTAGATAATACTGCTATAAGGAATTTAGTTGGTATTTCTTCTTTAGTAAACATTATCTCATGCTCTGTTGTATAACTACCTTCAAAGCCACTAGCATGCAAATCCCTAGTTATATATTTTATTGTGAACCCATTATCTTTAAAATATTTAATAGAATCTTCAAAAAGTTCATCATTGTCTGTTTTAAACCAAATCTCACCAGCATCCTTAAGAAAAGTTTTATATTTAATTAACTGCTTACTATGTGTTAGCCTTTTCTTGCTATAGGACTTCTTTGGCCATGGGTTGCAAAAATTAATATAAATTCTTTCTATAACATCATTTTCATCTAACATATTATCAATTTGCTCTATGTTTTGTGACATCAGCTTAACATTGTTTACCGAATCTATTCCCGCAGCCGCATATTCCTGAACTATTCTGCGTCTAGCAAGTGCAAGCACTTCACTCTTAAGATCTATTGCAATATAGTTCACCTGTTGATTGGCGGCACCAATTGCGGCAACAAAAACGCCCTTGCCACATCCCAGTTCCAAATGCATAGGATTAGTGTTGCCGAAAAGCTCCTGCCATCTTCCCTTGTATTTAGGTGGGTCCTCAATAAAAAAATCACATGCTGCTAGTTCGGGCCTTGCCCATGGTTTTCTTCTAATTCTCACGTTTACACATCCTATAAAAATTATAAATTTTACTAATATTATCAGTTTCCTAATCTATAGACTATTTTACAGGTAGTGACGTTTTGTGTCTACTATTATTAGTATCCAAAACGGTGCTTAACAATCATTTGTATTGTAAATTTCCTCTTCTGATTCAGACAATTTATTTTTTATGTTCGTACATTAAATTAGTATTCTGTTAATTAATAGCCAATTTTATTGCCCCAAAATTTTATTTCTTGACTAATATTCAGTTGACCTGTACCCTATAAGGAGGATATGTAATAAAATACAGGAAACAGCACCATTTATCCCTCTTTTACAAAAGGGGATATAAGTTGTGGTAGCATGGTAAAAGATAGCGGAATACTTATGATTTAGATTTTTTTAGAAAAAGGTGATTTGATGGATGGTTTTGATGGTTTACTATTTATATTAAAATCCATTGTACTTGGTATAGTTGAAGGAATTACAGAATTTCTTCCTGTTTCCTCAACTGGCCACCTTCGTATATTTGAAAACTTAATGGGTTTTAGTACCAACACAACTTATGTTGATATGTATACATACGTTATACAGCTAGGAGCAATATTAGCTGTTATTATTCTTTATTGGCGAAAAATTAAAGATACTATTATAAATTTTTCCCCGAGAAAAGTCGGCTATGAAAAATCAGGCTTCAAATTTTGGTTTATGATATTTATTGCATGTATACCTGGTGGAGTTTTAGGAATACTCCTTAACGATATAGCTGACGAATATTTATCTACTCCAATCATTATTGCAATTGTCTTATTTTTAGGTGCTATATGGATGTTATATGCAGAAAAAAAATTCAGAAATAATAATACTGCCAAACAAAAGCTAAGTGTAACACCAAAGCAAGCCTTGATAATAGGTGCCTTTCAATGTTTAGCAATTGTCCCAGGAATGTCACGTTCAGCTTCAACTATTATAGGAGGGTGGGTTTCTGGCCTATCCACTGTTATAGCTGCTCAATTCTCATTCTTTTTGGCTATCCCTGTTATGGTCGGGATGAGTTTCTTAAAGATAGTAAAGTTAGCTGAGATTGGTGGTTTTAGTACGCTTACACCACTTGAAATTACTTCACTAATTGTCGGTTTTCTTGTGTCCTTTGTGATAGCAATAGCTGTAATCAGCAAGTTTATATCATATTTACAAAAGAAGCCTATGAAGGTTTTCGCATATTATAGAATGATATTTGCAGTTATAGTTTTAATAGCTGGTTTTGTTGGGTTATTCTAAATAAATATAGAGTTCAAAGAAATATGGCCAAACCTTAGTAATACTTACTTTGGTTTGGTTTTTTATTAACATAAGCAATGTTGGCTTTCCAACTTGCGTTATTTTATAATAAATATTATTTTTGAAAGTATTGTTATATATTATTTAATTTTCGTTTGCTATAGCATAATTTGATAAAATCCCCGTTTTTTCGACAACCAACATTGCAATAAAATGTCTAAATCTAGTATAATAGTCCTAGATAAAGAGATAAAACAAAATTTATATTTTGTTTAATAAAACTTTGGGGAGATTAAATGCTATGTTCAAAATGCGATTGTTAAAACTCAATTCTGTTAAGAAAAAAATGATAGTCGGATTTACCCTTCTAACACTATTAAATGTATTGATTTTTTTAGGTTATGAGTTATTTAATGCCAATACCCGTTTAACAAATGAAGCTCTAGATAAAAGCTATGTTTACGCAGAACACATTGAAAAAATCTTGTCACCTATTGGTGTAGAACAGCCTGAAAAATTGCAAAGCAAAATTACAGAACTGTTAGAGACAGATTACGAAAGGGTTGGTTACATAGGGGTACTAGATAAGAATTTCAAATACATAGCTCATACCGATAATAGTAAAATAGGTTCAGATTTTAAAATAGCTGAAACTGAAGAGGTCCTTAACTCCAATATAAGTGTAAGTCAGTCCTTTATAATTGATGGAAGGGAAGAATATTTATCAATTGTTCCCTTTTATACAATTCAAGGGTATAATGATGTTGAAGCTACAAGTTCAGCTACCACAAAAATTGATATTCCAGGTTTAGTAATTGTAAGCATGGATACAAATTTAATGTTAAAAGAACAAAAAGCAGGATTTTTAAAGATACTGTTAATCGGAATAATTCTTTTGATTTTATCCATAATAGTAGCAATATTAATTGCAGCTACTATTACAAATCCTCTTAAGGACTTAAGAGGTCATTTGCATAAAATAGCTGACGGTGATCTTACCTCAATAGTGAGAGTTAAATCAAAAGATGAACTTCGCGATTTGTCCAATGATTTAAATACTACAATATTATTTCTTAAGAATATTATTTCTGATATAAAGTCCACCACAATTTTCCTTGATAAATATTCAGGAGAACTAAATGTTTCTACAGAGAAATTATCTGTGGTGAGTGAAGAAGTATCTGCTTCAATGTACCATGTTGCACAAAACAGCAGTGTGCAATCAGAAAGATTGTCTAATAGTGTAAGTACTATAAATGTTTTCTCTAAAAATTTAGATGATATTAATTTTGAGACAAAAAAAATCGAAGATAGTAGCATTCTAATAAAAGAAGTTGCTGATATAGGTATGATAAAAATAAATAAACTTATATTATCTATGAAAGATGCTCAAGATTCGTTTCAATCTGTTAATGAAAAAATAGTATTTTTATCTAATAGTATTACTCAGATAAACGAAATAACTGAAAGTATAAACAGCATAGCAAAGCAAACTAATTTACTGTCTCTTAATGCTTCTATAGAAGCTTCTAGAGCTGGAGCAGCAGGAACTGGGTTTGCAGTGGTAGCTGATGAGATAAGAAATCTTGCTGATAAAACTCTAGCCTCATCACGCAATATATCTTTAATTATTAATGAAGTAATTAATAATACAGCGATTGTTACTACTACAGCGTCTGATGCCATTAATACTGTAAAACTTCAATCTTCTACAATTGAGGATACCGTATCGGTGTTCAATAATATTGTTGGACAAGTCACTGCTATCATTCCTAAAATTAATGAAGTTGCTAAAACCCTTAAACAAACTATAGTTATGAAAGATAATATTTTATCTGATATTGATTCAATTTCATTAATATCAGATGGTATAGCTACTTCGTGCGAAGATGTATCCTCCGCTATCCAAGAGCAGACAGCAACGACAACAGACTTATATTCTCTTTCAGGTCAACTTAATGAAACCTCAAAAAAACTAGTAGCTGGTATAGATAAATTTAAGCTTTAACATTAATTTACATTCTTCATTATTCCTTAGTTGGGTTCAATAGAACAGCCTGCCAAATTCTCGTTCTGTCAAAATTTCGAGAATTTGGCTTTTTATGTACTTATATATAATTTCCATCAAATTATTTACAATTTTGTATTGAATTGTCATTTATTTACACATATAATAATATTATTGAATTATAATTTTTGGTTTAGCTCAATAAATAAGAATTATTGTTCATAAAATCTTATTCTGGAGGGTAATTTTATGAGATACTTGAAGGAAATAGAGCCCTATAATAGATTTTGGGGAAATTGCATTACAAACATGTTCATTTCAATTCTTCTCAAAGATCATCCAAGCTATGAGCCTCTTATTTATATAAATGCTTATGAGTATTTTTCTAAAGATCGTTTTTATTTAGATTACACAATGGAATTTTATAATTATTTCAGTACTATCTTTTATTTTAATCGATGCAATTTTATTAACAGGAAAGAATTTATTACGGAATTAAAAGAAGTTTTGATGAACAATCCATATCTGGCATTAAATGTTGACCTATTCTATTGGGGAAAGCAAGGAGCATATTATAATAAAATTCATACGCCCCATTTTTCTTTTATTATAGGTTTTGATGATGATGAAGAGGTAATTTACGTATTCGAAGATGATGTAAATTTACACTATGCAATAAGAGAAATTCCCATGAAAGAAGTAATTCAGGCTTTCTTTTCTGATTATAAAGACAATAGTGAAGATTTTAGAATTATTACATATAAGGATATTGATATTAAACCTTATACATTAGATATAAACAAGGTAATAATAAATGCCAAAAATATAATTCGCAGTATAGACCAGCTAATTGAAAATAAATGTATTGTAGACAAGGATGCTCTTCTTACTGACATTTCTAATGTAGATTTTTACGGATACGAATTTGGTAAAATTTCAAATAGATTGAGTGGAAATGAACTTTTATTCGAGGCATTAGGAAATGATGGAATTATCAATGAAAAGGATGTTAATGAACTAATCCTAGACACAAAAGAAATAAGTAATAAATGGGCGCTAGTTAAAAATATTTTCTATAAATACTGTTTACGCAATAAAATATCAGAAGTTGATAAGCTAGAAAATATGATTATAGATCTTTCTATTAAAGAAAAAGAAATGTGGCTAAAACTCATAGAGCTGAGCCACCATTAAAATTGAATTTGAGCTTTATATTCTTACCATTTGAAGCCTTTCGGCTTACTTGGTTCAAGATTATCTACCATAGCAGGTTTGTTTTGAGTTATTTTTGAAATAGCTTTTTTATCCAAGCTATAAATAAAATTTCCACTTTGCTTATTACCATCACTATCATACCATTGGTAAAACATAAGCAACCTTTTGCTATCTGGTGCCCACTCACAGCTTTGGTAACATGGGTCAGGCCTATTTTCATTAAGCGTATAGTCAAATTTTGTCCCTAATGCTTGAAACTTTTCAAAGCTAACTAAATTATTATCCTTTAAACTAACTAGACTATTTTCCTTAATATCAATAATACATGTATCTATCCATATTCTAGCGGCTCTGGTCACACAGACTTTTTTGCTATCAGGAGACCAGCTATAACCAAAATCCTTGGCTAATATATCATATCTGTTAATTAACCTGTTTTGAGCAATGTCGTAAATGAGTATATAAGAGTCTTCATCAATACCCCATTCATGTGAAACGATTGCATACCTCCCGTCAGGTGAAACAGACTCGGTATCATAGTATTTACTTCCTTTTGTATAAAAAAAGGTAGTTGGAATAAAATCAATAAGCTTGCTTGTTTCTTCATCCCATTTTAAATAACACTTTTCCTTCCATCCAATAACATCAATGTTTGAAAATTCGGGTTCAAGTACACTAACTACCCCATTTGGCATTAGTTCAACTTTATATTGACCACCTGCATAAATACCTCCCTCTTGAGGCAACAACTGTTCCCAGTTTTTTGACAGTTCGAATAACTGTAGTTCACAGGCACTATGACCCTGATAGGTTGTGGTACCTGAAAAAATGAGATATGTCCCATTCTTATCATCCTTTACAACATCAAATTGACATTCATCACTCATAAAGGATTTTTGTGAAACTAAGTTAAGGGTTTTTCTATCGTATAGTGCTGCAACAGAAAAATCCAGTCCGCCAACGTGAGGTCCTGGTGCACAATTAAAAATCACTAGAAGCTGACTATTTTCTATATTTGAGAATTGTCCTTCATATATATTCCTAATCTTTATATTATTGGGCAAATTATTATATACATATTTTATTGTTTCATCTGTATCCTTATCTAGACTTTCAATTAAATCATTGCTGTTAATAATGCTGCCATCTTTTAGTGTTAATTTCATATTCTTAGTTTTAATAGACTCGATAAATTTATCTTGCTTCCATTCATATTTGTTCTCTATAAGCACACCATTCCTCATATCGTAAATAAAAACAATTATTTCATTGTTTTGAGTCTTAGTAAGTTTTGTAGAATAGTCTCCATCAAATTTACTGCACATTATTCCATCTGGATGGTTTTCAACTGGCAAAACTGAAATTTCCCCTTGACTCTTCACAGTAAAAATATTAAAAGTATTATAATTGCTCGAAACATACTGCCCTACTGTAAAATCAACAAAACCATCACCGTTATAATCATCAAAGTACAGTTTAAATTTATCTTTGAAAATAACACTCTCAGAAAAGTACTTACCAATATCAGTAGAAGAGACCAGTTTATCTTGGGCATCATATACCTCTCCAATTAGATTCCCCTGGTAGTAATCGCTCCCATATGGCCCTATTTCAGCATTTGTTATATGTTCACCTTTTGTCATAATAAGCTTTAATTTCATTGGTCTATTACTAATTAAAAATTCTGCTTCGGAAAGTTGAATTGGCTCAGACAATATTGATATACCTTCCACTTGGTCAACTTGGTTGACAGTTGTAGTATTAGTTTCCTTAGTGATTTGGCTATTTGAAATCTCAGCATTTGCTAATGTTTCTATTGTATTATCCTGGTTAACTAAATAAACTATTAGCATTACAGCGGTTATAATTAAAACTACCACAGCAGTTATTACAACACAAAATATCTGCCTTCTATTTTTAATGATTCCTTTTATTGCATTCATAATATTCTTAAGCATACTTTCCCCCACTCCACAATGCCTCGAGTAAACAATTCCAAACACACTTAAAACGTTAAAACAGTTAATATTTTCTATATTAATTAGTTTAACAGATTTAGCCCAATAAAGTAAAAATAAATTACGAAACTGTTACTATTACTTACATGTAATAGTATATAATTAATTTATAATATTAATTGGAGAGTGGAGTTGCTATGAAAAAAATTTTTATCGCTATTTTATTAGTATTTTGTCTTATTTTTACAAACTATAGCATTGATGTAAATGCAGCTGAAGTCAAACTTCTTCCTGCTTGCGTAGTAACAGCCAATGGTGAAAAATGGGGCTACATAGATGAAACTGGAGTAACTATAATTAAGCCTACCTACGATTTTGTTAAAGATTTCAATGACAAAGGGGTAGCTATCGTTGCAAATGGTGAGTATAGCTATGACTTGTGCGAAGTCTATTTTATTAATAAATCAGGTAAAATTATTTCAGGGCCATTTACTTCGAACATACCAGATTTTAACAACGGCGTAGCAATAATAAAAAATAGTAATAAGAGTTCCTTGATAGTTGATGAATATGGAAAAGTTATATTAGAAAGTAAATATAACCTCTTTGAGTATTCAGAGGGTTTGGTAAGCTTCTCTGATCCAAATAATAAACTTTGTGGCTATATGGATTTAAAAGGAAAAGTGATATTACCTGCAAAATATGTATCTGTTAATAGCTTTAGTGATGGAAAGGCAATAGTTGAGGTAAGTGCAGATAAGTTCTCAGTGATTGATAAAACAGGAAGGGTCATAGATGAACTTAAATATTATAGTCCATATAGTACTTCCGAAGGTCTTACTGCCTATGAAGATACAAAGAGCCATAAGTATGGCTATAAAGATAAGACTGGTGCCATCATAATAAAACCCCAATTCGATTATGCAATGCCGTTTAAGGATGGATATGCTACTGTTGAAATCTATGACGAGAAATATAATCGCCTAAATGGCTTAATTGATAAAAAAGGTAACTACGTTATTAAACCAGAGTATTCTGGAATTACTCTTTTAGGACATGGTTTATTCTCTGTTAGTAAGAACTTTTCTTCTCCAAACATTCATTGGTATGCACCTAAAGCCATTTTTAATGTTAAGGGAGAACAGCTTACTGATTATACATATCATAGGGTATCAGAATATGATGGCGACTATGCAGTCGCAAGTGATAATACTACCACCTTCTTCATTGATAGGGAAGGTGAAATTGTCGAAAAGCTTCCAAAACTTCAAGGCATTGGAGAAATGAAATTTATAGGAGATATTATTAAAGCCGAGCTTGATGAAGGGTTGATATATTTAAAAGAAAGTGGCGACATTATATGGCAAAAGGATGAGACTATACCCCTTGGAAATAACATAAATGTAAAGGTAAACAAATATAGAAAAGATTATTTAACCTATATTGAATACCCTGAGATAACTGGCATTTACAATAAGGCAGTTCAGGAGAGTGTTAATAAAAAGCTTAAAAACCATTTTATAGAATACTATGAAACCTCACAAAACAAAGATGATGAAGAATTCTTTGAGGAAAATCATTTAAGCTTTTCAGCAGCACTAAATAAAGATTTACTTATTGTTGAGAAGTCCGGATATTGGTACCCTATTGGAGCAGCTCATGGTCAAGGTTCAAAGGATTATCTGTATATTGATATAAAAACAGGGGCTTTTTATGAGTTGAAGGATTTGTTTAAGGCTAACAGCAAATATACTGAAAAGCTTGCTTCAATTGTAAATAACCAACTAAAGTTAAATACAAAAATCGGAGCTATATCAGGAGAATTTTTCTACTTTGAGGATAATGTAAAAGTAGCCAACAACCAAGGCTTCATTATTGGCAGCGATTCCATAAAATTTTACTACCATCCTTATGAGATTTCAGCATATGCCTTTGGTTTTCCTGAGTTTGAGATTCCCTACGGCCAAATAACCAGTATTATTGATACTAAGGGAGCTTTTTGGAATTCTTTCGATAAAAAAATAGTAAACCATAAAATTAATGTTATATCAAACATTAAGGATAGTACAGTTAAGTCCATCGAGAGCCTCATGAGCTCCTATGAAAAAAATATAATTGAAGCTATTAACAGTAATAATTTTTCTAAAGTAGAAGCCTCCTTGCTAAAAGGTAGTAATTTGTACAATTCACAAAAGAAATTGGTAGAAAGCTTAAACAAGCAAAAGATTAAGGAAAAGCTTACAAAATACCAAATATACGCTATTGATTACGATTACGCTAAGGAAGAATACAGGGTATATGTTCAAGAAGAAATCGCAATTAAGTACTCTGGAAAGGATTATGTAAATAAGAAGTTTGAGTGGTACTATAGCGTCAAAGCGGATAACAGTGGAAAATTGCTACTCAGTGATATTAATAAATGGTAAGAGTATTAAAGTGGCTGTCGCAAAAGCTATCGGATACAATATAGCTTAAAAGATTCTGTTAAAATAGTATTCCCTTACTATTAAAACAGAATCTTTTTCTCGTATATTATATTTTGTTTTGCTAATGGGTTTTAGGTATCTTTTCCAAATACTGCTCTCGAACTCTCAGCCTGCGGATCGTGCTTAATATTTTTTGAAGGAAAAGCTCCATCCTCCCTTTTATTTTTGGTTTTCTTGTTTATTTTGTTCTTATCCATTTTTCACACTCCATTTCATAATTTTTTAATAACTTCATCTTCTGAAAGAATATCTACATATGCATTTAAGAGAGCTTCCTCAGCAGAACAGCTTGTAGTATAAAACCAATCCTTAACACTTTTTTCAATTTCAGCATCAGTTCCTTTAGCTTCCCGAGGATATACAGCAATTATTGCATTGGTTTCCTTGTCTCTCAAACCAAGATATTTAGCACCTTCAAATTTTCCCATAATTATGCCCATGCCCCGCATTTGGCACAATACTCCATTAAAGTACTGGCATGGACTCGGTCCCCCTTTCTTTATTATTTAAGTTCTTTCAACCTTATAGTGCCTCCCAGAACCTCATAAGGCTAAAATATAAACAGAGTTCTTGGCTTAAGGTGGAGTTTACTCCGTCTTAAGCTTAGAAATCGTTATCCAGGGTCATAGCGCCGTTTTTCCCACACCTAAATAGAAGTGGGTATTAGCGGCGGTAGACATCGGATAAACTAATTCATAATACCTAAAATAAATAAATGAATTTAATTTATAATATACCCATTTTAAAAGTAAAACATTAAATTAAAATACGATAATCCTATTCTTTTGACAATGCCCAAAGATAAAGAGATGCAACAGATCCATACGGAGAATACCTTTTTACATATTTTACAAATTGTTCTTTTGTAAGTGTTTTTAAACCATATAAATTTTTCATTCCTCTCTGTATAGCAAGGTCCCCCCAGCTAACTACATTAGGTCGTTCCATAGAAAAAATCAGAAGCATTTCCGCAGACCATTTACCTATACCATTTAAAGACGATAATCTATCAATAATTTCGCCATCCTCTAGTTCACAAAGTTCAGATAAATTTAACTTTCCAGTTGTTACAGCCTCACCGACACCCTTGATATATCCAACTTTCCGCAGCGACAAACCGCATTGCTGTATGTTTTCTATTGTGGCGTTAACAATTGACTCTGGTGTGATAACACCCAAACTCTCCTGTACTCTATTCCAAACAGTAACAGCAGCTTTAGCAGATATTTGTTGACCTACTATACTGTTTATAAGCGCACAAAACAAATCTGGTATGACCTCACGCTCAATCATACCAATTCTTTCAATTGCAGCACACAGCTTCTTATCTCGTTTTTTAAGATATTCTAGCTCAGCTTGTCCATATTTAAATATCGGCATATTGTTTCTCCAGTGCTAATAATGCTTGTTTAGTTTGTAATCCACCACGATATCCAATTAATTTACCATTTGAGCCAATAACTCGATGACAAGGAATAAATAGAGGAATAGGGTTTCTGTTGTTTGCAAGCCCTACTGCCCTACAGGCCCTCTCATTTCCTGCTGCAAGTGCAATTTCTTTATAGCTCTTGGTTTTCCCATAAGGAATATTACATAGACATTCCCAAACCTTTTTCATAAACGTTGTTCCTGATGGTGCCAATGGAAGGCTAAACCTTTGACGTTCACCTTGTAAATACTCATAAAGTTGGTTACTAGCTTCTTTTATAAGATGGCTCTCATTAAGCTGATACCCATTAAAAATCATATTCCTATTGGAATCTATTTGTTCACTTAATGCAGTATTTAAGCCAGCATTTTTGCTAAAGCATGAGTCAGCTTCAAAAAGCACATTGGTTATTTGTTGATTCTCTTCTACTATCCCAATTGTTCCTATATTAGTTTCGTAAAAAAATATATTTTTCATTGATATTGACCTTTTCTAATTAAATAGTTGCTTCTCTGATAACTATGATTTTATCAAATTCTACTGATTCTGTCTTTATGAATTCTTCTATTAAATCACTTTGGATTATTAAGCTTTTCCCTGTATTCCTTCGGCGATAAGCCTGTATTCTTTTTAAATGCAAGCGAAAAATAATTTGTATCGTGATAACCTACTTGATCAGCTATTTCATATGTTCTTAGTCCTTGATCTGCTAAAAGCTGTTTTGCCATCTCAATACGCTTGCGGGTAATATACTCATTACACCCTTCTCCCATTTCTTTTTTAAACAATCTAGAAAAATAATTCCTAGCCACATGAAACCTCTCTGCTAATGTAAAAACAGTTAAATCCTCCGTAAAATGTTCATTTATCAGTTTAGTCGCAGCTTCAATTATTTCATGCATTTGCTTTTTATTTGAATACATTAGCTTCACAATAAACATTTCAGTAAAAACACTGCAATTTTCAACATCATTGTTTTGGAGTGTTGAAATAAAGGCTTCAAGCCTCCCATCTACAGAATTACCAGTAGCTTTTAAATATTCCCAGTAAAAAGCTGCTGCTAAATCGTAATACATTTGTTCAACACTACTTTTTTGAATATTTAAACTCTTAACCTCATCCAAATAACTCTTTAGATACCTTTTGGCGATGTCTGTATCATGAATATTCTCAAGAATCTTTTCTTTATAGAAAAATAAATTACTGCTATTGCTAAAATTTTCTCCATTTCCTCTAATAGGAATATTAAGGTTATTAGTAAAATCCTCTTTATTGCATTTTTTCTTTGCCTCATTATAGGAATAATTAATTTTTGCAATATGCGAAACCTTCGGACCAATCCCCACATTTAACATAACTTCAAATTCTACATCAATTATATCCTTAAGCTTTGAAATTTGATCCTCTGCTTTGCTATATTTTGAACTGACATAGAAAATTACAATAATATCCCTGTCTTTATTTTGGAAGGTCCACCCTGAATTATTGCTATCAATCATATTAATAAAAAAACTTTTAATAGACATTAAAAGCAAATTTTTATGCTGGCTCCATACACTGTTTTGAGCTATTTCAGGCTTAATTAAAACAACCTGATATTCGCAATTATCCTCGAGGCTTAACTTATCAGTAATTTTTATAATTTCTGGATGCTCCTCAGGTTTTTCCGTAAGCTCCATTAGTGATTCCTCAAGCTTACGTTGTTCCTCAAGCATCCTTTTACGACTTAAAATATTATCCTTTATTTTAGCTTGAGTTTCATTTTGCAAATGAGTTAGCTGCAGCTCAATACATTTAATCAGGTTACCTTCATCTACGGGTTTTAGTATAAAATCTTTAACGCCAAGGGAACAGCTTTTTTGAGCATATTTAAAATCATCATAACCTGTCAGCACAATTACTCTGAGTTTAGGCAAAATTTCAAACATAAGTCTTGTCATTTCTAGTCCATCCATTTCAGGCATGCAAATGTCAGTAAGCATTATATCTGGCCTAGTTTCCCTTGCAATCTCCAGAGCCTCTTGCGCACAGGAGGCAGTATAAACATGTTCTATTCCCAGCTTTGCCCAGGGAATCAGACTGTATAGTCCATTTCTTATAATTAGTTCGTCATCAACAATCAATACTTTATACAATATACTTCACCAACCATTTCATTGCAATTTTATATCCAATTCTGAATTCATGCGTAGTCTAACATTTGCTGTTACTCCACCATACTCATTACTTTCATAAAAAAGACCATATGAATTACCAAGGAACAGTTTAATTCTTTGGTCAACATTCCTCACACCATATCCTAAACTTGTGTCGTTATCTACAAGAGTGCGGTTTAAATTGTTTATCTGTTCAGGAGTCATTCCTTTACCATTATCAATTGCCTTTACAATAATATCCTCCCCATCGCGAACAGCAGTTATTTTAATAAAGCCTTTGGAATGTCTGCCTTTTAATCCGTGATAGATAGAATTCTCTACTAAAGGCTGCAAGGTCATCTTAGGAATTTTAACAGCATCAAATTCCTCCGGAATATCAATATAGCTTTCCATTTTGTCTTTGTAGCGAATTTCCTGTATTGTAAGATAATTCTCAACATGTTCAGCTTCACTTTTAAGCGTGATAATAGCCTCACCCCTACTTAAACTTATTCTGTAAAAACCTGCTAGGGCCTTTACCATTGTAGAAATATCATGCTGTCCTCCGAGAAGTGCCTGCCAATGTATTGATTCCAATGTATTATAAAGAAAATGAGGATTAATTTGAGATTGTAGTGCCTTAAATTCTATTTCTTTAAGTTGTTGCTGCTCATCATAAATCCTTTTCATTAATACATCAATCTGTTCCACCATGATATTAAAACCCTCTGAAACCTGCTTAAAATCATATCCATAGGTTGACATGTTAATACGAGTCTCAAAATCACCATTAGAAACCATTGACATTCTATAAATCAGCTCATCAAAAGGCCTTAACAGTCGCTTGCTAAACCTAAAGGAAACAAAGGTTGCTGTTACAACAATTAAAAGCACAATGAGCAATATAGCTAACAGAAGTACCTTGTTACCCTTTAGAAGATAGCTTATTGGAATTGTTCCAACCACATACCAATCCCAATCCTCTATATATTTATAAACAACAACCTTCCCATCTATCTCAACCTCTCCATCCTGTTTTTTTAAAATGTTCTGAAGGTTTGAGTTAGTAGATATTTTACTCTTGTCTATATGAGATACAATTGTACCTTCACCATTCATAATAAAGGTCTCAAGAGGGAAATTGGTATTTTTATGTGAATAAAACCCAGCCAGTGTATCCTCTGTAACAGAGACACATAATACTCCAATTGGTTTTTTTATTTTATATATATCAAATATAGGCTTATAGATTGTAAGAGTATACTTACTTTTATTAACAGGGTCATTTCTAAAGCTAACCCTCAAAGGACTCCCTGTAATATCATCCTTTGCAAGATACATTATTACATCTGAATAATCTGCATTACTACCTGCCTTAGTTGGACCTAAATAAAGCACTTTGTTATTGAGTACTTTATAAATATATATGTATAATATATCTCTTTTTGTTCCAAAGATATTTAGCATGGACTGGTAAACATTATCTACCTCGGCTGTAAATTCAAGATTGTCCTCATCTGGGTTTGAAAGATATTTATGTAAGCTTTTATCAGTAATTATATTATCCGGTGCATTTTCAATATCTTTAAGATAATTCTCAAGATTTAATGAGTTTTGTACAAGTTGCTGCATTGTCATATCTTTGGCCTGCTGCTTGATAGAACGACTTGTTATAGTATAAGAGCAGGCAAATACTATCAGAACTGTTATACATATAGTTATCACAAGATAGTAGGTGAGCTTAGAACGTAAGGGTATACTTTTAATATGTTTTTTTACTGAATATAATAACCATTTTTTCATGCTATCACCTTTTATTAATATAGTATTGATTTGTAATAAATTCCATGGTGTTAGCTGCTTTTCTTGAATCTTCTCCACCAAAAATCTGTCTAGTTAATGTCAAGTGTGCATCAGATAGCCTTGGTGGAAGATATTGGTCATACCAGAATTGAACATTCGGAGATTGATTAATATACCCTAGTATTTCTTTTGTTAGGGGATCTGTTATTTCTGGGTCCTTAACAGGAGGAATTCTGCCTGCAGCTATTCTCTTTTCTACAGCAGTATCATCTATAAGATATTTTATGAGCTCGAAAGCTTCATCTCTGTATGAGCAAGAGCTTGCTATTGAATAATAGTTATCTCCTAATGTACCTATCGTATTTTTAGGATCTCCTTTTCCATTTGTAATTGTAGGAAACGGAAATACACCTACCTTATCAATGAATTCAGGCTTTTCGTATTTCAAATTACTTAAGAACCAGCTCCCTGCTAACATCATACCAGCTGATTCATCGTACATAAGATTTCGTGCATCACCAGCATCTTCATCCATCCAGTTAAAGCCCTCAGGAAATGCTCCCATGTCAATTAATTCCTGAACCCTTTCTCCTGCCTGAACAAAAACCTCATCATTAAAGGAACCTCCATTTTTTCTATTTGCTGCATTATCAAAAACCGAAGCTCCACCTATTCTATCCACAAAATACATATAAAACATAGATCCTGTCCACGCTGTCCGATTGGCTAAAGCAAAAGGTATATATCCATGTTCTTTTAATACTTTTATAATATCCAACAACTGGTTATAGGTTTGCGGTGGTGATATATCTAAGGAATCAAAAATGTCTTTATTATAAAAAATTAATGCAATAGCCATATTTTCAACAGGTACTCCCCAAATGCCATCCTTGTCAGTAACCATTTCTAAGGCTTTTTCATTAAATCTCGAGCTATAATTTTCTTGATTCATATATTTATTTAAATTTACAACTCCACCAATACTAATGTACTCATTTAAAATTCCACCAGACCAAGTTGGAAATACATCGGGCATCTGATTTGTAGCCGCACAAACTGATAATCTATTCTTATATAGATCATTTGGTATTCGAACCTTAGTAACTTCAAAATCACTATTATTTTGTTCAAATCTGCTCACAGAGTCAGTGAAAGCTAGATTAACTGCTGAATCTCCCTGAATGGTATATAGGGTTAATTGTTTTTTGGGAGGCTTCTGCCGGCTTATGCTCTGTTCACTATAAAAGCATCCTGTCAAAAACAATATTATAAAGAGTACAATTAGGCTTTTGAGTATTTTCTGCATGCTATCCTCAACTCACACTATATTTTATACAAAAGGTTCTTATTTTTTGGTTCTAATCTCATTTGAATTATTGAGATTAACAGAATTCTAAGACTCATCGAAAGTACTTCTCTATGAATCCTAGAAATTCCATATCTAAGAACTAATTAACACTGCTTTCTGCATTAACATCCTTATTAATAAATAATAAGAGCTGTAAGCATATGTCAATTCAATTATATACTATATTAGGGTTTTTTTCTATAATTTGCAGATTATATACTACTACAATCAATATATACAAGCAATGCTATTAAAAAATCTACCCTTTTACAGCACCTGCCATCATACCCTTTATTAATTTTTCTTGACCTATGGCAAAGGCAATTATCATTGGTATTGCACAAAATGTTAAAACAGCCATAATCATTGGTATATTTGCCTGATATTGACCCTGATAATCCCATATAGAAAGTGGTAAGGTACGACTTTCTTTAGATTGTGTCAATACGAGCGCAAAGCTGAATTCGTTCCACATATTAACACTGTTGTATATTGCAAGAGTTGCTAAACCAGGCTTGGAAAGTGGAAATATAATACTGAAAAAAGTTCTAAACTTTCCACATCCGTCAATTTCAGCTGACTCTTCAAGTTCCTTAGGAATATCTGCCATAAAGCTAGTAAGAATGAATACTGATATAGGAAGATTAAATGCAGTGTAAGGTCCTATAAGTGCAAATATAGTGTCATAAATATTCATATTTTGAGTCAATTGAAATATTGGTATTAAAGTAACATGAACTGGCACAGCCATAGCTGCTACAATAAGCCCAAACAAAGGTTTATTGAGCTTAAACTTGAACCTTGAAAATGGATACGAAGCAAATGAAGCAGCCATCAGAATTAATACTAAGGAAATTCCAACAACAATTACACTATTGAGAAGATATGACGGGAAATTACTTTGAATAACCTTGATAAGGTTATCTAAATATAAGCCCTTAGGCAATGAAAACACACCTGATGTTAATATTTCAAATTGCTCCTTAAAAGCTGATATAGCCATAAAGTAGAAGGGTGCACCTGCTACTACAAGCCAAATCGTTGCAAGAATAGCAGCAATAATTTTTCCAATAGTAATTCTCTTCTTTTTCATATAATTATGCCTCCTCTTTCCCATTTAAAGCTTTAAGAGTGAGTAATGCAATTGCAGTAATAATAACAAACATGGCAGAGGCTACGGTTGATCCGTATCCCATCTTAAATATCTGAAATGCATTTTTATACATATATGTAGCCATCAGTTCGGTAGCACCATTAGGACCTCCCTGAGTCATAACGTAAATTAAGTCAAAATATTTTAATGAACCAATCAATGATAATACAGCAGCACTTTTTATAGTTCCCTTCATAAACGGCATTGCAACTCTCCAAAAATATTGGCCTCTAGTCGCTCCATCAATAATTGCCGCCTCATATATTTCCACTGGTAATGAGCTTAAGCCTGCTAAAAAATATATCATATAAAAAGGTATAAATTGCCAGCATATAAC
>JAEZOA010000007.1 GCA_023441625.1 Bacillota bacterium
ATAGAGGAATAAAAAAAGTTGTTGCACTATCAACTGACAAAGCGGTTAATCCTATAAATCTTTATGGTGGAACAAAGCTTGTTTCTGATAAATTATTTATTTCGGCAGGAGCCTATTCAGGTGAAAACGGTACAGTTTTTTCAATAGTAAGATATGGTAATGTTTCGGGTAGCAGAGGCTCTGTAATACCATTTTTCAAAAATATTTTGGAACAGGGATCAAAGGAATTGCCAATTACTGATATGCGGATGACAAGATTTTGGATAACACTAGAAGAGGGTGTTAGCCTTGTATTAAAAGCTTTAAAGGAATCAAAGGGTGGAGAAACTTACATTTCAAAAATACCATCGTTTAAAATATCTGATTTAGCTATCGCCATGGATAAGGATTGTATTATTAAGGAAATTGGCATTCGTGAAGGTGAAAAGCTTCATGAGGTAATGATAACTAAGGACGACTCCAGATCTACGTATGAATATGACAAGCACTATATTATTTATCCACAGTTTGATTGGTGGAGTGCAAGTAGATGTATTGCTGAAGGTGGACAACGTATAGATGAGGGTTTTGAGTATAATTCCGGAGAGAATAGTCAGTGGCTTGATGTTAAAGAAATTAGAGAGCGTCTGTCACTATTAAATATAGAGTATTGATTTTGACAATTAGTTATCACAAATAGAGGTGTCAATCATGAGTATTTTATGCGCTGATAAAATATATCTTAAAGTTTTATCTGAAGAAGATGTTGGTGATGCTTATGTATCATGGATGAATGACTACGAAATTGTAAAATATACTGAAAGCCGTTTTTTTCAACATACTATGGAATCTATAAAACAGTTTGTTATTAATTCAACAAACACAAATAACATTTTATTTGGTATATTCATAAATGATAAAAAAACTCATATTGGTAATATTAAGCTGGGTTCAATTAATTGGATACACAGATATGCCGATGTAGGTATAATAATTGGTGATAAAAATTATTGGGGGCAGGGAATTGCTACGTCAGCAATAAAAATTGTTACTGATTATGCTTTTAACCATTTGAATTTACACAAATTAGTAGCTGGAGCATATCAGTATAATCTAGGGTCGATAAATGCTTTTAAAAAGAATGGATTTGAAAGCGTCTATATAGATAAAGAAAGGTATTTTTTTGAAGGTAAATATATAGATGGTGTCCATATGGAAAAAATTAATGACAGAAGGTAGTCTAAAATGAAATTATGTTTAGGGACAGTTCAGTTTGGATTAAAATATGGGGTCGCTGGAAATAAGCAGCCGGACTTGGAAAGTTGTATTGAAATGCTTGACTATGCATATCAAAACAGTGTTAAGTCTTTTGATACTGCTTCTGCATACGGGATAGCAGAGGATGTTCTGGGTGTATTTATTAAGCAAAAAAAAATAAATCAATATAAAATTGAGATAAATTCAAAAATATCTCCAGATATTTTTAAAGAAGGAACCAATAATAATTGGTACTTTAGAGCTAAAGAGTGTGTTATTAAGAGTTTAAAAAAACTCAATATTGAGTGCTTGGATGGTTACATGCTTCACAATGCAAATGCTTTAGATAATAAAGAGGTTATAGCAGCTTTAGACAGACTAAAAAAAGAAGGTTATGTTAAAAGAATAGGTGCATCTGTATATACGCCTAATGAAGCAAAAAGAACTTTCTCATATAATGAAATGGAAATAATACAGATTCCCTATAATATTTTTGATCAAAGATTGGATAAAGAAGGATTTTTTAATTCGGAAATATTAGATAATAAAAAAATATATGCAAGAAGTGCATTTTTACAAGGGTTGTTGCTTATGCCTATTAATGAGATACCTTCATATTTATCTGAGGCTGTTCCAATAGTAAAAAAATTTGATGCATTATGTATGGAGAATAACATAACACGTGCTCTAGCAGCGATAGATTTTGTAAAAAGTAATCACAATATTGATTATTTGGTTTTTGGGGTCGATAATTTAAAGCAGCTGAAGGAATTTATTGATATGTTCAATACAGATGTAAATAGAACTATAATAAAACAAATTGCTAAGGAATTTAAACAGATTAGTGATAATATAGTAATGCCATTTTTATGGAATAAATAGTTTGAATTAACGTTAAATTGATAAAATGTGGGGTGAAAATAATGAGTTTAAAGTACACTAAAAGCGAGAATTTATTGGAACGAGCACGAAAAGTAACGCCTTTAGGAGCTCAAACTTATAGTAAGTCTTTCCGGTATTTTTGTGAAGGGAATTCCCCTTCATTTATTGAAAAAGGCGAAGGCTGTAGGGTCTGGGACGTTGATGGAAATGAATTTATTGATTTTATTTGTGCATTAGGGCCGGTAACAGTTGGTTACAATAATAAGCAAATAAATGAAGCAATTGTTAATCAATTAAATAAAGGTATTTCCTTTTCTCAATCAACGGAGGTGGAGGTAGAGCTTGCAGAGAAATTGACCCAAATAATACCATGTGCCGAAATGGTTAGATTTGTGAAAAATGGTTCAGATGCAACTACAGCTGCAATTAGACTTGCTAGAGCATACACTGGACGGGACATGGTAGCTTTATGTGGATATCATGGCATGCATGATTGGTCAATTGGCTCGACCGCTAATAACAGAGGTGTACCAAAACCAATATGTGATTTAACCAAAACCTTTAATTATAATGATATCAATTCATTAAATATACTATTTGATGAATACAAGGATAAAATAGCTGCAGTTATTCTTGAGCCAATTCAAGCTAACGGGCCAGAGGAAGGCTATCTCCAAGCTATACGTGAAATAGCTAGTAAAAATGGTGCAGTACTTATTTTTGATGAGGTTGTTTCAGGATTTAGATATGCATTGGGGGGAGCTGCCGAGCTATACAATGTAACTCCTGATATGGTGGCAATCGGTAAAGGAATGGGAAATGGGATGCCTATTTCTGTAGTTGCTGGTAAAAGGGATATCATGGAATTAATTGAGCAGGGAGTTTTTGTATCAACTACTTTTGGTGGAGAAACGTTGTCAATTGTAGCTGCGCTAGAAACAATTAAGATTTTGGAAAAACCAAATGTATATGAAGGAATATGGAAGCTTGGAAATATGATGTTAAAAGGTTTAAATACTATAATAGATAATAAAAAAGTTTCTGATGTAGTGTTTACTTCAGGTCTTGCACCTCATGCTGGCATACAGTTCGAGGGTAAAGGGAGACTTGATTATTTAGATATAAATTCTATTTTCCAGCAAAGAATGATTCAGGAAGGTATTATGTCAGTTGGTATAAATAACTTGAATTTATCTCATTCTGAAAAGGAAATAAAGTCGTATCTTGATGCAGCAGAATTAGCATTAGATGATATACAAAGAGCCATTGAGAAGGATTCAACTTTAGGAATATTGAAAGGTGGGAAAGTTAATCCTGTATTTAAACGTAATATAAAATAGTAGAGTATAATGTCTTATTGGTTAAATTTTTACTTGAAGTGAGTAAATAGCATATGAAAGGTGTGATAATATTTGGTGTATGCTGTTATACAAGCCAGAATGAATTCAAGCAGACTGCCGGGAAAAGTGCTATTAGATATATGCGGATTGCCAGTTCTTGTACATGTAGTAAGGCGCGTTCAGCAGGCTAAAAATGTTGATAAAGTAATTTTGGCAACCAGTAATACTTGTAGTGAAGATTCTCTAGAACGATGTTGTATCCAGAATCAAATAAAATGTTTTAGGGGAAGTGAAGATGATGTGCTTGATAGGTTTTATAAAGCAGTTCAGTGGGCTGGGGC